>JAENXD010000174.1 GCA_016649745.1 Flavobacteriaceae bacterium | reverse complement strand
TGTTTTGCGAAAATTTCTTCTTTTTTCTCTTTAGTTAAGTACATGCTAACATTAATTTTATTAATAATTTTTATGTATTGCGAAACCTTATGGCTTGCAGTCGGCAAATATACTATTATTATTATTGATTTACAATAAATTGCGAAGTGTTATTTTATTTCGTATAGAACATTAAACCCTTAAAAGGCAATTCTATAACGGCTTAAAAAAAATGGGTTCTATTGAAATAATATTTTTTCAGAAAAAAGAAACTTTGCAGTTAATTTATTTGAACAGAAATAAGCGCTTTAATTAAGAAAAGCAAGCTTTTTCGCTCGCTTTTCTTATTTTCTTAATGGTAAGTTTTGAATTAAATCAATATATAAATTAATTTGATTTTTCAAGTGTTTGCGTTCCACAATTTTGTCTAAAAAGCCGTGTTCCATCACAAATTCTGAGCGTTGAAATCCTTCCGGCAAATCTTTTCCGGTGGTATCTTTCACCACTCTCGGTCCGGCAAAAGCGATTAACGCATTTGGTTCCGCAATATTAATATCGCCAAGCATTGCATAAGATGCCGTTGTGCCACCAGTAGTCGGGTCTGTGCACAATGAAATATAAGGAATATTAACTTCTGAAAGCTGCGCTAATTTGGCCGATGTTTTTACCAGTTGCATAAGCGACAATGAGGCCTCTTGCATTCTTGCGCCACCAGATTTTGAAATCATTAAAAAGGGCACTTTGTTTTCTATGCAATAATCAATGGCTCTAGATATTTTTTCGCCAACCACACTTCCCATAGAACCGCCAATAAAAGCAAAATCCATCGCCGCAATAACCAAATCCTTTCCAAAGGACTTGCCAACAGCTGTTCTTATGGCATCTTTAAGTTTTGTTTTTTCATAAGCTTCTTCAAGCCTTTCTGTATATTTTCTGCTGTCAGAAAATTTTAAGGGATCCTTGGAAACCATATCTTTATCAAATTCTTTAAAAGTATTGTTGTCGAAAAGAATTTCAAAATATTCGGCACTTCCTATTCTAACGTGATAACCGTCTTCCGGACTCACATAATAGTTTTGTTTCAATTCTGCAGAATCAACAATTTTACCGCTTGGTGTTTTATACCACAAACCTTTCGGCACATCTTTTTTATCTTCAGTAGGGGTTTGAATTCCTTTATCTTTCCTTTTAAACCAAGATGACATAATTATGTTGTTTTAGTGAGCATAAGTGGTGCAAATTACTAAAAAAAATAAAGAGAACATATAAAAATATGTTCTCTTTATAAAATTTTAATTATAAACCTCAGCGCTATAATGTGTTAACGTTGTTTAAATCTTTAAAAGCTTGTGTTAAACGCTTTTTAAAAGTAACCTCACCTTCACGCAACCATTTTCTAGGATCATAATGCTTTTTATTTGGTTGGTCAGCACCGTCCGGATTGCCAATTTGCGTTTTTAAATAATCAATATTGTTAACCATATAATCTCTAATTCCTTCGGTAAAGGCAAATTGAAGATCGGTGTCAATATTCATTTTAACAACGCCATAGCCAATTGCTTCCCTAATTTCATCAAGTGTTGATCCAGATCCGCCGTGAAATACTAAATCTACAGGATTTACGCCTGTTTTGTATTTATTCTGAATAAATTTTTGGGAATTGTCCAATATTTTTGGTGTTAACTTAACATTTCCAGGTTTGTAAACGCCATGAACATTTCCAAAAGATGCGGCGATTGTAAAACAATCACTTACTTTTTTAAGTTCTTCATAAGCGTAAGCCACTTCAACCGGTTGCGTATATAATTTTGAAGAATCTACATCAGAGTTGTCAACGCCATCTTCTTCGCCTCCTGTTATTCCAAGTTCAATTTCCAAAGTCATTCCCATTTTGCTCATACGTTGAAGGTAAGTTTTACAAATTTCAATGTTTTCTTCAATAGGTTCTTCAGATAAATCCAACATATGTGAACTGAAAAGCGGCACACCATTTTCTTTAAAAAACTGTTCACCCGCATCCAACAAACCATCAATCCAAGGCAACAATGATTTTGCGCAATGGTCGGTATGTAAAATAACCGGAATTTCATAAGCAGCGGCTAATAAATGAATGTGTTTGGCGCCTGCGATAGCTCCTGCGATGGCTGCTTTTTGGTTTTCATTAGACAATCCTTTGCCGGCGTTAAATTGAGCGCCACCATTTGAAAACTGTATAATTACAGGTGCTTTTAACTCTCTTGCAGTTTCTAAAACCGCATTAATGGTATTAGATCCTATCACATTTACGGCAGGTATTGCAAATTTTTTGGCTTTTGCCAACTTAAAAATTTCCTGCACTGTTTTTCCTGTAGCAACTCCTGGTTTAATTGTTTGAGCCATAATATTTTGTCTATAGTTATTGTGAATTATTGTAGCAAAATTAATGAATTATCCCTTTTAAATAATCATAAGGGCATAAAAAAAACGAAATCGAAATAGTTTAAATGTTGAATTTAGAACGGATAACTTATCCCAAAATTATAAACGGTATGCGCAAAATTATAATTTTGAAACCATTTATTTCCTTCAGGAAGATATGGTTCGTATGTTTTAAATCCTAAATCCAATCGCAATAAAATAAAACTTAAATCGTATCTAAGTCCAAAACCAGATCCAACGGCAATGTCCTTTATCGAACCAAATCCTTTAAATTTAGCTTCTGGAGTCGTTATTGAAGTGTTTGAAATGTCCCAAATATTTCCCGCATCAACAAATAAAGCGCCATTTATGCTGTTTATTACATTGAATCTATATTCTAAACTATTGATAAATTTTAAGTTCCCAACGTTAAATTCCAATCCGCTTTTTGTTGAACCCGGACCTAAATCATAAATTTTCCACGCGCGTAAATCATTTGGGCCGCCAATAAAATAGCTTCTGCTAAAAGGAATGGAATTTGAATTTCCATAAGGGATTGCCACCCCTAAAAAACTTCTAAAAACCACGACATTATCACCAACAAAATCCCAGAATTTTTTATACTCTAAATCGACCCTGACATATTGCGCTATTGGGATTCCAAAAAGCGTTTTTACATTGTTTGCGTCTTTTTCTTGGGATAACAACGTGGTTAAATTCCCAGATGCCGCCAAACGTGACCTGAAAAATGAAAAATTGGTGTCTTTATAATTTTCACCATTGTTATAAGTAAACGTATAAGCCATTAATGGAACCAAAACATCTTCTGTAATGATATTGTACCGATTTCTGATATTTCTGACAATTTTATATTCTGTCGGATTGCTTTCTTCAAAATTCACATCAATATTGGTGTCTATAAAGGATATAACATTATTTGTTGTTAACGTATCATTAAAATAGGTATTGGCTATATACTGAATTTCATTGAATTCAGATTTATAAATATTGAAGTACGAATCAATATTCAAATTTTTGATAAATTGTGCATTCAACAGTTGAAAACTATGATTCTTTGTTTTTGATGATTCCCAGGTATAATCAATAATTCCCGTGAATTTTTGTTTATCCAGACCAATATTTTTTTGCAAACTTGTTCCCAAAGTAAATATTGTTTTTGGCGCCATACTTTTTGGGATTAATTTATCAAATTTAACAGGAAACACAAATCTTGGAAGTTCTAATGAAATATCCCCACCTATTTCCCAGGCATTCAATAATTTTCCTTTTTCGGCAGCATCTTTTGAATCTAAAAACGACCCTTGAATTGAAAATTTCAACAACTCGGCGCCCCTAAAAATATTTCTGTCCAAAAATGACAGTTTTCCTGAAATTCCCAGTTGCCTGATATTTGAATGCGTCAGTTCTGTATTAACGCCAACAGAATACTTTTTAAGAGGTGATAAATAAATGGAAGCTTCCAGCATATCATTTTCCAATTCCACATATTTTATGTCGACCGTCCTGAAATTTTGAAGACCTCTAATATTTTTTCTGGTGAGCTCTCTTGTGTCATCTTTATAAAGATCATTGGGTTCAATAAAAATAGAATTCAACAAATATTTTGGATTGTACCGCAATTTTTCCTGGGCATAAAACTTAAATCCATTATAATCCAAACTGTCCTTAATGACATTGTTTGCATCGTTGGTAAAAGAATAATCAGTATAAATATTGACTTTCTGAATTTTCTGAACTATAAATGGAAAATCCCCAATTTTGCCGTCGATAAGCAGCACCACATCCGATTTGTGATTGGTGGTTGAAGTATCCGCTTCAAAAGTTATCGCATTTTTATTAAACCTAAAAATGCCCGTGTTTCTAAATAAATTGGTTAACCTATTTTGCTCTTTTATAAATGAAGACAGCCTAAATTGCGCTCCTTCTTTAAGAGACGATTCGTTTTTATGAATTGCGTATATGGAATCTAAAACTGGAGATTGTATAATGGTTGTTATGCTGTCTAATCGATAAGGCAAATCTGTATTTACGATGTAATTAACAGAAGCTTTCTTGTTTTTTAATTGATTTTCTTCCGAAGTTACCTTCACTTTAAAATAGCCTTCATTGAAATAGTGTTGCGTTAAATTTTTTACCGTTTGCGCTGTTTTTTTTGAATCTAAAATCACGGGAGGTTCTCCATTTTTTAAAATCCATTGATGCATTTTATATTTGAAATTTCGAACACCACGCGCTTGCTTTTCTGAAAATACGCCCGTCATAAAATTATACCATCCCGGACTGTCTAATTTCCATTGGTCAAAATCGGCTTCAAAATTTTTGTTCCCTAAATTATAAAAATGCAATGGTATGGCTACGCCAAGCACTAATGTGTTTGGACGTTGAACAATATAATCGTTAATTTCGTCTCTGGAATTTTTTTTGTCATTAACGACAATCTTGTTCTTTACCAACAGAAATTCATTTTCAGCAACATATTTCACTGAATTACACGATGAAAAACCAAAAATTAAACCTCCGAAAATTAATAATATTATAAAATTGTTTTTCAAAAAATAAGCGTTTAAATTTGTTTCAAAAGTATAACTTTTCAACGGTTAAAAAAATTACAATTTTTTATAATTAAATTAATGAGTTTAAGCAAAAGTCAATTAAAAACAATAACGAGCCTAAATCAAAAAAAGTACCGAACCGCACATCATTTATTTGTGGCTGAAGGCACTAAAATAGTGGCTGAATTTTTAAACTCAAATTTTGAATTGGAGCAATTATTTTGTGTTGACAATGCCAGCTATAAAAATTTAGAGAAAGTTACTGAAATTTCTGAAACCGAATTAAAAAAAATAAGCGTACTGGTAACGCCTAACAACGTGCTGGCACTTTTTAAGATTCCTTCTGCAACAGCTTCCATAAAATCGGGTTTCATTGTTGCTTTGGATGAAATAAATGATCCGGGAAATTTGGGCGCCATCATTAGATTGTGTGATTGGTTTGGCGTGGATCAATTGGTTTGCTCAACAAACACGGCAGATTGCTTTAACCAAAAAGTGGTGCAATCATCTATGGGGTCTTTGGCAAGGGTGTCAATAATTTATACGGTTTTGGAAGATTATTTACAACAATCAAATTTACCTAAATATGCTGCAATGATGGACGGCGAAAATGTGTATAAAAGCAATTTGCCAGAAAATGCGGTATTGGTTATGGGAAATGAAGCAAACGGCATTCGGGAATCCGTTTTAAAATTGATAACCAATACCATTTCTATACCAAGATTTGGCGCGTTAAAACAAACAGAAAGTTTAAATGTAGCGACTGCTACCGCAATTTTGTTGAGTGAATTTAAGCGGATTGGAGTGTAATTAATCGGTGATGAGGAACTTTGGAATTTTAACTTTAGCTCACTTTAGGCACTCTAATCTTTAGGTACTGTTTTATTAATGAAAAGCAAATTTAATGAAAACGCCCCTTGTCCCAAAATAATCAACGGATCCGGTCCACGGACTGTTGAGATTATTGTCCCTGACCAACTCGTCATTAATGGCAAAAACACCTCTGATGGACGGTGAAAAAATAAAGTATGGCAAATATAAATCTACGCCAATACCCAATTCGTAGGAAAAATTATTCTTTTTGGCCCTAAATTCTCCATCGGAATTATCGTCGGGATTGTCTTGATTGCTGGAAAAATTATAATCGTAAGAAACGCCGGCAATGGCATAAGGCCTCATATTGTCGAGCCGGTTTGTATTAAATTTCAGCAATAAAGGAACCCTAAAATAGGTGGAATTCACATTTCTAATACTGTCTTGTGCACCATAAATATGCGTAAACGCCAACAATTTTGAATTGCTTGAAAGTCCTGGCTCTAACCTTAAGCTAATATTATTGTGCAAACGCAAATCGCCAATAAGGCCAACTTCAAAACCCATACTTGGGGTTGAAACTATAAAAACATTGTTTGTT
>JAENXD010000245.1 GCA_016649745.1 Flavobacteriaceae bacterium | reverse complement strand
TTTGAACTCCGTAGCGATGCTATGCAGTTAAAAAAAGCCTTCAATTGAGCAAAAAATTCCTATTTTTCGCTTCAATCAAAAAAGTTTAAACCAGTTCTAATGTTAAAATTGATTTTAGTACTTTTACTCAAATTATTTATAGCTTATCTTGAAACAATGTCAACACAAAAACGCCTTTTCCTTTTAGATGCCTACGCTTTAATTTTTCGCGGTTATTATGCGCTTATTAAAAACCCGAGAATCAATTCAAAAGGAATGGATACTTCGGCCATATTAGGATTTACAAATTCATTGCTCGATGTCATAAAACGCGAAAAACCCGATCATTTGGCGGTGGCTTTTGACAGAGGCGGTTCCCACATTCGTTCTGAAGCATTTCCTGAATATAAAACAAACCGTTTACAAACGCCGGAAGCCATTAAAATAGCGATTCCATATATTCATAAAATATTAGAAGCCATGCACATTCCAATTATTGAAAAAGAAGGATTTGAAGCAGATGATTTAATTGGAACGCTTGCCAAACAAGCTGAAAAAGAAGGCTTTAAAACTTATATGGTTACGCCAGATAAAGATTTCGCCCAGCTGGTTTCCGAAAATATTTTCATGTACAAGCCTTCCCGAATGGGCAATGGCATTGAGGTTTGGGGGATTCCAGAAGTTCAGCAAAAATTTGAAGTGGAACATCCCGAACAGGTGATAGATTTACTGGGAATGATGGGAGATGCCATTGATAACATTCCAGGACTTCCCGGCGTTGGTGAAAAAACTGCAAAAAAGTTTATTAAAGAATATGGCAGTATGGAGAATCTTTTGGCGCATTCGCATGAGCTGAAAGGCAAAATGAAAGAAAAAGTTGAAGAAAATAAAGAGCTTGGTTTGCTCTCTAAAAAATTGGCCACCATTTTATTGGATTGTCCGGTTACCTTTAATGAAAAAGATTATGAGTTAAATCATCCTGATTTTGAAAAGGTAAATGAAATTTTAAAAGAACTGGAATTCAGAAGAATTGCCGAAAGCTTTAACCGCATATTTAAATTACCTTCAGAAACCCCAAAAAATATTCAAAAAGAAGAAATTGCTGATTCTAAAAAACAGCAACCTGCCCCAGAACATCAATTCGATTTATTTTCAACATCTTCAACGGTTACCAATAACGAAACCTTTTCCGCAGGCGATAAAACCACCGAAAACACCAATCATTTATACCAATCTGTAAATTCACGGTTCTCCAGAAAATTGCTTCTCAAAAAATTATTGGCCCAAAAGTCGGTTAGTTTTTATATAGAAACCATTGGGGAAGAATTATTTGAAACCGATTTGGCAGGGATTGCTTTTTCCTATGAAAAAGGAAAAGGATACTACGTATCGCTTTCCGAAAACAAAGAGGAAACACAAGAGATCTTAGAAGAATTACGTCCGTTTTTTGAAAATAAAACCATAGAAAAAATTGGTCACGACCTAAAAAACAGCGTTAAAGTTTTAAGCAATCATAAAATTGAAATCAAAGGAAAATTGTTTGACATTATGTTGGCGCATTATTTAATAAATCCGGATATGCGCCATGATTTAATGGTGCTCACGGAAACCTATTTAAATTATAAACCAATTAATTTAAAGGCTTTAGTTGGTAAAAAGGGGAAAAACCAAATTTCCATTCATGAATTAGACCTCAAAAGACAAACAGAATATGCGGTTGAAAATGCAGATGTCGCTTTTCAGCTTAAAGATTTTTTTGAAAAAGAATTAAAGAAGTTAAACCTCACCAAATTATTTGATGATATTGAAATGCGGCTGCTTCGCGTATTGGCAGCAATGGAATTGGAAGGGATAAAAATGGATGCCGAATTTTTAAATTCCCTGTCCGAAAAATTGGTGGAAGATATTCAACATTTAGAAAACGAGATTTATAAAGAAGCAAATGTTGCATTTAATCTGGCTTCACCCAAACAATTGGGCGATGTATTGTTTGACCATTTAAAATTAATTGACAAGCCTAAAAAAACCAAAACTGGACAGTATGCGACCGGAGAAGAAATTTTATCGAAATTGGCAGCAAAACATCAAATTGTAAAAAACATTTTAGAATGGCGCGGATTGGTAAAATTAAAAAACACCTATGTAGATGCGTTGCCAAATCAAATAGACAAAAAAACAGGCAGGGTTCATACCACTTACAGTCAGGCCGTTGCATCAACCGGAAGGTTAAGTTCCAACAATCCGAATTTGCAAAATATTCCGATGAGAACAGAACGCGGTCGTCAGATAAGAAAAGCCTTTGTTGCCAGAGATGAAAATTATACGTTAGTGTCTGCCGATTATTCTCAAATTGAACTTCGTATTATTGCCGCTTTAAGTAACGATGAAAGTATGATTGTATCCTTTAGAAATTTGGAAGATATTCACGCTGCAACAGCCGCCAAAATTTTTGATGTTCCTTTAAATGAAGTCACAAGAACGCAACGCGGGGAAGCAAAAGCTGTGAATTTTGGAATTATATACGGACAAGGTGCTTTTACTTTGGCTGAACAATTGAACAAATCAAGATCCGAGGCAAAAGAACTGATAGACAATTACTACAAAACATTTCCAAAATTAAAAGAATTTATTGCCGGTCAAATGGAATTGGCCCGAGAACAAGGCTATGTGGAAACAATTTTAGGACGTCGCCGCTATTTGAAAAACATCAATTCACAAAATGCCGTTGTGAGAGCCGGAGACGAAAGAAATGCAGTGAATGCGCCAATTCAGGGAAGTGCTGCCGATATTATTAAAATTGCAATGATTAATATTTATAAGCTGTTGAATGAAGGCAATTATAAATCGAAAATGTTATTGCAGGTTCATGATGAGCTGGTTTTTGATGTTCATAAAGATGAGCTTGCCGATTTAGAACCAAAAATTAAACACGAAATGGAACATGCATTTACACTTTCTGTTCCGTTAACCGTTGAATTGGGAGAAGGAAAAAACTGGCTGGAAGCACATTAATTGTGTAATTGTTTATTTGTTTAATTGTGGCTAAAAATGGAATAGCGAAAAATTTCAGGAATGCAAATTTTGACTTTCGACTTTGAGAATTCAAAATACTGCAACATTTTGGTTTTGTGACTTTTAACTTTCCAACTTTGAAGCTATCCAACCATTAAACAGTTAAACGATCCAACAAATAAACTTTTTTAAAAACCCTGTGTGTTATAAACAAAATAGTTTGTACATTTGCACTCCCTTTTTAGGGAGAAAAATGAATGTTTAACTATAACAAAGAATTTAATTGTGAGTAAATTAAGTTACAAAACAGTATCAGCTAACAAAAATACCGTTACTAAGGAGTGGGTATTGGTTGATGCAGACGGCCAAACGTTGGGTCGTATAGCTTCTGGAATAGCAATGCTAATCAGAGGTAAATACAAAACCAATTACACGCCTCACGTAGATTGCGGAGACAATGTAGTTGTGATCAACGCCGACAAAATTAACCTGACAGGTAAAAAATGGGGTGACAAAACCTATATTCGTCACACTGGCTATCCTGGAGGACAACGATCGTTAACTGCTACTGAAATGTTTGATAAAGACCCAACGCGTCTTGTTGAAAAAGCAGTAAAAGGAATGTTGCCTAAAAACAAATTAGGAAGCGCTCTTTTCAGAAATTTATATGTTTATGCAGGCACTGAGCACCAACAAACAGCTCAAACACCAAGAACCATTAACTTTAACGATCTAAAATAAGCATGGAAACAATACACAAAATAGGCAGAAGAAAAACAGCAGTTGCTCGTGTTTATATTTCTGACGGTACTGGAAACATTACTATAAATAAAAGAGAATTCAAAAACTACTTTACAACTGCAGCTTTACAGTATAAAGTTTTACAGCCGCTTAATTTAACAGATCACGCTACTTCATTTGACATTAAAGTGAATGTTT
>JAENXD010000269.1 GCA_016649745.1 Flavobacteriaceae bacterium | reverse complement strand
TTAATTGGATAAATGAAAAAACTCAAATCCAAAATGCAAGCAAAGTCAGGTCTTTTAAAGGTTTAATTGTGCATATATTTGGAAAACTTACTGCCTGTTTTTTAAAGCCAATTGTTAACCCTTAATTCGCATTATAAATTAAAACTTAATGTATGGTTTGCATTTGCGAATTGTAATAATTACCAATGTCAAAAATTTATAAAGTTTTAAAAAGAATCAATTAATTGTTTGACTGGTTTAAAAATTTTAAATTTGCATCCACATAAAATTTGAAACAAATATGATTAAAGCATTCAGAATTATTACGTTGCTTGAAGGATTTTCACTTTTAGTACTGTTGTTTATAGCGATGCCATTAAAATATATATGGAATTTGCCAGAAATGGTGCGGGTAGTTGGAATGGGGCATGGAATCCTTTTTTTATTATTTGTGGTTTTGGCAATCATAGTTTTTTATGAATTGAAATGGAGTTTTAAAACTTTGGGAATTATTATGTTTGCTTCTGTAATTCCATTTGGCGCGATTTATATTGACAGAAAACACTTAACACGATAAAGTATGATTGGGAATATTGAAGTGACGTTTTACGTTAATTTTATACAGGAATATTTAATTGATAAGGGAATGACGTTTTTTTGGGCGAGTTCCGTAAATTTACTGGTAACGTTAATGTTGCTGGGTTTAGCAATACTTTTTTTGGATAGAATTTTGCGTAAAATAATTATTGTAGCCTTTAAATTATTTTCTGAAAAAACCAAGACAACTTTAGATGATTTTTTGCTTGAAAATAAATTCCCGAGATACATTGCGCATATTATTCCAGTATACATTTTAAAATTCAGCATTCCTTTTGTTGTAGACGGCTATCCATTTTTGATTCAAATTTTTAATATAGCCATTAATGTTTATGCGGTTATATTAATCGTTCAAATTATTAGGAGTTTTTTAAGATCTACCCAAAAATATTTACGAACCAAAGAAAAATATATGGACAAACCTTTGGAAAGTTATATTCAAGTTTTGATGATATTTTTTTGGGGGGTTGCCATTATTTTTATAGTGTATCAGTTAACCGGAAAAGACATTATGAGTTTTGCCACTCTTGGTGCAGCTTCTGCAGTGATATTGTTAATTTTTAAAGACACCATTTTAGGTTTTGTGGCTTCTATTCAGGTTTCGGTTAACGATATTGTCAGAATTGGCGATTGGATTACTTATGGCAAATTTGGCGCTGACGGTACCGTTACAGATATTAATTTGGCAACGGTTCGTGTGCAAAACTGGGACAATACTTATACAACTATTCCAACATATAGTTTAATATCTGATTCTTTTCAGAATTGGCGCGGAATGCAGGAATCTGGAGGAAGACGCATAAAAAGAGCTGTTTTTATAAAACAGTCATCCATTCAATTTTTAACTCCTGAAAAAACGGAAGAATACAAACAAATACAATTGGTAAAATCTTATATTGAACATAAACAGCGTGAAGTCATAAAGTATAATGAAAAAGCGGCAGCTGATAAATCGGTTTTAATCAATGGAAGAAATCAAACGAATTTTGGTATTTTCAGAAAATATGTTGATGCTTATTTAAATGAAAACCCTGCCGTTAGCAAAGAACTTTTTTTAATGGTAAGGCAGTTAGAGCCTACTTCTAAAGGAATTCCTTTGGAGATTTATTGCTTTAGCAGTGATAAGCGTTGGCAAAACTACGAAGCCATTATGGCCGATATTTTTGACCATGTCATTGCTTCAGTGCCTTATTTTGATCTGGAAATTTTTGAGGATCCAACAGGTTCAGACTTAAGGTCTTTGGCGGAAAAAAATAGTTAAAATATAGTCTGAAGACCGAAGTCCGAAGACCGAAGTCCAAAGTTTAATGTCAAAGTTAAAGTTAATTTATAGAACAAATCAAACTCCCTTTCCTTCGGAAAGTTTACCTGCCGAGGTAGGGGTCGGGGATAGGATTTTACCCTAATTTTCATTTACTTTTAATCGTGCCGTTGTGGAAGTTGAGTCATTTAGAAAATCGTTTTCCAAATATTTTAAATAGCCTACAATGGCAATCATTCCGGCATTATCGGTGGTGTACTCAAATTTTGGAATATAAGTTTTCCAGCCAAATTTTTCTTCCGTAGCTTTTAAGGTTGCTCTAATTTCTGAGTTTGCGCTTACACCGCCCGCAATGGCAATATGTTTAATTCCTGTTAATTCAACCGCTTTTTCCAATTTGTCGAATAAAATTTCAACAATGGTACGTTGAATGGATGCGCAAATATCATTAAGGTTTTCTTCAATAAAAGTCGGATTTTCCTTTACTTTTTTCTGAATAAAATATAGAATTCCTGTTTTTAATCCGCTAAAACTAAAATTTAAATCGGCCATTTTTGGTTTGGAGAACTGAAAGGCATCCGGATTTCCAAGTTTCGCATATTTATCTACAAACGGACCGCCGGGATATGGCAATCCCAAAATTTTTGCCGATTTGTCAAAAGCTTCGCCAACAGCATCATCCAACGTTTCGCCAATAACTTCCATAGTAAAGTAACTCGTTATTTTCACAATTTGTGTATGCCCTCCGCTGATGGTCAAACACAAAAAAGGAAAAGGCGGTTTTTGCTGATTTTCGTCTTCAATAAAATGCGCTAAAATATGCGCCTGCATATGATTTACCGGTATCAGCGGAATGTTTAAAGCCAATGAAAGTGACCTCGCAAAAGAGCTTCCAACCAATAAAGAACCCATTAATCCGGGTCCGCGCGTAAAAGCTACGGCATGTAACTGTTTTTTGTCGATATTTGCCTGTTGAATTGCTTGCTGAATTACGGGAACAATATTTTGTTGGTGTGCACGCGAAGCCAATTCGGGAACAACGCCTCCATATTTGGCATGAAT
>JAENXD010000139.1 GCA_016649745.1 Flavobacteriaceae bacterium | reverse complement strand
TTATATAAGACTTGCCAACGACCAGGAAATGCTTGAAATGGCATTGGTTGAAAATATACAACGTAAAGATTTAGACCCCATAGAAGTTGCCCTCTCCTACCAAAGATTGATTGATGAAATTGATTTGACACAAGAAGAAATGAGCAAACGTGTAGGAAAAAAACGCTCTACCATCAGCAATTATTTGCGATTGCTAAAATTGGATCCAATAATTCAAACTGGTATGCGCGACGGATTTTTATCGATGGGACATGGCAGGGCGTTAATAAATGTTGAAAATACCGAAGATCAATTAAGCATTTACGAAAAAATAATTCAACAAAAATTATCCGTTCGGCAAACCGAACAATTTGTTAAAGATCTAAAAGAAGGAACTGTCTCAAAACCTAAAAAGCAGGTTCAAGAGGCTAAACTTCCTTCATTTGTAAATGACGGCTTAAATACTTTCAGCAATTACTTTGGACATAAAATTGAGGTAAAATTATCTGGAAAAGATAAAGGCAAAATCAGCATTCCGTTTCATTCAGAAGAAGATTTTAACCGTCTTAAAAAATTACTGGAATAAGTGCTTAAAAAAAAGTTATATATCTGTTTAATTATTACCGCTTTAACGGTATTCAACAGCTATGCACAAAAAATTCCCAACGTAAAAATTAAAGATACAATAAGTGCTTCCAATCTAAAAATTAAAGATACAATAAAAGCTTCCAGTGACAATTTTAAGCCACTTTCCCCTGCAAAAGCGGCATTTTATTCCGCTGTTTTACCGGGACTTGGACAAGCATTCAATAAGAAATATTGGAAAATTCCGATTGTTTGGGCAGCAATGGGTTCCGGCGTTTATTTCTATCATACAAATAACAATAACTTCAACAGGGCAAGAACAGCTTACAAATTAAGAATCAACGAAAAACCAGATGAATTTGATGGATTAGAAGGGAATATATTTTTATCAAAAGATGCCTTAATTTCAGCTCAAAAATCGTATAAAAAAGACAGGGATTTATCGCTTCTTGTTACGGTTGGTTTATATATTTTACAAATTGTGGAAGCAAGTGTCAATGCCCATTTGCTTCAACTTAATGTAGACAGTAATTTATCAATTTCTCCACAAATAATACGAAACGAAACCAACAACAAATCAATTGTTGGCGCATCAGTCAATTTTAATTTTTAATTATGAAATGAGCAAACGGAAACATGATGCAAAAACAAATGAGAATATACGAATTACACCTGCCTGTCGGCAGACAGGTATGACCGAATTAAAACAATAAATATTTACGTATGAAACGAGCATAACAAATTTTGATACACAAGGGAATGATTAATGGCGAACCTGCCTGCGGCAGGCAGGCAGCAGCTGTTACCGCTAAAAAATAAAATGTAAACAGATGAAAATAGCTTTATTGGGTTATGGCAAAATGGGTAAAACAATTGAACAAATTGCGTTACAAAGAGGCCATGAAATTGTTTTAAAAATTGATGAAAACAGTCTGTATTATGATATTACTGCAGCGGATGTGGCAATAGATTTCAGTATTCCAGCAGCAGCATTTAAAAATATCTCAACCTGCTTAAACAATCATGTTCCCGTAATTAGCGGCACAACGGGCTGGTTAGAAAAATTACCGGAAGCAACAGCGCTTTGCAAACAAAAAAATGGAGCTTTCATTTATGCTTCAAATTTCAGTTTGGGAGTAAATATCTTTTTTGAATTAAATGCCCATTTAGCGAAAATGATGCGTAATTTAGGGCAATATTCAATTTCAATAGAAGAAATCCATCATACAAAAAAATTGGATGCCCCCAGCGGTACTGCAATTACATTGGCTGAAGGAATTATTGAAAATTCTGACAAAGAAAGTTGGGCTTTGGGTGTAACAAACAAGGAAACTGAAATACCAATAATAGCAAAACGTATAGATGAGGTGCCGGGAACACATACGGTTGAATATAAATCGGCTGTAGATACTATAGACATTAAACATACAGCGCACAGCAGGGATGGATTTGCTGTAGGAGCAGTGATTGCTGCAGAATGGCTTCTTGGAAAAACAGGTGTTTTTACTATAAAAGACGTTTTGGGCCTCAATAACATTTAAAAAAATTAATTATGACGATGATACAATGGTTTATATTTTTCTTGATTATTCAAGTAATTCACTTTGCAGGAACATGGAAATTATACATAAAAGCGGGTAGAAAATCGTGGGAAGCACTAATCCCTGTATATAATGGCATTGTGTTATTGAAAATATTAAAAAGACCAACTTGGTGGATTATTTTATTGTTTATTCCTATAATCAATTTATTGATGTTCCCCGTAATTTGGGTTGAGACCGTTAGAAGCTTTGGAAAATACAAAACTATAGATTCGATTTTGGCAGTTTTAACACTTGGTTTTTACATTTATTATTTAAACTATATTGCCGATGTTAACTATGTTGAAGACAGAAGCTTAAAATCAAGAACTGAAGTTGGCGAATGGGTGAGCTCCATTGTATTTGCCATTGTTGCCGCAACATTGGTACACACTTATTTTATGCAACCTTATACCATCCCTACTTCCTCTTTGGAAAAATCTTTATTGGTAGGCGATTTCTTATTTGTAAGTAAATTTCATTATGGTGCCAGGACACCAATGACAGTTATAGCCGCTCCAATGGTTCATGATTCATTGCCTTTGATAAAAGCGAAATCATATCTAAATATTCCACATTTGCCATATTTCAGGTTACCGGGTTTTGAAAAAATTAAACGCAACGAAATTGTCGTTTTTAACTGGCCCGTTGATACTGTTCGCGCTTTTAGAGATCATTCCAAAATTCACATAGACAAACCAATCGACAAAAAATCGAACTATGTAAAAAGATGTGTTGGTATTCCAGGTGATTCCTTAGAAATAAAAGAGGGCTATGTTTATATCAATGGAGATAGAACTGTGCTTCCGGACAGAGCCAAAACTCAATACATGCATAAAGTAGTAACTGACGGACAACAGCTTTCTGCGGCCGCATTAAAAAGATATAATGTTACAGAAGGTGGTTTTAACGGCGATTACTATATGTTGAACTTGACGGATGAAAATGCAGGCTTACTTAAATTAAATCCAATTGTTAAAAGTATTACCAAAGAAATTGCGCCAAAAGGAAATTACAGTCCTGGAATATTTCCACATAATCCGCAATATGCCTGGTCTGCTGATAATTATGGTCCAATTTACATTCCTGAAGCGGGTAAAACGGTTGAATTAAATTCAAAATCGTTGCCTTTCTATAAAAGAATTATCGAAGTGTATGAAAACAATAATTTAACAACAAGCGGAGATGAAATTTTCATCAACGGAAAACTGGCAACCTCTTATACCTTTAAACAAGATTATTATTGGATGATGGGTGATAACAGACATAATTCTGAAGATGCCCGTTATTGGGGTTATGTTCCCTTTGACCACGTAGTTGGAAAACCTGTGTTTATTTGGTTTAGCTGGGATACTAACGGCGAAGGAATTGCCAATAAAATAAGATGGGAACGTGTTTTCACCACTGTTCACGGAAGCGGGAAACCAGTTTCGTACTTGTATTATTTTTTAGGTGCTCTTGCTTTATGGTATGCTTTTAGTTTTTTCAGAAAGCGCAAAAAAGCCGAATAAATTTATGATTTTATTGCAACCAACCTATTTTTCGCCAATACTGCTATATGTTGCGGTTGCAAATACTGATGAAATTATTTTTGAAACAGAAGATAATTTTCAAAAACAAACCTTTAGAAACAGATGTTATATTTATACCTCCCAAGGAAAACATTTGCTGAATGTACCTGTTCAGCATTCTAAAGAAATTAAGCAAAAAACAAAAGACGTAAAAATTGATTATAAAGATGATTGGCACAAGCAACATTTAAAAACCTTGCAAACAGCTTACAGCTCATCCCCTTTTTATGAATTTTATATAGAAGATTTATTGCCTGTTTTTGAAAAAAAAATACCTTTTTTATTGGATTTAAATTTCTTGGCACACGAAATTATTATGGATGCCTTACAGCTTGAAATTCCGAGTAAAAAATCAACGGAATATGTTAAAGAGCCTAAGATCTTGGATTTAAGAAATTTGGCCGAAGACAAGCCCAAAATAACTTATAATCTTGAACGCTACATACAGATTTTTTCTGAAAGTCATGGCTTTATACCCAATTTAAGTATCTTGGATTTACTTTTTATGGAAGGTCCAAATGCGCTTAATTACCTGGAAACACAAAAAATTAATTTTTAGTTTTGGAAATTCTTCGATTTATAACGCATTACGGTATGCACTTTCTACTTCCGGGTGCAATCGCCTTTTATTTCTTTAATGAAAACTGGAAATGGGTTTGGCTGATATTGATTCTAACAAACTTTGTAGATCTGGACCACTTATTGGCAACGCCCGTTTTTAGTCCAACAAGATGTAGTATAAACAATCATCCGCTTCACTCCTATTATGCAATTTTCATTTATTTTTTACTGCTGCTCTTGCCAAAAACACGAATAATTGCAATTGGATTGCTGTTACACATGCTCACAGATTATTTGGATTGTTTTTGGATAAAATAATTAAAGACTTTTTCATCTTCTATTAATTATTTCCTTACCTTTGTAAAAAACATAAACCATTGTCAGAATTAAAAAATAAAACAATTGCAGAAATTGTAAGCGATGACATCAGCACTGCTTCCGTTTTTAAAAAATACAAATTGGATTTTTGCTGTGGTGGCGGAAAAACGATAGAGAATGCCTGCAAAAAAGCAAATATAAATGTTGATGCTGTAGTCAATGATTTACTGAATAATACTTCAAAAAAAGAAGCGCCGAATTTAAATTTTAAAGATTGGAGCGCTGAATTTTTGGCAGACTATATTGTTTATGTTCACCACACTTATATAAGACAAAATCTGCCTATTATCAGTGAATTTGCAGATAAGGTTGCCAAAGTTCACGGGCAGCACGAACCAAAAACCATTGAAATTGCGCAATTATTTTCTTCAATTTCAAGTGAATTGACTTCTCATATGGGAAAAGAAGAATTCATCTTATTTCCGGCCATTAAAGCGAAATCCGATAACCATAATTTTGAATTTGACGAAAAAACCCTTTCACTGATAAAAGAAGAACATGAAGAAGTTGGCGACATGATTAAAAAAATACAGGAATTGAGTTCAGACTTCACACCTCCGGAATGGGCCTGCAACACCTTTAAAGCACTTTATTTTAAGCTTGAGGAATTTACCAACGATTTATTCCAACACATCCATTTAGAAAATAACATTTTGTTTCCAAAAGTGAAAAACTTATAACAAAACCCCTTAAAGTTAAAATAGGCTATTTGAATTAATTCAGACAGCCTATTTTTATTGAGATTAAGAATATTTTATCTAATCAACTTTTTAAACTTAATACGTTTTGGCGTTAAATCGCCGCCCAATCGTTTTTTCTTATTTTCTTCATAATCGGTAAAAGAACCTTCAAAGAAATAAACTTCTGAATTTCCTTCAAAAGCCAAAATATGTGTACAAATTCGGTCTAAAAACCAACGGTCGTGACTAATAACAACAGCACA
The DNA here is from genome assembly GCA_016649745.1 of Flavobacteriaceae bacterium. Lineage (GTDB taxonomy): Bacteria > Bacteroidota > Bacteroidia > Flavobacteriales > Flavobacteriaceae > Lutibacter. The sequence continues at coordinate 2,258 of JAENXD010000139.1, read as the reverse complement.
ACCGGCAAAGTTTTCCAAGCCTTCTTCTAAAGCTCTTAACGTATTAATATCTAGATCGTTAGTGGGTTCATCCAGCAACAACACGTTTCCTTCTTCTCTCAAAGTCATAGCCAAATGCAATCTATTGCGTTCCCCTCCCGATAAGGTACTCACTTTTTTATTTTGGTCACTTCCTGAAAAGTTGAATCTGCTTAAATAGGCTCTCGAATTTACCTGTCTGCCACCCATTAAAACAAGTTCCTGTTCGTCAGCAAAATTTTGCCAGATTGTTTTTTCAGGATCAATGTTTGAATGACTTTGGTCAACATATGCAATTTTAGCAGTTTCTCCAACAATAAACTCGCCTTTATCAGGCTTTTCTTCGCCCATAATCATTTTAAAAATAGTTGTTTTCCCGGCACCATTTGGACCGATAACACCAACTATACCTGCTTGCGGTAAATTAAAATTCAAATTTTCATACAATAATTTATCGCCAAATGCTTTTGAAACATTTTTTGCTTCAATTACATTGGTTCCTAAACGAGGACCATTTGGAATATAAATTTCTAATTTTTCATCCAATTTATTTTGATCCTGACTCATTAACTTATCATAATTTGACAAACGCGCTTTTGATTTTGCATGACGGCCTTTTGGTGCCATTCTCACCCATTCCAACTCCCTTTCCAAAGTTTTTTGGTGTTTAGAAGCCTGTTTAGATTCCTGTGCTAATTTTTTCGCCTTTTGCTCTAACCAAGTTGAATAATTTCCCTTCCATGGGATCCCTTCTCCTCGATCCAGCTCCAATATCCAACCCGCTACATTATCAAGAAAATAACGGTCGTGCGTAACGGCAATTACCGTTCCTTTATATTGCTGTAAATGATTTTCTAACCAATGCACAGATTCCGCATCTAAATGGTTGGTAGGCTCATCCAATAACAAAATATCCGGCTCTTGCAACAACAATCGACAAAGCGCCACTCTTCTGCGTTCCCCACCCGAAAGGTTTTTAATTGGGGTGTCTCCATCCGGAGTTCTTAACGCATCCATCGCTATTTCAAGCTTGGTGTCCAATTCCCAAGCGTTAGAAGCATCAATTTTATCCTGAAGCACAGCTTGTTGTGCCATTAATTTATCCATTTTATCAGCATCAGAATACACTTCTTCCAAGCCAAATAGTTCATTTATTTTATTGTACTCCTCTAAAATGGCAACGGTTTCTGCAACGCCTTCTTTTACAACATCCAGTACCGTTTTAGTGTCATCCAATTGAGGCTCTTGAGATAAAAATCCAACAGAATATCCAGGCGCAAAAACCACATCACCCTGATAATTTTTTTCAATCCCGGCAATAATTCTAAGCAATGTAGATTTACCTGAACCATTTAAACCTAAAATTCCGATTTTAGCCCCATAAAAGAAACTTAAATAAATATTTTTTAATACAGGTTTGTTTGCACCTTGATAGGTTTTAGTTAAACCCGCCATTGAAAAAATTACCTTCTTATCGTCTGCCATTCTTTTAGTTGTTAGTTATTGGTTGGTTGTTGGTTGGTTGTTAGTTGTTAGTGCTCGTTTTGCCTTTAAAACTTTTAATTATTAACTTTTAATTGTTAATTATTATATTAATTGTAATTACCTACATCCTTCCTTTTAAAGCATTAAACACCCAAGCGATAGCGAAAAACCCTATTCCTACTGAAGCAAATCCCCAGCCAGCTATGTCGTTATATCGAAAAGCGCCAAGCGCAATAAGGCCAACGCCAACTACAAGCATAATAAATGTTGCCCAGGCTAAAACAGTGTTTTTATTCATTTTATATGGTTATTTGTTAAATTAGTTTTCTGGAAAAAATTACAGTTTACAAATATCGTAATTTTCAACTACAAAAATACAAAAAAACGCCCTCTTTAAGAAGGCGTTGGATAAAAATAACCGTAATAATAACTATTTAAAACTGAGCTGACTCAGTTTTTTTGTATAAATTATTTATACAAGCCCACTAATTTTTTTTCAACTTTATTGTTTTTAGAAATAACTTCAAATTGATTAGATGTGTTGTTTTCGCCTCCTGCTTTTAAAGCTTTGTCTCCTGCAAAAAATGTTTTATGATCATCACCAATATTTGAACCTGCCATTCTTTGATGTTTTACACAAGAAACGCCTTTACGAATTTCCTGTCTCTGAACACCTTTTACATAAGCCAACATACCTTCTTCTCCAAAATAACCTTCAGTTAAATCATTCATATGAAGTGCTGTTGTATGATAAG
>JAENXD010000063.1 GCA_016649745.1 Flavobacteriaceae bacterium | reverse complement strand
TTTATAAAGTTTTAAATTAAAGAATAAAAAACAAAGGTTAATCATTTATCAATCCAAAAAAATTGGCAGTCCAAAATGTGGTGTGAAAGTTTTTATCAACAGCAAATTTGCCAATACTTCCTCCTTGATATTTCTCATTTCCGGGATCAACTGCCATGGCATGTCCTAAATTATCTATTTCATATTTTACAATTATAAGACGCTGGTTTTTGCAGTAAGAAGTTTTGGTAATGTCACCATTCCCATTAAAATTGGAAACAACTGTTGGGTTGGTTTCTATTTTATGAATTCCTTTCCACTGCATTTCAATTAATTCAGCATTTTTAATATTCACAAAAGGATCATCTAAACCATGAAAAATAGCCACTTTAGGATATTGACCTTTGTAATTTATATTATTATCACTTATTGCTGCCACCCATTCTACAGTTGATTTTTCCATTTTTCCTTGCATTGCATCATATCCGGTAGTTAAATCGGTCGCTGCTTTAAATGGGATTCCCGATAAAATAGCCCCCGAATTAAATAAATTTGGATAATTGGCCATTAATACATTAGCCATTGCGCCTCCAGCTGAAAGTCCTGAAACGAAAATTTTTGAAGTATCAATATTGAAATTTTTAATGGCATACTCAATCATTTCTTTAATGGTATCTGATTCTCCGTCATTTTTAGAAATATCAGTTTCATTGTACCAATTAAAACAATTATTTAAATTATTTTCAACTTTTTGCTGTGGATACAATACCATAAACCCATTAGAATCTGCCAAAGTGTTCCAACCACTTCGATCGGCTATTTCACTGGCAGTTTGGCCGCAACCATGTAATACCACAACTAAAGGCAATTGATTTTTTAAAGTTGTTGGCTTATAAACATACATTTGCAAATTTCCTTTATTATTCCCAAAATCAACAATTTCCGCCCACTGATTTTGGGCAATCAGTTGACAACTGATGAATAATAAAAATACCCCTGCAATTTTTTGAACTTTTCTAAACATCATTATTAAATTTAAAAAAAATAAAATCCTTTATTTTACCAACCCTTTTGAAATAACACCACCAGTTATCTCAAGCGTTGTTCCGGTAACCGCTTCATTTTGTAGGGCAAAAATTAAAGCGCCTACTATTTCATCAATTTTAACCAACCTGCCAATGGTTACATCTTTTACAATACTTTCCAATACTTCGGGCTTCATTCCTAATAATAGTGGTGTTTCCACATAACCCGGAGCAATACCAACCACACGAATTCCTTTTATGTTTTTGGCGTGAAACTCCCCTGCCAATATTTTTGGCCACAATGCCACTGAAGCTTTTGTTGAGCTGTAATTTAATTGACCCAATTGCCCTTCTTTATTGATGGAAGAAATGGTAAATAATACACCTTCGCACTGATTGTCAATCATTCTGATAGCCGCTTCCCGGATGGTTAAAAATGTTCCCAATAAATTTACATTTATCACATCCATAAATTGTGATGTACTCATAGATTTGAATACTTTTCCAGTTTCTCTATCTGTACTTATCATAAATGCATCCTTAAAAATTCCTGCGGAAGGCACCACAATATTTATAGCGGCATAGGTATCTATTGCCGCATTCATTAACTTTATGACATCATCCTCCAAAGTAACATTGGTTTTGATACCAATGGCTTCTCCACCATTTTTTTTAATATTTTCCACAACAACTTTTAAGCCATCTTCATTCATGTCTCCAAGAACAACTTTAACACCCAATTTTGCCAATTCTGTAGCTACTGCTGCTCCAATTCCACTAGCGCCACCGGTAATAACGGCAACTTTACTTTTAATATTCATAATTTAATTTTTTAATGATTTTCTGTCTATTTTTCCTGTATCGTTTTTAGGAATTTCCTTAATAAATTCAATGTAATTTGGGATCTTAAATTTCGCCAGTTTAATTTTACAATAATCCAATATTTCTGTTTTAGTTAGCGGTGCTTTAACAACAACAAAAGCTTTACCTACTTCACCCCATTTTTCATGAGGCACACTAATAACGGCAACCTCCAAAATTGAAGGATGTTCCTGAAGCACGCGTTCAATTTCTGCCGGATATATATTTTCTCCTCCCGATATAAACATATTTTTTATGCGGTCTACCACAAATAAATAATCTTCATCATCACAAATTACCACATCGCCCGTATAAAACCAGCCTTCTTTTAAATTATCATTGGTTGCCTGCGTGTTTTTCCAATACCCAGGAAAAACCATAGGTCCTTTTAACAACAACTCTCCCCGCTGATTTTTTTCGACTTCAATGCCATTTTCATTTACAATTTTTGTTTGTACATAAAAATTAGGGCGACCTATCGATCCTTTTTTTCGTATGGCATCATCTTGATGAAGGGAAGTTAAATTTGGTCCAACTTCTGTTAATCCATAACCTTGACGAATTAAAACGCCCTGTTTTTTCCAAATTTCAATAAGAGGTATCGGCATGGCTTCTCCCCCAACAATACAGTAGCTTAAACTAGAAAAATTGGTTGTTTTAAATGAAGATTCTTCCGACATCATTTTTAGCATTGTTGGAACCCCCATAAACAGAGTAAAATTTTCTTCTTCAATTAATTTTAAAATTGTTTTAGAACAAAAAGATTTTATAATAACTAAACTTCCTCCATGATGAAGAACCGGAGTTACAAGCACATTCCATCCTCCAGTATGAAAAGGTGGCATACAGTTTATTGTTTTTGTATCGGTATTGATTACCAAACTAATTGCTGTGTTTATGCTGTTCCAAAACAACATTTTATGGGAATAAATTGCTCCTTTTGGAATGCCTGTTGTTCCCGAGGTAAATAAAATAAAAATGGGATGGTCTTCATCAACTTTATTTATAGAAAAATCCGATTTAAATTCATCACCATTGGATTTATTTAAGAGTTTAGAAAAATAAGTAATATCAAAAATTTCACTCAGTTTGTTTCTTGAAAATTCAGTTTGAGAAACCTTTTGTTCATATAATTTATCGTGAATTAAAAGCTTCGGTTGCGCGATTTCAATCAGATCATCTAATTCACTGGCCGTTAATCGGTAATTTAAAGGAACCAAAACAACGCCTGTTTTTTGAGCCGCAACAAAAAATAAAAGATATTCCAAGCAATTTTCGGCAACAAAAGCAATACGATCTCCCTTAACTAAATTTAGATTATCGGTTAAATAAAATGATAATTTATTGCCTAATCTATTTAACTGAAAATAACTAAGCGCATTTCCCGTTTCATATTCCTTTAAGGCAATTTTATCTGGTGCATAAACTGCCCACTTTGCCATCCAGTCTTGTTGCCAAACCTCCATAAAACCTTATAATTTAAAAATTGCACCGGCAAAAGCCAGCCCGCCACCGGAACCAATAAATAAGACGGTATCACCTTCTTTAATTTTATTATTTTGAATGGCTTGGTGATAAGCCATTGGAATACAAGCCGATCCTGTGTATCCATAATTGTGCATTATCGTTGTTGTTTTATCCATTCCAACACCTAAAATATCCAATGTTTCTTTTATGCTGTTGATGTTTATTTGTGTGATAAAGTAATGATCGATATCTTGCGGTGTTAACTCAATACTTTTACATAAATCTTTAATCATCGTACTCCAAATTATAGAATTCAGTTCCTTAGGAAATTTTTTTACAAATCGCAATTGATGATCTCCTTTTTTAAGAGTTTCCTCAGTTGTTGGACTGAAAGTTCCCCCACCGTAAACCCCCATCCATCCACTATATTCACCTTTCGTTTTTAATTGTGACGCCAACATTCCTGAACCACTATCATCCGATTTTAAAATCACGCCTGAAGCTCCGTCAGCGAATAAAGTAACCGTTTTTTTATCGGTTTTATTCAAGTGTTTAGACATCGCATAAGCACCTAAAACCAAAATATATTTATAATTTTTATCGGCCTGAATATATTTAGCCGCAACATCCAATGCGTTTACAAATCCAGAACAGGCCGAATTTAAATCGAAAGTTCCCGCATTTACAGCGCCCAATCTATATTGCACAACCGAAGCTGTTGATGGTGAAATATACTCCGGTGTGTCAGTCGCTATAATAATTAAATCTAAATCTTCAACATTTACATTTGCATTTTTCAAAATTTCTTTTGCTGCGTTTACACATAAATCAGCTGTAGATTCATTCTCCGCGCACCATCTTCTTTCATGAATTTGTACATTTTCGCGCAACCAAGTGTCCACGTCTTCTTGTAAAATTTCATTGAAATAACTGTTGGGAATTACCTTTTTCGGTACATACATCCCCGAACCTATTATTTTCGCATTTCTCATATTTGTATTTTGTAGTTTTATTAACTGCGTTTTAAAATTGAAACCATATTCGTTGCCCCTGAGCCACCAATATTTAACACCAAAGCTGCATTGGCGTTTTTTACCTGAGCTCCTATTGCTTTATTTGTAAGTTGTTTGTATAAAAGTGCGTGCATAGAAACACCTGTTGCACCAACTGGATGTCCTTTTGCCTTTAATCCGCCTGAGGCGTTTACAACACATCTTCCTCCTAAGTAAACATCTTTATTTAATAAGGCTTCAAATTCGTTGCCTTTTTTTGTTAACCCAATAGCGCTGTAAATCAATAATTCAGTAATTGTAAAACAATCATGAACTTCCGCGAGTTGAATATCTTCAATTGTCATTTTAGCCTGTTGGAAAGCTCTTTTTGATGCTTCAGCAGCACCATCAAGAAAATAATTATTTCTTTTGCTGTCCACTATATTTAAATAATCACTCGCAGAGCTTGTCGCAACTATTTCTACTGAATTACTTGATTTTTCGGCCGATAAAATTACGGCCGCAGCACCGTCAGAAATTAAGGAACAATCATGCAAACGTAACGGATAGGCAATCATAGGATTTTTTTCTTCCGGCATATTTAAAATCTCCTCTTTACTTCTGGATTTTTGTAAATGAGCCAAAGGGTTCTGACTTCCAAAATGGTATGCTTTTGAAGATATTTCAGCTAAGTGTTCTTGTAATTTCTCTAATGAATAACCATAATGGTTCATCCAACCTTTTCCATATTCCGCAAATAAACCGGGAAAAGTATAGCCAAGAGCACCTTCCTTATCCCAATAAGAAGCTTTCGCAAGTGTTAGTGATGTGTTTTTTGTATCTAAAGAATTCATCTTTTCCACACCAACGACCAAAACTTTTTTTGCTTTACTCGATTTTATCGCCATTTCAGCCAAATGTATCGCAGAAGTGCCCGAAGCACAAGCGTTTTCCACTCTATACATGGGTTTAAATCGCAGTTCCGGCAAAATATTTACCCCGTAAGGTGCAAGATGTTCTTGATTGTTAAAACTACCTCCACTATAATTACCAACAAATACAGCGTCGATATCCCTGATTTCAATACCTGCATCTATAATGGCTCCTTTTGCAGCTTCTTCAAATAAGCTATAAATAGTTTCTTCCTTGAGATTGCCAAATTTTGTATTGTAAGCTCCAATAATGTGAACGTTTTTATTCATTTATATCTATTTTTTTATTGAGTATCCAAGCTATGATTAATGTTGGCAAAACCACTGTAATAATTGCCAGTGCTGCTGTTACAGAAGGATTAGCATAAGTAAATCCTAAGTTAGGAAATAATTCATCCCCATAAAAATATAAAATAAAGTGCATAATTACCGCAACAATTGAAGCTGTCCACACCAATTTTATAGGGGAGTTTTTTAGCAAAACACCAACCAGTAAAGGAGTTAAAGCCACCAAAACCAAACCGTAAACGCCAACCTGACCATAAATTCCCAATAATTTAGGCGGATTTATGTTAACGGCGAAAACCAACACTGCGATTAGCACAAGCACCACATGACTTGCTCTCAATGCCAACTTCATTTTTTGTTCTTCGGATATTTTCTTTTTACTGAATTTATCAATTACATTTATGACCAAATCATTCGCAGTAATTGTAGAAATACTCACCAACAAACCATCAAGTGTTGACATTGCGGCAGCTAACAATACAATACTTACAACCGTAAAAGTCCAATCAGGAAAAACATTCATTAAATAAATGGTCATTACCAAATCTTGCCTAAATTCACCCGTTGAAGCATCAATCAATTGATTTGGATCAACCGCAACGTGTGCGAAAAACCCAACGGAAACAAGTAATAAGAACAGCAAAAGAACGACACCAACTACAATAATATAATTTCGGACATCTTTATTCGTTTTTACATACAAAGCTTTCGTTAAAATATGAGGTTGGCAAACCACTGCTGCACCAATAAAAAACCCAGTAATATAGGTTGAAAAGAAATCGTTAAACAATTTTCCTTCTGGATTTATAAGTTTTAGGAGGTTTGCATCTTCCTGTGAAATTAGTTCCCAAAATCCGGGATTATCGGTATTCATAATCAACTCAATTCCTGTCCATAATATGGCACAAGATGCAATAATCATTAAAATACCTTGAAACATATTGGTATATACATGAGCGTAAGTTCCTCCTAAAAAAACATATCCGGTAACAAATATTAAGGTAATTAATAATGCAGTTATGTTATTTACACCAAGAAGTTTTTGCATAACTATTGAAATTCCACCAACAAGCAATACCACAAATGCAAAGGATAACAAATTAATAAAGGCAAAATACAATGAGAAACCTTTAGATTGATAGCGTTTACCAATCCAATCAGGTATCGTTAACGCTTTCATTTTTTCGCCCATTGATCTAAACTTAAATGAAAGTATGATTAGCATAATCATAAATCCTGAATAGGTTCCCAAAACCATATTTATCCACGCCGAAAGTCCATCAACATAAATAAACCCGGGATTAATAATAAAAGTTGCAGCGGATGCGGTACTTGCGGCTAAGGTAATCCCAACAACAATTGGTGACATATCACCTTTACCAATGGCAAAACTGCTAAACCCATCTGTTTTTTTATAACCTATCCATCCCAAATAGGCAGTTCCCATTAAATATATTGAAAAAAGAATCCAAGCTAAAACCATTATTTTTTAGTTTATAAAATTTGTAATTGCATTCACTGTTTGTTTTGCACCTTTTCCAAATAACATAGTTACATGATTTCCTGCCACTTCAACATAAGTACAGTTTTGTATCATTTCAACAGTTTCCAATGCATTTTCTTTTGATACCAATACCAGATTGTCAACAAAAGGTTCATTTCCATTTATAACAATTGAAGGCTGTTTTATTTGAGTGATTAGTTCTTCCCAATGAATATCGGGATTTAAAACAGCCTCAATTGCTTGTTGCATATCCTCAAAATTTGATCTTGGTTCAATACCATTTTCGGTTTCTTTGCAATCAGCTTTATAAAAAGATTCCATTTCCGGTAACCATTCTCCTTTTAAAAAAGGAGCTTTTTTCATATTGATCATATATTCATCATAACTTTTCCATGTTTTCTTTAAACGACTCATTGATGGTGTTACCATTTCTCTAACCTTCGGATGCATTTTTGCTGCCACATCTATTAAAATTATTTTTAACACGCGATTGGAAAAATGTACTGCCAAATAAATACTTAACAAACCGCCAAAAGAATGACCTGCCAATATTGCCTTATCAATTTTTAACACATCCATCATATCAATAATATCTTTGGCATGTGACTGAATTGAATAATCACCGTTAGGCTTGTCACTTAAACCTCTGCCACGCAAATCGACTGAAATTACACGAAAATTATCTATTAGTGCCATATAACTTTCAAACGAATTGGCATTGGCACTTAGACCATGCAATAGAATTACAACTGGCTTAAGATTATTGTTTTTCTCCAAATAATGGAGCACAATCCCATTGGCTTTTAAAAAATGATGCGTCATCAAATTATTATTGATATTTAAGAAAAGAACATCGGCAAAAAAAGACCGATGTCCTTATTTAAAAAACATAAACCAAATTTTTAGAATTTTATTTTTAATTCAGCGCCATAAGTTCTTTCACTTGGCGGAGAAGCAACAAATTCATAATTGTTTGTGTCAAAAATATTGTTTACATAAGCACCTAAAGAGAAGTGGTCGGTAATTTTATATCCTAAATTTAAACTTAAGAAGAAACCTCCTAATTGTCCGTAATTAAATTTTTTCCCTACCCGCTGTCCTTCTATAACCGGATCTCCTCCAATTACCAAGTCGGTATTGGTTTTTGCAGCAACATTTCTTCCTGAAAAGAAATCATATTTCTGAATATAACGAGACAATAATGAGCCATAAAATTTATCTCGGGTAAAGTTAAATGCCGAACTAATTTTATTTTTAGGTGTATTTATTGGCAAATCTAACACCGTAACTACGCCATTTCCATCTCCATCATTTGCCATATCATTTTTATCTAACGTATAGTCAAAAAAGGAATAATTAAGCGTCATATTATAATTATCGCTAAAATAATAAGTTAATCCAAGATCAAATCCATATGTATCAACTTTACCAAAATTTAGATAGGTTAAAATATATCCTCCGGCATCATAAAATCCTGGCGCTAAACCAACCGTTAATTCTTCAATAGGCTGATCCCCTCTGTGAGTTACCACTGGTCCACCAGACAATCCTGTTGGTACAATATTGGTAAGCGGACTTAAGAAATTTTCGGACATATTATAGTAAGCATTTGTGTCCATAAACAATTTCCCTTCCAACAAATAACCTTTATAACCTAATTCTAATGTCTGAATTGTCTCAACTTCAACGGGATCAATCTTTGAACCATCAGATAATGTAAATCCTACCCCATTTCCTAAAATAATCCCTCCAAACAAATCACCGCTTAAATTTAAAATAGTTGGTGATGCAATACCTTTTCCGTAGGTAAATCTCCAAGTTCCTTTATCTGAAGTATAGGTAATTCCTGCTTTTGGAATAAAATTAAAGCCATATAAATCGTGATCGTCTCCACGAGCCGCTGCAATTAATTTCACTCCCGATTCACCCATTTTATATTCTAATTGTCCGTAAAATCCTTTTTGCTCAATTTCAATTGGACCTGTAGCATCTATCAAATATGTGTCTCTGCTGTCTGCTTTGTCTTTTTGATATTGCGCTCCAAAAATATAAGATAAGTTTCCAACGCTATTATTATATTGAATTTCGGCATTCAATCGATCCGATTTATCAACGAAAATAGGGGGATTATTTCCTCCATACGAACCTATTAAAGCTTCCTCATGAGTTTTTCCTGCAGCAATTAAACCCCAATAATTTTCGGTTCGGGTAGTAATTGCATAAGTATCATCTGTAGAACTCCAAGTTTTATAGAGGTTAGCAAACAGATGTTTTGAAGTATAGGTTCCTTGCAAGTATTGGATTCCCCAATCTTTAATTTGATTTCTGCCCACGTTTGTTACTGCCAAATAACTGCTTTTACTTGTACCGTAAACGGCCTTTAATTCGCTATCTGTTGTTGGTTTAAAATAAACTGACGCTTCTCCTTTTAGAAATTTGGATTTACGGTCAAGTTCCAATTCAGGATATGCTTTTCCGGCCACATAAACTGAGTCTGTCCAGTTTACATCAGTTCCTTCCATATAACCTCCAGTTATTTTATACGCCCATTTTTCTGTCAATTTTTTGGCGTGCCTTAAACGAGCGCTCAAAGCATCATAAGAACCGGCTCCTAAAACCACTTCAGTCCCTTCATATTTCCAAGGCGATTTTGTAATTGTGTTTACCAATCCATTGTGAGCATTTGGCCCATATAAAGCAGATGACGGTCCTAAAACGATCTCTACCCTTTCAATGTCTTCTTTAATTATAGGACTTAATGGTCCAAACGGCAAACCTGTTGCGATTAGCGTTGAAAAACGATTGTCGTCCAATTGCAACATTTTCGGATTAAATGCCGAGTTAAATCCTCTTATATTAAACCCACTAACAAATGCACCAGTTTTAATAAAATCAATTCCTTTTTGTTGGGCAACTAATTCACTGGGATCGCCAACAAAATTATCTAATTGTCTTGCGCTAATTACATTAATTGTAACTGGAGCTTCCGTAATCTTTTCAAGTTTTCGAGATCCAGACACAACAACTTCCTGCATCATTTGATAGCTGTTGGTTAAAGTAGTTGTACCTAAATTAACCACATTATTATTAATGGTCACCGTCTTATCCACTGAAACATACCCCATAAAACTAAAGGAAACCGTGTAGCTTCCATTTTTAATATTACTAAGTTCAAACTCCCCCTTATTATTGGTAGTTGTTCCTTCACTTATACTTTTAATAAAGACATCGGCTTGTGAAATAGCCATGCCCGATTCGTCTACAACCGTTCCTTTAATTCCGCCTTGCGCATAAATTACACCTGAAATAAAACAAAAAAACAGATAGGTTAAAATTTTTTGATTCATAATAATAGTTTGTGTTAGTTAATAATTCATTCTAAATACTTTAATCTCATTTTTTCTTTAGCTTTTTTTAATAATTCTTCGCTATGATTGGCTAAATACGAAGCAAAAACACCTACACGAAACACTTCAAACTCAAATGAATCTCCTTTCGGATCGGTCGATCCTAAAGATTCCATTAAATGAAAAATGGTGCGTCGATATTTTACAGAATGTTCAAAAACCCCTTTTCCAATTTGATTTTTAGTGTCGGGTTGGTATAATAAAGACATATACAAATCCCAATAATTCCTGTCATTTTGTAGAGAGTTAAAAAATACATCAATAATGTTTGACAACACTTTTTTGGGATCATCGTTTTCTTGATGATCTAAAGTTCCGTCAATTTTTGAAAGTATCATTTTTACAATTCCATTAAGCAAAATCTCCTTTGAACTGAAATGATAAAATAACAAACCTGTTGATATTCCAGCTTCTTTGCAGATTGCTCCTGTTGATGTTTTATGATACCCATTTGATGCAAACATTTCTAAGGCAACATTCAAAATATGTTGCTTAGCATTCTTCTTGTCTTTTTTTAAGTTTTTTGTATTCATTTTTATTATTGACTAATCACTCAGTCAGTAAATGTAATTATTATTTTTAATTTTCCAAATTTTTTATGACATTTTTTTTAGAATCCCGCAATTTTTACCGTCATTACTTAAACTATCTCTTTACATTGATGCTATTCCTCACGTTTTAGGTAAAAAATGAAACAAACAATTTATTGCATCGAAATTTTAGCTATTTTTATAAAAATTAAAAAAATATACTAGAAAAAGTTTATGGTAGCGCCGTTTTCGGGGTTGAAGCCACCAATATTACTGTGAAAGTAAATATTGAAAGGAATTAAATATTATTTGGTTGGCTTGTCTGACAAAGACATTGAAAAATAGTTTCAGAATTTCTGCAGCTTTAAGAAACAACAATTACAAATTTCCCGGCAAAAAAATTACCATAAACATGGCACCGGCTGATATGTGCAAAGAAGGCTCGGCCTACGATTTGACCTTAGCAATTAGAATTCTGTCAATCAAATTATTCTTAATGCTATCTGATCCAGTTATAACTTATAAGTTTATTGTAACATTCGTTCAATTTTCTATTTTTCCCAAATGTTGTGCAACGGTTCAGGGCTACACGCAGTGCAGGCTTTTTACACCAATTAAACATTCAAATGTCGCATAAAATTCGTTTCTTTTTAACTCATTTGTCGTCATAATATGGAACCATAGCTTAGGCTATGCCTAAATTTTATTTCTAAACTGAACTAAAAATAATTCAAATTTCTAATACAACATTTAAAAATTCAATGGGTATTAGAACTATATTTTTAGTAAAGCACACCTTTCAATTACACGAAAAACTGTAAAATGGAGCATTGCACCTGCATTGTCGTGTAGCCCAAATTGTGCGTAGTAATACGCTGTCTTAATTGGTCAATAATTAATCATCATCTTTGTCTTTTTCGTGATTTTTAATTGATTTAATATATTCCTTCACTTCATTAACATCATTCTGATTTATTTCTCGTTTCCTTCCATCATATTCCCGGATATCATGTTCATCGCCACTGGGGTGACAAGAGGCACAATCAGAAAAATTGTAAATACCATGTTTCTGATGTTTTCTTATGATTTTATTTTCAGAATGTTCATGGCAGTCGTAGCATGTATAAGCACTATAATTGTTATTGGTATGGCAGGTGGCACATTCGGCATTGTGGTCTTTATCCAGAATAAAATAAGGTGAATGATCGAAGGTGGATGGCACCCACTTATTTGTTGTATGGCATTTGTTACAATTATCTGTCAACGATTGGTGAAATGAATCGGTGGGTTTCAGATGGCACGAAGTACAGTTCGTTTTATTGACTCCGGTAATCATATCGTGATCAAATGAACCGGTAAAATTCCAATTGGTGGTGTTGTGACAACTACTGCATGAAACTGAAAGTTGGTCATGTAATTTGTCTGCGGGTTTTTCATGACAACTGTTGCAGTCTGTTTTCATATCAACTGAAAGTTGCTCATGGTCGAAATGATTAAATGACATTTGTAAATATATTCCTTTGTGATCAGTATGACAATTAGTGCATTCCTGATTCTTCAGTTTACTGTGAAACAAGACTCTCTCATTATTTTCTGCCAAATTAGATTTTAAAGAATCATTCCTTCCTATCTCATCAATCTTGTGGCAACTGACGCACCTGCGTGCTTCAATTCCCCAAAAAGGTTTGTGACAGGCAGCGCAGTCATTTTTAATTTTCTGATGTCCTTTAGTAAGTTCACCGGGATTCAGCATTAAATGAGGAAATCTTACAGAGAGCGCAATAATTAATACCGTAATAAGAAAAATAATCGTTCGTTTCATTTGCTGAACATGATTTCTGTTATAATATGTATAAGGCTAAAAATACCGAGTAGAAGAGTTATGGGCAAGTGGACTATTCTCCATTTTTTCATTAAATCAACAGTAATGGAATCAAAGAATAATTTTTTCTCAGCTTCTTCTTTTGTGATTCCGGTATCAACCAACACCTTAAGTTTTTCTTTGAATGTCTCATTGGCTTTTTTTAGCAGGAACTTACCCACTAATCCGGAAGCCACGGCAATAATCAACATCAATATTGCCAGCCAGGGGAACAACGCGTTGAAATGAATGCCTCCATGAATAAGAATCATGATAGAACCAACCCATGCCATATATTCATGGGCGAGTAAAAGTTTTTTAGGTGATCCGTATTCGATTATTTTTCGTTTGCGCAAAGAGTAAACGAACGAGATAATAATTACAAAAGTTCCAATGGGTCCAAGATACCGCCCTACTGAAACAATCTGCATGCGATGAAGAAAATAATCCGCAGCAATGGTAATTAGAATCATTAATGCCAACCATTCGGTAAACGGCAAAACATACCTGGTAAAAATAGACCGCGTCATTCTTTATCGTAGTTAGATTCATTCATCATCTTCTTGTTCTCCTCCTTGTAGTTTGTATTATACTGAGTTAGGTTGACCGTTTTTTGGTCTGTAAATTGCGCTATAAATATACCAGTCCAATGAAGTATGATAAATCCGATCAAATAATAAATACTAAGTACATGGATTTCTTCCATTGGCTTTTTTAATTCTTTTGATCCAAATTCTATTATAAGTCCAGTAGTTAATGAAATAATGACACAGAGATAAAAAATGAGATATATCCATTTTTTAAATTTCTCCTTTATGGTTAGGTTTTTATCAAAAGGGTTTTGAAACTTCATTTCTCCAAAAAGGGGAAGTATAAAACGCAGACTGAATAATCCGGTCAATACATATCCTAAATAAATATGCCAGTTCCACATGGGCTGCCTTATTTTTTTTGCTAAAGCAATAAGTTGTTCTTGAGTAAGAAACTGGTCAGTATCACTAAGGTAATTTTGTATGATCGCTGCAACATTATACTTGTTCATCCATGTTAATCTCAAAAAAATCGTAATTAACAAGAGCATAAATGTTACTGCTATAGTCCAATGAACTATTCGATATATTCTAGAATATTTTGTCGTTTCCATCGTTTTTATTTTTTCGCATGAAGCAAATCATTTATTGAATGCATGTTGGTTAATATTTAGTTTAAAAGCACATATGAATTCTATACATTACTGTAGCCAATACTTTAGGAGATGTTTTTAATCATTATCAACTCGTATAAAATCTCCGTTTTTTGAAAAGATAAGGTCACGTTCATCATTTCCTTTTTCAATTTCTACGTTGTAGGTTTCTACACCATTTTCAATGATTTTTTTAGCATCATCTATACGATATCCTTTATATTTATTTTTAACGGCATCCTTTACTGCTTTTGGTAAATCTCCCTCAGAAATCTCTTCTGTATATCTAATCAGCATGCCTGAAGCAGTGAACCAAGCTTCATAATCTTTATACCGTCCAATTTCAAAATCTACATTGTATTGGTCACCTTGTCGTTCCCATTCTACGTCGTTTGCTTTTGGAAATTCTTTTTTAAAGTTGTTAACGATTACTGATGGGACTTGTGTTTCTGACATCTCTTGCGCAAAAATCGTCCCAGCACCTAAAAAGAATATGGCCAGCAATTTAATTGCTTTTATCTTCATTATTTTATGTTTTTTAATTAATTATAACACAAATGTAGAAGTCAATTCTGGAAAGAATTTGGAATTTAAACCGGTGAGATACTATTTTTAAAATTTATAGCAAAACAATGTTCGTTTTCTAGAAATTTATAGGTTATTTTAATGTCATATGAGTTACAGATAGCGTTACAAACCGCCAAACCAAGACCAGTGCTCTGACTTTTCGTTTGATCTTTTTCAAAACGATTAAAAATAGTTTTAGGATTTAGTGCAGCTGTACTTCCAGTGTTATAGATTATAAATTCCTGTTCTGTAACTTTTATAGTGATTTTTCCATCTTTTTTATTATGAAAAATAGCGTTTTTAATCAAATTTGAAATGAGTATTTCGGCTAAAGCATTATTCATTTGAACATATAAATCATCTATTTCTATTACTTTTAATTCAATATTCTTAAATTCGGCTAATTCTTGATAATTCGACAGAAATTCTTTTGCTATTTCGTTTATTGAAACTGTTTTTTGTTCTAAAAATTGCTTGTTTTCAATCTTTGCTAAAAGCAGTAAAGAATTATTTAATTTCTTTAATCTATCGGCAATGTTTATCACCTCAGCAATAGTTTTAGCTTCTTTCTCCTTAAGATTTTCCGATTCCAACAAAAGTTCTAATTTGTTAATAATAATGGCAATAGGTGTTTGAAGCTCATGAGAAGCATTTTCGGTAAAATGTTTTTGAGAAGTATAGGTTTCTTTTGAATGATGAATTAATGTATTTGAAGCTTCTTGCAATTGGATAAACTCTTTGGTTTTTGTAGCAATATTTATGGGAGTTTCATCTTTATCTATCCGGTAAGTTTTTAATTTGTCTAAAATATCATAAAAGGGATTCCATACCTTGCGTAATACAAAATTATTAATGATAATAACGCTGGTAATTAAAATGATAAATAACCAAACGACACTCCAAAACGAGTCTTCAATTAAATCGTCTTCCTCAACTAATGAGGAAATAACCATTAATTGATAATACTTTTCTTGGTGCTCAAATGCAGTATTTAGAACGCGTACAGGCTCTAAATCATCTTCATTTTGTCGATACATTAAAGTGTCCTTGTAAACATCTTTAAATGTAAAAGCATTTTGTTTTGAAACGGGATGAATTTCAAAATTATTGCCACCAAATTCATTTTGAAAAAGCAGTGTAGAATCGGTCTTTACTTTCAGAAGAATTAACAACCTATTATTGTCTAAACCATCATCAATACTATCTCGTATTTCATCTTTTAGGTTAAAATAAAACACGACAGACCAAACACCTATAATGAATAGAAATGCAAGTGAAAGATAGCGTAGTGAGCGGTTAAGAAGTTTCATTTTTCAGACAATTTATAACCTACTCCATAAATATTTTCTATTACTATGTCGGCACTAGAATCTTCTAATTTTTTACGTAAATTTTTGATTTGATAGTAGATAAAATCAAAATTATCGGCTTGATCTATATGGTCACCCCAAACGTATTCGGCTAAAGCTGTTTTGGTAATAAGGCGGTTTTTATTGAGTAAAAAATAAATGAGAATGTCAAATTCCTTTCTGTTTAAATGAATATTTTTTTCGTCAATAAATAGTGTTCTTTCTTGAATGTCTAAAACGATATTTCCAATTTCAATACAATTTTTACCCTTAAAATTTTTCCTGCGTAAAACGGCTTTTATTCGAGCATTTAGCTCTGCTATGTGGAACGGTTTGGTTAGATAATCGTCTGCACCCAAAGCCAGCCCATTTAACTTGTCGTCTAAGGAGTTTTTAGCTGAAATGATAATAACATTTTCAGATTTCTCCATTTTCTTTAATTCTTCAAGAATATCTAACCCATTTCCGTTAGGTAACATAATATCTAACAAAATGCAATCATAATCGTAAATTGAAATTTTTTCATAGGCCACATTAAAATCAGCTGCAGTTTCCACAATATATTGTTCTTTTACAAGTGATTCTTTTATCGTTTCCAGTAATTCTGCTTCGTCCTCGATAACTAAAATTTTCATATAACAAAAATAAGATTGAATTTTGGAAACAATTGGGAATTTTGTGTCTTGTCCTGAAATAGATTGACCATTTTTTGGTTAAAAAATAAGTTTAAAAATAGTTAAAGTAATCGGAACATTAATAAATTTTTTCAAAAATCTCATTGCGGATTCTAAAAAAACTCGCCAATATTCCTGAGGTCACTGAAAAAGTCATTTTAAGACTTAAATTTTAATAAAAAGGAGTATAAACGCAAGTTTATCTACTCCTTTTTTTGTATCTTTAAACAGCTTTAAAAGGTTAATATATATGCTGTTACAACAAAAAATAATTCAA
>JAENXD010000118.1 GCA_016649745.1 Flavobacteriaceae bacterium | reverse complement strand
GTTTGTAATATCAAATACTACATCTTGATTTTCTGCAACAACTGCTGTTACTCCATCATCTTTACTACAAGATATAGCAAAGATTACTAAAAATAATCCAATTACAATTTTTAAAAAGTCTAATTTTTTCATAATACATGTTATTTAAGTTAATAATTAATTTTTCATTAATTTATATAGAATTACAATCCATTATTAAATACTTATTAAAATAATAAAATACTTAAAACGAAATTCCTACAAAATTATAAGCTGGGGTGTTAAACTATTTCTGAGGTTAAATACAATGGGGTAATGGGATTAAACACAATGGGGATAGCAAAATTTATGATATATTAAATAAGTTAGTTTTTTTCATTTAGTAGTTTTTTTTCATTAGTTTTTTTTACAAATAATCTAAAATATGAGGTTCTTTCACTTATAATGAAATAATAATATAATAAAACATAAATGTTAAATTAATATTAAAATTAAAATATAATTAATAGTTCAGTAGTTCTAGAATAATTTTGGGGTGAATCAAATTTATAAGATATAAATTTAAGCTTAAATAAATTTTTTATATGTCATAAACCTAAAATTATAAATTGTGTGCTTTATAATTTCGAGACTAAATTATTAATTTAATATGGATTGGTTAAGGTTTAATCCATAAACTTAACGCATGACTCTATTTAACCTATAAATTGCATTAAAACGTTAATAATCAGCTTATTTTTTAGTTTCATTTAGGAGATATCCTTTAGCTTTATTGAATTTTCCATTAATAATGTATAAATATTGTAGAATTAGCAAATAATTCCAATTCATAATTTTTAATAAAATTTGGATTAAAAGAATAATTTTTTAAGTTCTATTTCAACTCATCTGCTTGTTGATAATCCATTTCACTTTTAAACAATGCAATTTTATTACTAGAAGAATCAATAGTTTCTTCCGAAGAAATATCGACAAAAAAGAAAATACACTAAAGAAAAACGATAAACAACAACAAAAAGAAAATCCCATTTCTTTGACTTGTATTGTACCTGAAATGGGATTTTAATTTATTTATAACAGTATTTTATTTTTTTACCAACCTTTGAGCTTTATATAGTTCTCCTGCTTTTAGTTTGCGCCAATATTCATTTAAATCTCCTTTTACTTCACCAGACATTAAATACAATCCTATAATATTTGGAAATGCCATGGAAAGAATCATCATGTCAGAAAAGTCTAAAACAGCACCCAAACTCACTGATGCACCTACAACAACAAATACTAAGAAGAACATTTTGTAAATCATTTCAGCTTTTTTGCTTTTTCCGAATAAATAAGTCCAAGCTCGCATACCATAATAAGACCAAGAAATCATAGTAGAAAAAGCAAACAAAAAGATTGCACCAGTCAATACATAAGGGAACCACGAAATTACGGTACCAAAAGCATCGGAAGTTAATTGAGCTCCACCCATTCCCACTACTTCATGTTTTCCCGTAAAAATTAATACCAAAGCCGTTAAAGTACAAACAACCACTGTATCAATAAAAGGTTCTAATAAAGATACAAATCCTTCAGAGGGCGGATTGTTCGTTTTCGCCACACTGTGTGCAATTGCAGCAGATCCAACTCCGGCTTCATTAGAAAAAGCGGCTCTTTGAAAACCTACAATCAATACACCAATAATACCCCCTTTTAAGGCAGATGGATTAAATGCCCCATCATATATCGCAGCAAATGCAGGACCTATATTTTCAATATTTATAATAATTACGGCCAAACAGGCAACAACATAAATAGACGCCATAATAGGAACGATTTTTTCAGTAACCTTCGCAATACTTCGAATACCACCAACAATAACTGCAGCAACAAGCAAAGAAATAACAGTTCCAAACCAAAATCCATAACCTACCAATTCTGGAATTTGACCCGAAACAGCTTCAAATGCCTGATTGGCTTGGAACATATTGCCACCACCAAATGATGCGCCAACACATAACACTGCAAATACCCCTGCCAAAACTTTACCCAAAACTTTTTTATTTTGTTTTTCCAATCCATTGCGTAAATAATTCATTGGGCCACCAAACACCCTTCCGTCAGCAGCGATATCTCTATATTTCACGCCTAAAGTACACTCCACAAATTTGGAAGACATTCCCAGTAATCCGGCAAGAATAATCCAGAAAGTAGCACCGGCACCCCCTAAAGAAATAGCAACGGCAACCCCGGCAATATTCCCCAAACCAACAGTTCCCGAAACTGCAGTCGCAAGTGCCTGAAAATGGGTAACTTGACCAGGAGCATTTGGATCATCATATTTTCCACGAGCCAAATCAATGGCATGTCTAAACCCTTTTATATTTATAAACCCCATTCGAATTGTAAAGAATAAGGCGCCAATAGACAGCCATATCACAATAAACGGAATATTCTTTTTCTGAATGTCTCCATTTGGATGGAGCAAAGCAATTTTTTCATCATAATAAACAGCTGCATAATTGTGCGCTCCTTCCTCAATAATATCTCCTTTATCGGAAGAATCGTATATAGAACCGCCTTCTTTTGCTAGGTGTTTTAAAGTCCCGTCCACAAAAGCCATTCCTATGATTTCTGAACCACCTCTAGAAATAATTGCAATGGTATCACCTTCCTTAACTTTAGCGCCATCTTCAACCACCCATTTTTTAATCAAAAACGATCCTTTTATCCCCGGACTCCATCCAGGAATAGGCATGTTCTTTTTTTCAACATAAATATTTGGATCATAAATTCCTACTGCGGAAAACGGATCCCAAAATAACACCATAGCAATGGCGTTTACAATTGGGGTAAAAGTACCGTTAAACCGTTCAGAAATATTTTTCATAGGAACGGTATATTCTTTAGTGACCGATTTTCCTGAAGCATCCGTTATCAAAACACTATAAGGAACGCCTTCTACCAATCCGAAAGCTTTATTGGAAGCTAAAGGAGTGCTTTGATTGCTCCACTTATAGGTATACGGAGGCGTACCGCCAAAAACATTTAGGTCTATAATTCCGTCGTTAATTAATTTGGACGGATTTACAATATTTCTATTTACAGTAAAGTCTTGAGAAAAAGCCTCTGCAGAGAACAGTAGAAGGATTGGTATAATAAATTTTAAATTCATAGTTTGTTAGTTGGTTAGAATATCTTGCTAAAAAGCTTCCAAGATGCTAAAAAATTTATCTTGCCACAAATTTTTTGTACGAAACTTATTTATTTTTTGTTAAGTAGTTAATAATGACCGTTATAATATTTCTCTTAATTTTCTAATTTGATTGGGGCGACCAAGCACAATTAGATTGGAATTGCGTGTTAATTCTGTTTCTGATTCGGGATTTACAATATATTGATGAGTTGCAGTTTTAAAACCTATTATTGAGCAGCCCGTTCTTCTGCGTAAGTCCAAATCTCTTATGGTTTTGTTTAAAAATTCCGGCGGCAGATCATTCACCGAAATTTCTTCTAAATTTGTCGAACTTTCATCAAGCATGGTTAACCTGTCTACAAATTCAACTAAATCGGGAGTAACTACCAATGATGCCATATGCATACCTCCTATTTTATCGGGCATTATAATATTATTTGCCCCTGCAATTTTTAATTTATTTATGGAGGATTCGTTTGAAGCCCTGCTTATAATAATCATGTTTTTATTCAACTGTCTTGCGGAAAGCACAACAAACAAATTATCGGCATCAGAAGACAAAGCCGTAATTAAACTCTTGGCATTATGCACTGCAGCTTTTTGTATTGACTCATCTACTGTTGCGTCTCCTTCAACATAAAGTATATTGTCGCGCTCCAGTTCTTCAATTAAAGCTTTGTCCTTTTCAATAACTACGCAAGCCATATTGAAATTTTTTAATTTTATAACGGCTTGCTTACCATTACGTCCATAACCACAAACAATGGTGTGGTTTTCTAATTTTTGAATCTTTTTTTGCACTCTTTTTTCATTTAATTGTTGAAGAAATTTTCCACTGATTAAATATTCAGATAAAGCAGTAACTGAATATACATAAAACACGATACTTATTATAATTAAAAATATCGTAAAAATTTTTTCTATCTCATTTAATTCGTGAAGTGTTCCGTATCCCACGGTTGACATGGTAATTACGGTCATATATAATGAATCTACAAAACTCTCATTCGATATAATCATAAAACCAGAGACTCCTGTCAAAATAACAATGATTAACAGCGTAATTGAAATGTATAATTTTGTTTTATATATCATAAGTTATTATAAATCAAAAACAGATTTTCGTTTGGTGTAAACCATATCTTTCAGACGCAATAAAAACGCAAGTGTTAAATAAATTCCGAAGGAAAAACCCAAGGTTATAAATGAAATGTAAATAAAAAATAAACGAACATTGGAAACGTCCATTCCCAATTTATCTGCAAATCTTGAAGACACCGCAAATCCGTGTTTTTCAAAAAAATGACGCAAAGAAACAATCCAACCCACAAACAGTAAATTTTGACGCAATATACTAATTTTCAAAATAAAGATGTAACTGTATACCAAAATTGTAGTGACATTTTTTTAACTTTGCAACTTTCCAAAAAACCAATGACAAAACACACAGAATATATTGAAGTTTTGGGCGCGCGTGTCCATAATTTAAAAAATATTGATGTTCGTATTCCCAGAGAAAAATTGGTCGTAATTACCGGTTTAAGCGGCAGCGGGAAATCGTCATTGGCCTTTGATACGATTTATGCTGAAGGCCAACGACGCTATATTGAAACTTTTTCGGCGTATGCAAGGCAATTCTTAGGAGGTTTGGAACGACCTGATGTCGATAAAATTGACGGACTCTCTCCTGTTATTTCCATCGAACAAAAAACAACAAATAAAAGTCCGCGCTCCACCGTGGGAACCATCACGGAAATCTATGATTTTTTGCGCTTGCTTTATGCTCGGGCAGCAGATGCTTATTCATACAACACCAATGAAAAAATGGTAAGTTATGCTGATGTGCAAATAAAAGAACTGATTTTAAAGGAGTTTGACCAAAAAAAAATAGTGATTCTGGCACCCGTGGTTAAATCGAGAAAAGGGCATTACAGAGAACTTTTTGAACAAATTTCAAAACAGGGATTTGTGCGTGTTAGGGTTGATGGGGAACTTATGGAAATTACGAAAGGAATGCGCCTCGACCGTTACAAAACCCACGATATTGAAATTGTGATAGACCGGTTAACGGTAAATGAATCTTCTGAAAAAAGAGTGGAAGAAAGCATTGCAACAGCCTTATATTCAGGCGACAATGTTGTGATGATTCTAGAGCACGAAACAAACAATCCGCGTTATTTCAGCAGCGATTTGATGTGTCCGACCACGGGAATTTCATACCCAAACCCTGAGCCAAATTCGTTCTCTTTCAATTCTCCAAAAGGCGCTTGTGAAACTTGTAACGGTTTGGGAAAACTAGATAAAGTCAACATCAAAAAAATAATTCCAAATCCTTCGATTTCAATTAAAAATGGTGGCATCAAACCCATTGGGGAACAAAAAAACAGCTGGATTTTCAAACAGCTCCAGTTAATTGCCGATCGGTATAATTTTCAATTAAATGATCCTATATCACAAATCCCAAGTGAAGCCTTAGAAATTATTTTACATGGAGGCAGCGAAAAATTTGATATTGTTTCAAAAACCGCAGGAATTACGCGCAATTACGAAATTGATTTTGAAGGAATCGTTCATTTTATTGAAAATCAATACAATACAAGTGATTCAACTTCCATAAAACGTTGGGCGAAAGAATTTATGGACGAGATAAATTGTGAAACCTGCGATGGAAAACGACTTAAAAAAGAAGCATTATTCTTTAAAGTTAATGACAAAAATATCTCGGAACTGGCGCAACTCGACATTAACGAACTTTCGAATTGGTTTTCAAGTATTGAAGAAAAATTAACTGAAAAACAGGTAAAAATTGCTTCAGAAATACTAAAAGAAATAAGAACAAGAATTCAGTTTTTATTGAATGTTGGTTTGGATTATCTAGCCCTCGACAGAAGCTCAAAATCACTGTCTGGCGGCGAAGCGCAACGCATAAGACTGGCAACGCAAATTGGCTCTCAATTAGTAGGCGTGCTTTATATTTTAGATGAGCCGAGCATTGGCTTGCACCAACGTGACAATCAAAAATTGATTAACTCGCTGTTAAATTTAAGAGATATTGGAAACTCCGTAATTGTTGTGGAACACGATAAAGAAATGATTCAGCATGCCGATTTTGTGCTGGATATTGGTCCAGGAGCTGGCATTCACGGAGGAGAAATTGTTAGCGAAGGAACTTTTGAAGAATTAAAACAACACAACACCTTAACTGCCGATTATTTAAATGGCACAAAATCTATTGAGGTTCCTAAAAAAAGAAGAGCCGGAAACGGACATAAAATCATATTAAAAGGCGCTTCAGGCAATAATTTAAAAAATATCACTGTTGAATTTCCCTTAGGAAAATTAATTTGTGTTACAGGAGTTTCAGGAAGCGGAAAATCGACTTTAATAAACGAAACCCTATACCCCATTTTAAATGAACACATTTACAACGGGGTAAAAAAACCAATGTCTTACAAATCCATTGTAGGTTTGGAGCATATAGACAAAGTAATTGCCATAAATCAATCGCCAATCGGAAGAACACCACGCTCAAATCCGGCAACTTATACTGGTGTTTTTAGCGAAATCAGAGATTTGTTTGCCAAAACAAGCGAAGCTGCAATAAGAGGGTACAAACCCGGACGATTTTCATTTAATGTGAAAGATGGAAGATGTGAAACCTGTGAAGGCGCTGGCGTTCGTGTGATAGAAATGAACTTTTTACCCGATGTGCAAGTGGAATGTGAAACTTGTCAGGGAAAACGCTTCAACAGAGAAACTCTGGAAATCAGATATAAAGGAAAATCAATTTCCGACGTATTAAATATGACCATTGAAGAAGCAACTTCCTTTTTTGAACTCATTCCTAAAATTCACCGAAAACTAAAAACAATTCAAGATGTTGGATTAAGTTATATTAAACTCGGACAGCAATCTACAACGCTCTCCGGAGGCGAAGCGCAACGGATAAAATTAGCGTCTGAATTGGCAAAAAAAGATACTGGAAATACTTTTTATATCTTAGATGAACCTACTACCGGACTTCATTTTGAAGATATTCGCGTTCTTATGGAAGTTTTGAATAAATTGACAAATAAAGGCAATACAGTTCTCGTTATAGAACATAATTTAGATGTCGTAAAACTTGCAGATCATGTAATAGATATCGGAATGGAAGGCGGCAAAAAAGGCGGACAACTAATTTGTTTTGGCACTCCGGAAGCAGTAAGTCAACATAAAAAAAGCTATACTGCCAAATTCTTAAAAAAAGAATTAAATTAGCGCACAGATTTTTACTGAAAACCCTGAATTTTAGTAATTAATAAAAGAAATTAAAGCATAATATGACAAATGAAGACAGACAAATAAGAGATAAATTCAAACAAAAAACCTGGAATGAAATTAAAACCAACGACTCGTGGGCCATATTTAAAATTATGGCAGAATTTGTTGAAGGTTTTGAGCGCCTTGGGAAAATTGGACCTTGTGTGACTATTTTTGGATCGGCACGTGTAAAACCAGATCATAAATATTACCTACTTGCAGAAAATATTGCTTATAAATTAACCACTCATGGTTATGGAATTGTTACTGGAGGCGGTCCCGGAATTATGGAAGCCGGAAATAAAGGTGCGCATCGCGGTAAAGGCATCTCTGTTGGCTTAAATATTGAATTGCCAATGGAGCAACATGACAATCCGTATATTGACTCAGATAAAAGTTTAGATTTTGATTACTTTTTTGTTCGTAAGGTCATGTTTGTGAAATACTCTCAGGGATTTGTGGTTATGCCCGGAGGTTTTGGAACCATGGATGAACTTTTCGAGGCAATTACATTAATTCAAACAAAAAAAATTGGTAAATTTCCCATTATATTGGTTGGAACAAAATATTGGTCAGGACTTATTGATTGGATTAAAAACACGCTAGTAAATGAAGGAAGCATCCACTTGGACGATCTTGATCTAATTTCTATTGTTGATACTGAAGATGAAGTTTTGGATGTAATCAATACCTTTTATAAAAAATATAGTTTAAGCCCTAATTTCTAAGTAAGTCCTTTGAAAAAATATATTTTTTTAACGCTTTTATTTAGTATTATTTGTTTGAATAACACGTATTCTCAAACAAACAGCACCACTATACTTGCTGTTTTAAATGCACAGACAAATGAACTTAAAATACAACAGGAGATTATTTTTTACAACAAATCAGACAGTATTTTAAGCTTGATTTATTTACATAATTGGGCAAATGCCTATAAAGATAAAAATACGCCGTTAGCCAATCGTTTTATAGAAAACTACTCAAACTCATTTCATTTTACTTCGGAAAAAAATAGAGGAAACTCCAAAATTAATAGCATTTCTGTTAATTATGATCTTGTTACCTGGGAAATTAACGATAAAGATCCGGATATCTTAAAAATTAATCTGAAAGAAGCTTTAAATCCAAAGGATTCCGTAAAAATAATTGCAACGTATTCCGTAAAAATACCCAATGATAAGTTTACAAATTATGGAGCGAATAAAACCAGTTATAATTTGCGTTACTGGTACTTAATTCCTGCCGTTTTTAATGATAAATGGCAAATCTACAACAACCTGAATATGGATGATTTGTATGTTGATTTTACAAATTATCTTATAAATATTAAGGTTCCAAAAGGTTATGTCGTAAATAGTGACTTGATTGTTTCTCGAGATTCTCTCAACAACTTTAACAGTTATAAATTAATTGGCGAAAAAAGACAGGATATTGTATTAAACATCACAAAGGAAAATGATTTTATTACGTATAAATCAAGTCCGATTTCAATATTGACCAACATAGATTCTAAAAAATTGGATGTTGCGGCAAAAACCGAAATCATCAATAGAGAACTCTTTTTTATTCAATCTTATTTGGGGGCATATCCTCATGAGAAATTGCTCATTAATAAAATTGAATATGAAAAAAATCCTGTATATGGCTTTAACCAATTGCCTTCCTACTTAAAACCCTTCAATGATACTTTTGAATTTGATATTCAACTGTTCAAAATTCTAAGCAGAAAATATATAGACAACGCTTTTTTGTTTAATCAAAGAGAAGATGCTTGGCTTGCCGATGGTTTACAAACCTATTTAATGATTAAATATGTTGAAAAATATTATCCCGAAGTTAAAGCTATTGGTGATATTTCAAACCTTTTTGGCATTAGAAACTTTAATCTGGCCAAAATTAACTTTAATGAGAAATATCATTTCGTTTATCAATTTGCCGCCAGAAAAAATTTGGATCAATCATTAACAACCCGTGCAGACTCTCTGTCAAATTTCAATAGAAAAATTGTAAATAAATACAAAGCCGGCTTAGGAATTCAATATTTAGAAAATTATTTAGGAGAAGCCAAAATCTCTGAAGCGATTATCAGTTTTTCAAAAAAATATACCGGAAAAAATACAAATAGCGATTTCTTTTTAAATTTAATTGATACAACTAAGGATATTGACTGGTTTAAAACAGATTATTTGAATACCAGTAAAAAAATAGATTATACCATTAAAAAAATAGTCAAAAAAAATGATTCCCTTGAAGTCAG
>JAENXD010000230.1 GCA_016649745.1 Flavobacteriaceae bacterium | reverse complement strand
TACACAAAACAATTATGTCAAAGAACTTCATTTTTTGCAAAAATTACAGTCAAATCATTCATTTTTGAAATATATCTTGCGATAAAGGCAATTTTAAAGGTAATTTTGCAAAACAATACGTCAAGTTCCGAAAATATCAAATTTTCTATCAGTTGAAGAAAAAGGTTTTCGGACTGGACTCACTGTTTATATTTTAATTTCAATTATTGAAATATCTGAATTACCTGAGTACGATTGGCAGGGATCGCAAGGTGCAATTTGTTCTTATCAACTTTTATTGTTTCTCAATAGTTATGTTTTGATAAGTACCATAGTCATTTGCGCTTGCTAAAAAGCAATCATTATGGAATCCTACACGAGCAATATCACTTGTACCATAACCAATCGTTGCATCTATGGGTGTAGAATAGCCAAAAACCTCTTGTTTATACAGTGGTGTTCTTACTTGAATTTTAATTTCTTTTGGTAAAACCTCCAGCAATTTATTAAGAACAGCCTTTTTATTTTCAAGAGTTGTTAAATTATTAGTGGTATAGTACCATTCTCCCCAAGAACCTATAAACCCAGCTTGAACGAATGCAATAACATCTGCATTAGCCACCAAAATAGGTTTGAGCTGGTCCAAATGTCTTATAATGATATTAAGCGGCGCATCTGTATCATTTTGGTTTTCGTTATATGCAAAACGCAAAACGCATTTTATGCCTGCACTTCTTAGATTTCCAAAATCAGTTTTTATTAACTCTAATTGAGCGGTACTTAGGTCTGAATTTTTAAATGCTTCTAAATAGTAAAGACGGTTTATAATAGTTACATTTTCATTTTTTAAGTTTTGTAACGTTACCAAGTTAAGTGGTGTGCCTTCAGAATTAACCTTCCATAAATGCATAAACCCTCGTTCCGGATTAGAAATTACTTCATTAGATGTCTTATACGTTATGCTATTTAAGGAATCATCGACCTGTTCTCCATTTTTGTCATCATTACCATCACTGCCACAGCTTAAAATAATTCCCAGAAATAGTATTATTATCGTTTTATAATTCATAATTTATTTATTTGTGATTAAAGAAAATTAATAATCGTCTTTAATCCAGTTATAAGGTTTTCTTTTGACCCAATTACCCCTTGTAAAATCTGGAAAATCTTGAGGTTCTCCATTATTTTCGATTGAAATTTCAGAAAGAGGCGTAATGGCACTCCAAGCAGCAGCATCGTAAGCATCCATAGGTGGAGCAATATTTAATTTTGCAGATTCCACAAACGCATTTAAAACAAAGAAGTCCATTCCTCCATGACCAGCTTCTGACGCAGAATCACCATATTTCTTCCATAATGGGTGGTCATATTTTTTTAGCCAATCATCTGCAGTATCCCATTCATGAGGTTGAGATTTTCCTTCAATATACACTCTGTTTCCATCATCCTCCCATAATCCATTGGATCCTTGCACCCTAAAACCAAGTGAATAAGGTCTTGGTAAATTACAGTCGTGAGTAACAATAATAGTTTCTCCATTGGTTGTTTCAATAGTTGTGGTTATTACATCTCCTTGCTTGAATTTTAATTTGGCGTTAGGATGATTTTCACCGCCATTCTTAATGATATAATCGTGTAAACCTATCGCCTTACTGGCGTTTGATGTTAGCGAGGAAAAACGATTTCCCCTGTTTATGTCACACATTGCCGCAATAGGCCCTATTCCATGGGTTGGATATACATCAGCATTTCTTAACAATGAATGTTGTGTTCTCCATGTAGATTCAGAAATACCTTTTTCTCCAAATTCAACACCTTTCCCATAAGGAGTAATTCCGTCATTTAATTTTACAAAACGAAGATCATGTTGATAACCGCATCTAAAATGAACAAGTTCTCCAAAAACATTTTGTTTCACCATATTTAAAACCGCCATAATGTCCCTTCGGTAATTCACATTTTCCAGAATCATCAAATGTGATCCGGTTTGTTCATGGGTATTTACCAAATCCCAACATTCTTCCATTGTGTTAGCTGCCGAAACCTCTACACCGGTATATTTACCTGCTAGCATAGCATCCTTCGCCATACGCGTATGCCATAACCAAGGTGTTGCAATAATTACTGCATCAACATCTTTCAACGCCAAAAGATTTTTGTAGTCAAAATCATTACTTCCAAAAACCAACGGTTTTTTGTTTCCGCTTTTCACAATTTCATCAACTGCTATGGTTATCCTTTTTGGGTCAATGTCACAAATTGCTGTTATCAGAACATCATCCCTTAACAACAAATTATTCAAATGATTTGTGCCACGGAGACCTACACCAATCATTCCAACCTTTAATTTTTGAGGACTGTTAAATCCAAAAGTTAAACTCGGTGCAAGGGTTATCCCCGCTCCAACAATTGCTGTTTTTTTTATAAAATTTCGTCTAGAATTCATTTTTTCAAATGGTTTTATTGTGTTCTTTTATTTTTTTAAGGTTGAAGTAATGTGAATCCATTTTCTTCAACTTTAACTTTATTAAGGACTATCATTCTAACTTTGGTTTAAAGATAGATTGATAGTCCCCTATAAATTAATTATAACCAGGGTTTTGTATAAAAGCACCTTTTCCTTCACTTATTCGAGCCAGTGAAAAAGGATATAGATCTTTGTACGGAGCTGTTTGGCTAGATGCACCATTTAAAGCTATATTATGCTCACTGAATTTACCATGTCTAATTAAATCTGCACGGTATTGGCCATTTTCACACCAATATTCATGAGATCTTTCTAAAAGAATCATTGTGTTAAAATTGTCTATACCAGCATAATTAGCCAATAGAATTGGATTCAAATTTGCTCTTTCTCTAATTTCATTTACTAAGTCTATAGCTTCTTGGTTTGGCCCGCCATTTTTATTTGCTATGGCTTCTGCCTTTGATAAAATCACGTCAGCATACCTGTATAAAATAATATCAACTGTTGTTAGTGCTGTATTTCTTGCAGCATCGGCAGCAATTTTTAGCGGAAGAGGGCCCATTTGCATTATATTACTTGGATTAGATCTGTTATAAGTAACACCATCTGTTCCGGTATATTCAGCTATCAAGTTTGTTTTTCTAACATCATTACTTTCAAATGAATCATAAAATAGCCAAGAACTTTGAATTGTAGCCCAACCTCCTCTTTCTGGATAATTAGATGGTAAAACCATCATTTGCCATTGATTTTCGCTTGTTCCAGCATAATCTGCCGGAACAGCAAATATTACTTCTTTATTATCTGCCTGTGATGCTGTGCTAAACATACCTACATAATCAGGATTTAATTCATAATAATTCATGGCCATAATAGCATTTGCCTGTGCTTCTACATCTGCCCATCTTTTTTCATGAAGATATAATCTAATTAATAACATTCTTGCAAAACCTTGACTGAATCTTCCATAAGCAGCTTCAGCAGGAGCCGGTAAATCTGCAGCAGCTTCTAACAAATCCTTTTCAATAAAATTTACCATTTCATCATAATCAAGTCTTGCTAATGGTGTTTCAGTCAGAGGATTTTGTAATACCTCTAATGGGGCAACAACTATTGGTCCATACATATCAAAAAGTTCATAGCTTAAAAAAGCCCTTGCGCACTTAAGTTCAGCAATACCTTTCTTTTTTATTGCGTCATTAACACTAGACTTTTCAAGTCTATCGATACTCAATGTATTAGAACTTATTCTATTATAAAAGCGGTCATAATATCTTGTGACTGATTCATTTGTTGGATTATAACTATGTAATGTTGCCAGTTGCTGTACGCCAAAAGCCCCTTGAAGAATTTCGGTGGAAGCATCATTAATAAACATTATTCCATTTTCTGATGTAGTATGAATACCATCCCACCAAGAACCTCTTAAAGGATAATAGGCTGCTACTACTAGAGCTTCAACATCAGCTTCTGATGCCGGAAAAATAGCTGGATTAATTTCATCGTAATTAATAGACTCCAGTTCTGGATTACATCCAAATGTTAAGGTTAATAATAACCCTATCATTATCAGTTTTAATTTTTTCATAATCATTAATGTTTTTAAAATTTTATATCTATACCTATTGTATAGGTCTTAACGTTAGGATATGCAGCCACATAAGCGTCAGTTTCCGGGTCAACACCCTTATAAGGGGTAATAACAAAAAGGTTTTGAGCATCTAGTCTAACTTTTGCGCTACTTATTAATTTTCCAATCCATTTGGAAGGTAAATTATAAGCTAGCGACAAGTTTTGGAGTCTGATAAACCAAGCGTCTTGTAAGAAAAAATCTCCTGAACTATATTGAGTATATCCATAGTGAGAAGCAGGTCTGGTGTTTGTTGGGTTATCTGGTGTCCATCTATCATATATACTTCTTAACGCATTACG
>JAENXD010000261.1 GCA_016649745.1 Flavobacteriaceae bacterium | reverse complement strand
TTAATTGGATAAATGAAAAAACTCAAATCCAAAATGCAAGCAAAGTCAGGTCTTTTAAAGGTTTAATTGTGCATATATTTGGAAAACTTACTGCCTGTTTTTTAAAGCCAATTGTTAACCCTTAATTCGCATTATAAATTATCTCTTGCAATAAATTTGTTGTTATCGTATGTAGCAATTAAAGAATCCCCTGTTTGTCTAATCAATAATTTTTCATCACTATCGAATTTTGCTGAATAGCGTGGTTCTGCTAACCAATCACCATAACTAATCCAATAATCATTATTCCATAAAGTTTGATATCGATTCATTAAACTCCCTCTTAATAAGGGCCTGAAATTTTCATCCACTTTGTAATTTTTTACAAAAGGTTGATTTATTAATGTATTTTCATCTTGTTTAGGAATTCCTTTTCCTTTTTGAAAAGGTTTTGTTCCTTGAACAATTTGAGTTAAAGCTCCTAGTTTATCTGCTCTATGAAGTTTCAATTTAATACTTTCATATTCTCTCATTTCGAAAATATTAATTGGTTTTCCATTTTTACAAATTAAATCTTGTTGATTAATTTGTTTACTTATAATTTTTCCGTTTTTATCAATAATGTTTATTTGAATTTCATTTTTAGAAAAATTATCATTATTTCTAAATATATAAGTATCTGTTTCAACAGTTGCATCCGCAAAAACAAAATATGAATAATGATTAATTTCAATTATTGAAAAATTAGTTAATACAAAATTTCTGATTTTTTCAGCAAATAAAGAAGATAGCCAAGTGTTAGGCATAATATATGACCCAAAACCATTTTTTCTAATTAATTTTTTTAATTTTTCAGTAAATATTAAATAACTATCTAATTGATAATTTTGAAATTTATAAGCATTATTATAATATACTATTTCCTCTTGTGAAAACCCAGCTCCATAAGGTGGATTCCCAATTACCACATCAAAACCGCCATTATTAAAAATATGGGGAAATTCTTGTTGCCAATTAAAAGCTTTATCTCCGGCAACTGCTTTACTGTCAATTAAACTGTTGCCACATTTAATATTGCTGCTTAAATCGTTTAGTTTGCGTTTTGGTTGTGCGGTGCGTAACCATAATGAGAGTTTTGCTATTTCTACAGATTCTTCATTTAAATCTACGCCATAAATGTTATTTTCTAAAATGGTATTTTCAATATCACTTAATACCAAACCACCACCCAATAGTTTTGCTTTTAACTCATCAATATATCTGTGCTCTTTAATCAGAAAATCTAAAGCCTGGTTTAAAAATGCACCAGAACCACACGCTGGGTCGCAAATGGTCAATTTTAAGAGCCATGCTCTGTAACTGTCAAGTATGGCAATTAAATTTTCTAAAGTAGCTTGTTGTCGCCCTTTCCGGCTTTTATAATATTCTTCTTCTTTAAAGCCCAGTTCTTCTTTCTTTTCTATGCATAATTTACCAATGGTATTTTCAACGATGTATTTGGTAATGTATTTAGGCGTGTAAAAAACGCCATCTTTTTTCCGTTTGCTTTTTTGTTTGTCAAAATCACTTCCTTCAATTTCAGCATTTACACTTTCAATTTCGTTTAAAGAATTTTCAAAAATGTGACCTAAAATATTTACGTCAACCTGGCTTTCAAAATCGTATTTTGCAAGCGCTTTCGTATGCTTGTATAATAATTCGTCATTAATTTTAACGCTGTCCAAAACAATATCAGGTTTAAATAAACCACCATTGTAAGCGTATATTTCGGCTCTTTTGCCCATTTGCTTCCTTCCGGAATCTAAATAGTTAAAATACTGCTTAAACAGGTTGTAAAGCGGTCTTTCATCTCCAAACTCCATATCACTTTTCCACTTATCTAAAATTTGAACGGTTGAATTGGGCGGTAATAAATCTCTGTCCTCAGCAAAAAATATAAATAGGAATCTATCAATTAATTTTTGTGATTTTTTAAAGAGTGTAAGCTTAGCATTTTTTTCTAATTGCTGCAATTCTTTTTGATCAGAAGTATGAGATTCTGAACCCAATTCAGAATGACGAATTAATTTTAAATCTTTTCCATTTTGCTTCACAAGGTCTCTATACAATTCACGCTTAAACATAGAATAGTCTGCATAGAAGCTTTTTGTGATTTTTTCTTCTTCAGTAACTGATTCTTCCTTTATTTTTAAAGGTAAGTTGCCTAGTATGTTTTCTTTATTTAAACATAAATAGAGCAATTCAAATTCTTTATTGGTTAGCGTAAAAAGATTAAACTCTTCAAACTCTGTGGCATCATTTATATAAAAACGTAATTTCTCGTAATTTGAAGTAATTACAAAAACACAGCCTTTTTGATTTGCTTTGTAATCAAAAGCTTGTTTACGAATGCTTTCTAAATCTTTTGTTTTTGTGCCTTTTAACTCAATAACAGCAACTGCTAATTTGTCTTTTAAAATTGCACCGTCAGCTTTTTGTGAATTGGATTGGTTTTTCTTTTCAGCAACTAAGTTGAAATTAGGCATTGGGTTTAACGTATATCCCAATATATTTACAAATAACTCCGTTAAAAAAATACCTTGATATTCTTCTTCTTTGGACTTTTTAATGTTTTCTTGAATGGTGGAGTTATGAAAATACTTTACGTATTTTTTATATGCCTTATTTACAATTACTTCATCTTGTCTTTTAAGATAATTTTTAAGTACTGAGGTTTGATATAATGCCATTTAACTTTTTCCTTGTTTAGCAACTGTTTTTCTCATTTTTATGATTAATTTACAAGAAAAACTATTATAAGCTATAAAGTTAAAAAACCATTTAATATAAAACCATTAATACTGTTTTATTTAATAATTTTGATTAACACAACAATACAAAATAAGTTTGGGTGAATTATCAACTCATTTATGAGCTCAAAAAGAAAACCCTTATAAACAAAGGGTTTGTCAGGTGTAATAGTGGAGACGCCGGGACTATTCATATACTTACAATGTTCTAATATTCAAAAAGTTATAATCATTTATTTTTTAGTACTCACCGAATAACTCACTTTTGTTTAAATCATAATATTTATCCTTACTTCCTTCGAAATTAATATAAAAAATATAACTAGTGTTGTGTTAAGTCAAAATTGACGGGTAAAGTCTTTTGAGTTTTATCCTTGCCTGGTCGTTTGTGAACTGCCAATTTATTTTGGAAGTTTTATTATTTCTATGATTTTGCCACGCTTCCACTTCTGATTTTATTT
>JAENXD010000133.1 GCA_016649745.1 Flavobacteriaceae bacterium | reverse complement strand
ATGGTTGTCCAGTAGCGCCAACTGTTGAGGTTATGGCTACTTTGAATGAGTACGCAAGAACTATCTTGTTCGACACAGGAAAAGCAACTTTCCATAAAGAATCTATCGATATCTTAAAAGCAATGACTGCGATATTCATAGATTATCCACAAGCTGATTTTGTAATTGCCGGTCATACTGACAGCGTTGGATCAAATACTTCAAACCAATTATTATCTGAAAGAAGAGCAAGTGCTGTTAGAGATTATTTAATCTCAAACGGGATCAATGCTGATAGATTAACAACGGTAGGTTTTGGAGAAAGCAAACCAATTGACACCAATAAAACAGCTGCAGGCCGTCATAACAACAGACGTACTGAAGTTACTTTAAAAAAGTAATTGAATAAAACTTTATAAGTTGTAAAATAGAAATCGCTTAAAGATTAATTCTTTAGGCGATTTTTTTTTGAAAAATTTAAAAAACCAATGGTTTAAAATTTAAATAATTAAAATAGTCCAGCAAAAGCCATCTCAATTGAAATGGCTTTTATATTTTTATACGGAATAAAAAAATCAGATGAAATCATTTATTTCAAGAGTTATTGAAGATGTTCTTTATAAACATAAAAGTTTCAATAATTTAATATTCGTGCTTCCAAGCCAACGGTCTTGTGTGTTTTTGAAAGAAGAAATTATACAAAAAACACAAAACACTTTCTTCTTTCCAAAAATCGTGAGCATTGAGAATTACATTCAGGAATTGGCAGATATCAATCTTATTGATGCTACCCAGCTATTATTTGAATTTTACATCATTTATCAGCA
Source organism: Flavobacteriaceae bacterium (assembly GCA_016649745.1). Classification (GTDB taxonomy): domain Bacteria; phylum Bacteroidota; class Bacteroidia; order Flavobacteriales; family Flavobacteriaceae; genus Lutibacter. Next base: position 7,455 of record JAENXD010000133.1, on the reverse strand, counting down.
AAATATTCCGAAAGAAAACAGAGAATCTTTTGATGCATTTTCTCAATGGGCCACAATTGCCTTGCATGATTTTAATGAAATTGACAGTTATTTGGTAAATTCTAAGCAGTTTTTTTCTAATTTAAGAGATATAAAAAAATTAGACGAGTGGTTTCAAAACAAAAAACCAAGTAAATTGGCGGTAAATTACCTTCGGTTTTTTGAATATTTGGCTGTTTTATATGAGGCACTTTATGAAAAACTCAAATCCAACAAATTTGGCTACCAAGGTTTAATATATAAAGAGGCTATAAATAATTTAGAGTTTTATATGAATAACAACAAAAACAATCATATTGTTTTTGTTGGATTTAATGCGCTCAACAGGGCTGAAGAAACCATATTTCAGGAATTATTGAACAACAATCTGGCTTCTGTTTATTGGGACGCCAATGAATCATTTTTCAACAATTCTAATGAAGCAGGCGTTTTTTTGAGGAAATACAAAAAGGAATGGGTATATTATCAAAAAAATCCGTTTTTATGGGATAACGATGTGTTGCCAATTTCTAAAAATATTAATTTAATTGGCGCTCCCAAAAACATCACCCAAATTAAATATGCGGGAGAATTATTGGGCAAAATTGAGGATTTTAGTAAAACCGCTTTGGTATTGGCCGATGAAAATTTACTTACACTCACCTTAAATTCGCTTCCAAACAATGTAAAAAACATTAACATCACTATGGGTTATCCATTAAAGGATATTCCATTGGCGGGTTTGTTTGATGCGCTTTTTAAACTGCATCTAAACCAGTATAAATTTAATAAGGAATTAGACCATCAATTTTATTATAAAGATGTTATAAGCCTTCTAAACAACCCTTTTTTGAATAAATTAAACGGAGAAATTCTTCAGAAATTAATTGCTGAAATTAAAAGTAAAAACAGCATCTTTTTATCAGTTGAACTATTGAAAAAGTATATTTCACCAACTGAAGCGGAGCAGATTTCAACTATATTTTCATTATTTTATTTTTCGACCTCCATAAATAAGGTTATTAAGCAATGTATTGATTTATTAAAGGAACTTAAAAACGATGCGGAAGGCATTGAAAAGGAATATTTATATCGATTTTTTACGGTTTTTCAGCAATTGGAAACCTTAAATGTAGCCTTTAACCACATCACCGATTTAAAAACGCTGACCTTATTTTACACTCAAATTTTGCGAACCGAAAAGTTGTCATTTCAAGGAGAACCATTGCTGGGTTTACAACTTATGGGAATGCTTGAAACCAGGGCTTTAGATTTTGAAACAGTTATTATCACTTCGGTAAATGAAGGAATTCTGCCTGGAGGGAAAAACGATTTTTCATTTATACCTTACGATGTTAAAAAATATTTCGGATTGCCTACATTTCAGGAAAAAGACGCTATTTTTTCTTACCATTTTCAAAGGTTGCTGCAAAGAGCCAAAAACATTTATTTAATTTACAATACCGAATCGGATGGCTACGGTGCCGGGGAAAAAAGCCGTTTTTTAACGCAGCTTGGAATCAACAATCCAACTATTACAAAAACAATCATCAGTCCCAAAGTTCAGCATATCAATTTTCCCATCCTTCAAATAGAAAAAACACCTGAAATTATGCAAAAATTACAGGCTGTTTTCACCAAAGGTATTTCACCATCGGCTCTGGCAACCTATATTTATGATCCAATACGTTTTTATGAGCAAAGGATATTGGAAATTTATGAAGAAGATGAAGTGGAGGAAACCATTGCCGCAAATACGATGGGTTCTGTGATTCACGAAGTGCTGGAAAAATTATACAAACCATTTTTAAACCAATTTTTAAGCAGGGAAAATATTGCTGAAATGCAAAAAAGCACAAATAATTTGCTGGTCAGGTTTTTTGAAAAATACTACAAAAATGGAAATATAGAAACGGGCAAAAACAAACTTATTTTTGAAGTATGCAAAAATCATATCAAACGGTTTTTGAATCAGGAATTGCAACTTCTTAATCAAAATAAACAGTTAAAAATTATTGCATTAGAAAAAGGATTGTTTGCCGAAATAACAATAGAAGGCATCAGTTTTCCCATAAAATTAAAAGGAATTGCAGACAGAATTGATGAATTGGATGGTGTTACCCGAATCATAGATTACAAAACAGGAAAAGTGGAAGCCAAAGATTTAAAAATAACCGATTTTAGTGTTTTGGGTGAAGACTATAAATATACCAAAGCGTTGCAGGTGATGCTCTATAGTTTTTTATTTTCAGAAGAAAATAAAAACCAATTATCAAAACCTGTTGAAGCCGGAATTATTTCCTTTAAAAACCTGAATAGCGGTTTTTTAAAAATGAATTTTTCAGAAAAAAGAGGCGCTACTGATAGTCTTATTTCTCAAGAAAACACTGATCAATTTTTAATTGAATTAAAGAGAATTATCAAGGAAATTTTAAATCCGGAAATTCCATTTATTCAAAATCAAAACTTACCGTTTTAAAAATTAAAAAATGCAAAAAACAATTAATATACCCGTAAAAAGCACACACCACAATAAACCCATTGTTACCGATGTATTTTATTTAAAAAACAACACAAAAAAACCAATCGTGATATTTTGTCATGGCTATAAAGGTTATAAAGATTGGGGAGCATGGAATTTAGCGGCGGAAACATTTGCCAATAACAACCTGTTTTTTGTGAAATTTAATTTTTCGCATAATGGTGGAACCTTAGAAAACGCAATAGATTTTCCAGATTTAGTCGCTTTTGGGGACAATACTTTTATAAAAGAACTCAACGATTTGGAAAATATTATTGATTGGGTAACGGCCAATCCCGATTTTAAAAATGAAAGTGATGCTGAAAATATTATTTTAATCGGACATTCAAGAGGCGGTGGAATTGTGACAATCAAGGCTTCAGAAAATAATAAAATAACCAAACTGATCACTTGGGCAGGAGTCTCCGATTTTGGCGCTCGTTTTCCAAAAGGAGAACAGCTCGAAGCATGGAAAAATCAAGGTATTTCTTATATTTTGAACACAAGGACACATCAAAAAATGCCTCATTTGTATCAGTTTTATGAAAATTTTAAAGAAAATGAGGAACGATTGACGATAAAAAAAGCTGTTGAAAATTTGAACATTCCTCAGTTAATTATCTATGGTGAAATTGATGAAGTTGTTTTACCTGCAGAAGCAAAAAACATTCATTTGTGGAATCCAAAAAGCAAACTTTATATTGTTGAAGGGATGAATCATCCTTTGGGTTGTTCACAACCTTGGGGAAGTTCAACAATGCCGTTTCATTTGGAAAAAGTAGTGAAGAAAAGCATAGAATTTGTTTTTAACAAGTAGATATTCACAATTAAGATGGTAATTAAAAAGGCTTCAAAACAGGATTTGGAACAGTTGTTTTCTGTTGTGAAAAGTTGTGCCAAAAACTTAATTGAACAAGGTATTTTTCAATGGTCTGAGAATTATCCTACAAAAGAAATTTTAAGGAGCGATATTGCATTTCAACAAATTTGGAAAATAGGAAATGAAACTGGTATTGTTGGTTCAATTGTTATTACAGAAATTAAAGATTCGGAATATGAACATGTAAAATGGCTCACCAAAAATCAGAAAAACCTTTACATTCATCGTTTGGCAATTCATCCAAATTTTCAAGGAAAGGGATATGCGCAAAAGTTAATGGATTTTGCAGAGAAATTTGCTGGGGAAAACAATTATGATTCCGTTAGGTTGGATACCTTCAGCCAAAATAAAAGAAATCAAAAGTTTTATGAAAAGCGCAATTATGTAAAGTTGGAAAGTATTTATTTCCCAAATCAAAGCGATTTTCCATTTTATTGTTATGAGAAAGTTTTAAATGTATAAAAGATCCAACATCACATTTAAGGGAATAAATAAATTAGCCATTCCCGCAATAATTGCAGGCATTGCAGAACCATTGCTTTCAATTACAGATACAGCAATAGTGGGAAATTTAACCTTAAACCCAACCGAAGCGCTTGCCGCAGTAGGTATTGCAGGTTCTTTTATTTCGGCGATGATTTGGATTTTAGCCCAAACGCGTTCAGCTATTTCTGCGACCATATCAAAATATTTAGGGGCTAAAAAATTAGACGAAATAGCGACATTACCTGCCCAAATTATTGTGATTAATCTAATTTTAAGTGGAATCATCTGTTTAGTGACCGTATTTTTTGTAGAAGAAATTTTTCAGCTTTACAATGCTTCCGGACTGGTTTTAAAGTATTCTGTTGATTACTATAAAATACGCGCAATTGGCCTTCCGTTAGCCCTTTTTGTTTTTTCAATTTTTGGCATTTTTAGAGGTCTGCAAAACACCTATTGGCCTATGATTATTAGCATTATCGGCGCCTTATTAAATATTGGGCTGGATTTTGTCTTGGTATTTGGGATAGATGGATTTATAGACCCGATGAACGTAAAAGGAGCCGCTTGGGCAAGTGTAATTGCGCAAGCCGTGATGGCGATTTTAGCCTTGATATTGCTGTTGAAAAAAACACCTTTTAGCATAAAACTGTCTTTTACCTTCAACAAGGAAATTTTTAACTTATTGGGATTAAGCCTCAATTTAATGGGAAGGGCGTTGGCTTTAAATGTTGCATTGTATTTGGCGAATGCCTATGCTACAAAATATGGAAATAATTATATTGCGGCACAAACCATCGCTTTTCAAATTTGGCTGTTTTTTGCATTTTTTATTGATGGATATTCAAGTGTTGGCGACATTGTTTCCGGAAAATTATTGGGCGAAAATAATTACAAGAAGCTATGGAGACTTAGTATTAAATTAAGCAGGTATTCTATTGTTGTTTCCGTCATCCTTGCCATGCTTTGTGCTATTTTTTACTTTCCGATAGGTCGGCTTTTTTCAAAAGATACTTTTGTGTTGCACGCTTTTTACGATATTTTTTGGATAGTGCTCATTATGCAGCCAATAAATGCGGTTGCTTTTGTTTTTGATGGGATATTTAAAGGACTTGGAGAGGCAGCAACGCTTAGAAATTTATTGTTGACAGCTACTTTTTTAGGATTTGTTCCCGTTCTTTTAATTGGCGATTATTATAATTTGAAACTTTATGCAGTTTGGATGGCTTTTACAGTATGGATGTTCATGAGAGCTGGAATTTTAGTTATAAAATTTAGGAGGAAATATTTGCATAAAATCGCGTAACTTTGAGCATTATGAATAACGGAAGTTTATATACACATATTCAAAATAATATTGCCACCATAGAATTTGGGCATCCGGCAAGCAATTCGCTTCCCGGTGAACTGTTAAGTCGGTTGGCAGCTTCTTTTAACGAATTAAGTTCCAATGAGGAAGTTCATGTGATTATTTTAAAAAGTGAAGCAGAAAAAACATTTTGTGCAGGAGCTTCTTTTGATGAGTTGGTATCGATTTTAAACTTTGAAGCAGGAAAAGAATTTTTTCTGGGTTTTGCCAATGTGATTAATGCGATGCGAAAATGCTCAAAGTTAATTATTGGGCGTGTTCAGGGAAAAGCTGTTGGAGGTGGTGTAGGTTTGGCATCTGCCTGCGATTATTGTTTTGCCACAGAACAAGCTTCCATAAAATTATCGGAATTCACCATTGGCATTGGCCCGTTTGTAATTGCTCCCGCAGTTGAACGTAAAATGGGTTTGGCAGCCTTAAGTGAATTAACTTTAGATGCAACCAATTGGCAAAATGCCTATTGGGCAAAAGAAAAAGGACTCTTCGCCAAGGTTTTTGAATCTATTGGAGAAATGGATAAAGAAGTTGAAAATTTAGCTTTGAAGCTATCGCATTACAATCCGGAAGCTTTAAGTGAAATGAAAAAAGTATTATGGGAAGGCACTGAGAATTGGGATATTTTACTGGAAGAAAGAGCAAAAATAAGCGGTAGATTGGTGCTTTCTGAAGCCACAAAAAACGCTTTGTTAAAATTTAAAAAGTAACGAATGTTGTTGAATTTTATCGTATTATTTCAACAGATAAATGTTGAAGAGAAAATTAAAAATGCTCCGGATAAAGGTTATGAAATTGGTGTGATGATTGGTACTTATTTACCATTTGTATTATTGGTGATTTTGGCTTACTTTATGTATCACAAAGCCAAAAACAGAAAGGATTTTGACGATTAAATTTAAAATTTTGAAACGGGATGAGTATTATTAGAATAACAAAGCAATTTAATTTTGAAACCGGTCATGCCTTGTATGGTTATGATGGAAAATGTAAAAATGTACATGGGCACAGTTATAAACTTTCAGTAACTGTAATTGGAACTCCAATTGAGGATTCAAACAATGTGAAATACGGAATGGTGATTGATTTTGGAGATTTGAAAAAAATTGTTTCGTCGGAAATTGTGAATAAATTTGACCATGCGACCGTTTTTAACAAAAACACACCACATCTTGAATTGGCAAGGGAACTGGAAAAAAGAGATCACAGCGTTATCTTGGTTGATTATCAACCAACCAGTGAAATGATGTTGGTTGATTTTTCTGAAAAAATTAAGAGCAGATTGCCGGCAAACATCAAGCTACACTCTTTAAAATTACAGGAAACCGAAACTTCCCATGCAGAATGGTATGCTTCAGATCAAAATCCCATCTAAATCTTTCCAAAGGGAAGACTTTTATAAGGATATTTAAGAATATTTACAGATAATTTGTAGGAACCGCGGGATTAATTAATTTGAATTGAAATTAATTTTTGTTTTTACTGCAAACTGCGTTAGGGAGTGAAGCGAAAATCCCGGTGTTGCGAGTTTGTGAAGCCCGCCTGCGGCCGGCAGGCAATAAGTTCAATAGATTGCCACGCTCCGCTCGCAATGACGGATTGCAGCGGAAAGCCCGACCCGGAGGGGAACGCCCACCAAAAAGGCGGGTAAACCCAAAATATTATTTGAATTAGATTTTAAAAATTAAGTTCCGTTAAACGTGTTCATGGTATTGTTTAATCCCGCAGTGCCAAAGGATTTAATAAGTTCTGTCGACCTGTCCAAACGTTCAGGAAGTGATTTCAACTCATTTTTGTCCCATTCTCCCAAAACAAAATCTACTTGGCGGCCTTTAGAAAATTCCGATCCAACACCAAATCTAAATCGCGCATATTCCTGGGTTTGTAAAACGGCAGTAGTATCTTTCAAACCATTATGTCCGCCATCGCTTCCTTTTGCCTTCACCCGAATAGCACCAAAAGGTAAGTTTAAATCGTCACAAATGACCAATAAATTTTCCATGGGAATGTTTTCTTTGGTAAGCCAATATTTTACCGCTTTGCCGCTTAAATTCATATAGGTTGAAGGTTTCAACAAAATAAAAGTTCTTCCTTTAAATTTGAAGGTGCTTATGGCGCCCAGTTTTTCACTTTCAAAATTAATAGCTTCTTTTGATGCCAATTCATCCAAAATTTTAAAACCGATATTAT
>JAENXD010000206.1 GCA_016649745.1 Flavobacteriaceae bacterium | reverse complement strand
TTCCTCAACTTTACTTTTTAATTTAAAAAACATATAAATTGTTAATGCCGCTAAAACATAAGCCAACATTCTGTGTGTAAATTGAATAAGTGCCGGTGCAAACAAATAAGTATCATAATTAAGCATATTGTTCCATCCCCAATTTTCTGAATTGACCAAAACACTTGGAATAAATTCTCCATTCATATCAGGCCAGGAGGGATAATATAATCCAGCTTTCATTCCTGCCATAAGTCCGGCAGTCAGCATTTGAACAAATGCAATACTTATAACAAATGGAACTATTTTTTTTGAAGCAATAAGCTTATCGCTTCCTAATAAATAAACATCCGAAACAGTTTTTACCATCGCCCATATCACCAAAACCGCCAAAGTGAAATGGATAGTTAGTTTATAAGCATTCACCCAGGGCCTGCCCACCAAACCGCTCTGAACCATAATCCAGCCTGCAGACGCCGTTAATATGGTTAACAAAATAACGATGGAAAGTCGCTTTATTAGGTAAAGATCCATTTGCTTTTTAACTACAAAAATTAGAAAAGGAATTAAAAAAATAAATCCCAGCGACCGCACCCAAAGTCGGTGGAAATATTCCCAGAAAAAAATAAATTTAAACTCCTGTATGGTGAACGTCGAATTAATTTTATGGAACTGAGGCGTTTCTTTATAGAGTTCAAAAGTATTTACCCATTCCGTTTCATTTAACGGCGGTATAACGCCTGTGATAATATCCCATCTGGTTATTGACAACCCAGATCCCGTTAGGCGGGTTATCCCCCCTAAAACAACTTGGCCAATTAACATAATTAGACCCATTAAAAGCCAAATTCTAATTGTTTTTGTGTATTTAAAATTGATTATTGTTGCTTTTTCCATTCCAATGTTTCAATTAAATGAATGATATCTTTTTCCACATATTTTACTGCGGGCACAATGGAATCGTAGTTTGGTCGTGTATAAAAATATAAGGCTCCGGAAAGTACATGATTTAGACTGTCGGTTGCCCTAAATTGAATATTTGTGGCTACATTTCCTTCAATATTATACAATTTCCCATAAACTTTTCTTTCAAAATTTTCATAAGGCATGGCATTAATAACATCGGCTTTAATTGTATGTTCAAAAGTCAATTTTTCAACTTCCTTAAGAATTTCATCTAAATTACTATTTACATCTCTGTAAGTAAAATATATTGTTGCTTTTAATTGTGGGTACTCAATGGAACCTGAACAATTTTTATTAAAATTGATATTGGCTAAATTTGAAATCTCAAAACTGTACGCGCATTTTGATTCAATTTTTTGATAAGTTGGCACTGGATATTGAAGTTTTAAATAGGGCCTTGGTTTTGGCAAAGTTTCTTTACCGCAGGCTACTAAAATAAAAGTTAAAAAAAAGACTGCACTAAAATTTTTCATTTTACACTTTTACGAACTCCCTGTTGATAGTTACTTTTATTTGTTTAATCCTTTTTTCGTCCATGAGTTCAACTTTAAATGAATACTCAAAAAAAGTGATTATTTCCTGTTTCATCGGGAAATTTCCATGAATTTCTAAAATAAACCCGGCAAGTGTTTCAGATTCTCCTTTATTCTCATCAAATAATTGAGTATCTTCCAGTTCCAGTATTTTATAAAAATCTTTCAGGTTTATTTTCCCATCAAATAAAAAATTATTTGCATCAATTTTTGAATAAAGTGTATCATCGTGGTCGTATTCATCACTAATATCTCCAACAATTTCTTCAATTACATCTTCCAAAGTAACTATTCCGCTGGTTCCTCCATATTCATCAACAACTACCGCTAAATGATTTTTCTTTTCCTGAAATTCTTTCAACAAATCGTCTAACTTTTTATTTTCAGGAACAAAATACGGTTCCCTAATTAATTGTTGCCAATCAAAATTTTTCTTATCTATATAAGGCAATAAATCCTTGGCGTATAAAACACCAATAATATCATCGATATTTTCATTATAGACCGGGATTCTTGAAAACCCTTCATTTATAATTTTCGCAACAACATTTTCGTAGGATTCATCTTTAGAAAGCGCAAAAATATCAATACGCGGCGTCATGATTTGCCCTGTTTCGGTATTTCCAAAACTCACGATTCCCTGAAGAATTTTTTGATCATCTTTTGTTGTGGTCTCGTTAGAAGTGAGTCCTAATGCCTGCGATAATTTTTCAACTGACAAACTTGATTTCTGTTTGCTTAAATTATTTTCTATAATATTGGTTAAACTCAACAACGGAATACTGATAAATGAAAGTAGTGACATCAAAGTTTTAATAGGAAACGCCATAAAAACCGCAAATTTCATAGAATTTCTGGAGGCATACAATTTTGGTAAAACCTCACCAAAAAGTAAAATTAAAAAGGTAACTAAAACAACTTCAATTAAAAATTTTAATAGTTCCGATGCTATTTCAGCAAACAAAAAGTTGCCTATATAAGCAAAAATAAGAACGATTAATATATTTATAAAATTATTTGACACTAAAATGGTGGCCAATAATCTTTTTGGTTTTTCCAACAATAAAGCAACCGATTTTTCTTTAGCTGATTTAGATTCTGACGCTCTATTAAGATCGGTTTGGCTGAGTGAAAAAAAAGCAACTTCAGCTCCGGAAATTAATGCTGAAAGTATAAGCAAAATAAAAAGTGTAACAATGCTCAGCACTTTTGATAAAACATCGGCTGATAAAAGAAATGATAAAAACGTGGGTTCAGGATCCAACTTAAATACAATTTAATTAAACTTTAGAATGGCAAATCATCCTCTTCATTTTCTTGTTTTGTGACACCTTTGTTTGATGGCTCAGTCGGTTTTTCCTCCATTTGCTGAAGTGGTGCATTCAATTCTTTTTTGGTGGTTAAGAAAGTCATATCCACCACATGAATTTCGGTGGTATATCTTTTTACTCCATCTTCACCTTCCCATTGTCGTGTTTTTATGCGACCTTCAAGATAAACCTTATCTCCTTTAGTTAAATATTTTTCACAAATTTCAGCCAACTTATTTCTAACCACAATATTATGCCATTCTGTTGTGGTAACTTTTTCACCGGTTTGTCTGTTCGTATAAGTTTCATTTGTTGCCAAAGGAAAACGCCCAATAGCATTTCCGCCTTCAAAATAATGCATTTTCACCTCATCACCCAAATGTCCTATTAGTATTACTTTATTTATTGTCCCCGCCATTTTTTAAGTGTTGATTAATTACCAAAAGTACTAAAAATTTAGTTGATTTTATATCGATTTAAAAAATTATCAATCAACGCTGGAACCGGATATTTTTTTATTGATTTCCAAGGAAGTGAAAAATTAGATGAAGAACCGGTAGTCACCACCCAAAATTTTGTATAAATATGTTGATGGGTTAATTTGTGTACAAGCACTTCTTTATCAAAAAGCTCAACATTTACGTCTAAATTACAAAATAACTTCTTAAATATTTCATGTTCAATGAGTTGCTCTTCATCAATAATACTGTTCGTTTCTATTAATGGAAACTCATAAAGATTTTTCCAAATTCCTGTTTCACGCTGTACTATTTTAGTTTGATGGTCACTTGAATGAATCACAATATAATTAAAGTACCTTTTTTTTACTTTTGCTTTCTTTTCTTTTACGGGAAGGTCTTTAACACTATTTTTCGACAAGGCAAAACAGCTGTTGTTCAAAGGACAAATTGCACAATTCGGATTGGTAGGTTTGCACATCAATGCTCCAAATTCCATAATGGCCTGATTATGCATGCTTGGATTTTCTTTATCAATTGATTGTTGTGCCAATTGTTTAAATATTTTGATTCCCTCGGAAGAGTTTATGGCCATGTCCATTCCAAAGTAACGCGCCAAAACCCGATAAACATTTCCGTCAACAACCGCCGTTGGCTCATTAAAACAAATTGAGGCAATTGCCGAAGCGGTATAATCACCAACACCTTTTAGTTTTAAAAGTTCGTTATAGGTTGCGGGAAAATTCCCGTTTAATTCATTCACAATATATTTTGCAGAAAAAAGGAGGTTTCTGGCTCTGGAATAATAGCCCAGCCCCTGCCAAAGTTTTAATACCTCTTCTTCAGAAGCTGCTGCCAAATGGAAAACTGTTGGAAAATTTTTAATAAACTTAAAATAATAAGACATTCCTTGGTCAACTCGGGTTTGCTGCAAAATAATTTCGGAGAGCCAAATGGTGTATGGGTCAATTGTGGTGCGCCAAGGTAGATTTCTTTTATTGTGTAAATACCAATATATTAATTGTTTAGAGAAAATCATCACTTTTTTTATAAAATACAATGATACATCTTTTAATTAATTAAATTTTAGTGAATTAACTTTTTGAATTTCATTATTATATCATATATTTGCCGTCTTAAATTTATAATAACATATAACCCATATTAAAAATGACGAAAGCGGAAATTGTATCAAATATTGCAGACAAATCTGGAATAGAAAAAGCAGATGTTTTGGCAACTGTTGAAGCGTTCATGGAAGAAGTAAAAGAATCTTTAGAAAAAGGAGACAATGTTTATCTAAGAGGTTTTGGCAGTTTTATCATTAAAACAAGAGCCGAAAAAACTGGAAGAAACATTTCAAAAAACACCACAATTAAAATTCCAGCTCACAACATTCCCTCATTTAAGCCAGCAAAAGTGTTTGTGGAAGGCGTTAAAAGTAAGGTAGCAGTATAACGAACCTTAACGGTTAAAAACATTTATTAATATAAAAACAACTTTTAATTATGCCAAGTGGTAAAAAAAGAAAGAGAGCGAAAATATCGACTCATAAACGTAAAAAAAGAGCAAGAGCAAACAGACATAAAAAGAAAAAGTAAGCTTGGCTTACTTTTTTCTTTTCAATTTAAAAGTTCATTGAAATAAATATTTGCAGTAAATGCAAATATTGTTGGGTATATTACCCTGTAAAACTTAGTATAAATCGTTCAGGTATTTATCTGAACACAAAACAATTCAGAGTGAAAACAGAATTAATAATTAGATCGAATTTCTCTGATATTGATTTTGCCTTATTAAAAGATGGTAGATTAACAGCACTGAATAATGAATCGACTAGCAATAAATTCTCCGTCGGAGATATTT
>JAENXD010000106.1 GCA_016649745.1 Flavobacteriaceae bacterium | reverse complement strand
TTTACCCTTCGGCTATACTTCGGCTGCGCTCACTAAACACGCTTAGGGTAAAAAAATTCAATGTGTATAAATAGTAAAAACAGCAAGTAAACCGCTTAACAAAACTCCCTTTTCATCCGCAAAAATTTAAAATTAAAAGATTAGAAAAAATTCATAACTTGTTATTCTCAAATAAAAATTGAATTTTAAATGATTACACTTCAAATAAACAGTGAAAAACATCAGGCAATTAGACAATTAGTTAATGAGCAAATTAGCTGATTAAAGAATAGAGAATAGGGACAAAAGTTAATGGAAATAAACAGTTCACAATTACACGATTAAACAATTAAATAAGGGTTGCTGAGCGGAGCCGAAGTAAGGCAATTAGTTAATGAGCAAATTAGCTGATTAAAGAATAGAGAATAGGGACAAAAGTTAATGGAAATAAACAACTTTCAAACTTTTAACTTTTTAACAAATAAACAATTACACAGTTAAACGATTACATAGTTAAACAAGGATTACTAAACGAAGCCGAAGAAGGGTTACTGAGCGTAGTCGAAGTAAAACAATTTTAATGAACAATTGGATTGAATTATTACACGATTTTAAAAGAAATAAACAACTTGTTGCATTAGTAACCGTCACAAAAATTTTGGGATCTGCACCTTGTAAAGTGGCTTCAAAAATGATAGTTACAAAACAAAAAGAAATTTTCGGAACCATTGGCGGCGGGAAACTGGAATTTCAAGTCATTGATGAAGCTGTTGCTGCTATTCAAGAAAATAAAATTAAAGAATTGTCTTATACTTTAGGTCCGGAATTTGAGCAATGCTGCGGCGGTAAAGTGGAATTAATTATTGAACCTATGAATCAATCTCCCGAATTATATTTGTTTGGCGCCGGACATATTGGCGTTGAATTATGTAACGTTTTAAAAAACACGCCCTTTAATATTATCCTATTTGATATTCGTAAAAATTGGCGAAACACCCTTGAAATTGACAAATCCGTTACATTCAGCGACATCGATTTTGATTTTTACAAACAATTCATAAACTGGGGACCAAATTGTTATATGGTAATTATGACACACGACCATAAACTGGATTTTGAAATTACCTCGCTGGCTTTACACTCACAAACAAAATATATTGGATTGATTGGCAGCAAAACCAAGAAAAATAAATTCAACAAAATGCTTAAAAAAGAGTTGAATTTTGAACTGGGAATTTCTCCCGTTCATTGTCCGATTGGTTTAGATTTAGGCGGAAATTCACCCAAAGAAATTGCCATCAGCGTTGCTTCGGAATTATTGAAAGAATACTATGGAAAATGAACCTGTTTTTGTACTGCTCGCTGGCGGAAAATCGGAACGCATGGGCGTTGCAAAAGGCTTGCTGAAGTACAAACAAACCTTTTGGATTTTAGAACAATTGAGCCGCATTTCAACAACAAAAATAAAAACGGTTTACATTGGATTGGGGTTTAATTATCAGCATTATTTTGACGCGATTCCTTGGTTTTCACAGGCGCAAAACAATTTTGTCGCTTTTCAGGACTTAAAAGTTAAAGTGATTGTTAATGAAACTCCGAAATTGGGCTCATTTTCTACCCTTCAAACGGTATTTAAAAAACTAGATTCAAGTGGTGATGTACTTTTAAACCCAATTGATGTTCCACTTTTAAATTCAGAAGAATTAAATAAAATCATTTCAGCAAAAAACAATATTGTAATACCCAATTTTGAAGGAAAAAACGGACATCCCATAAAAATGAATGTCAATTTTTGGCAAAAAATGGTTTCTTTGAAAGTCTCCGATGAGAATTCCCGCTTGGATTTACAGATTAAAAAATCAAATCCTGATGAAATTTCAATAGTAAAAGTAAAAGATGCTTCTGTACTAAAAAACTTTAATACCAAAACAGCGTGGCTTTCTTATTTGAATAAAGAAGAAAAGTAATCTTGTTTTTGGTTTCAAAACTTTACTTTCAAACTTTTAACTTTTCAACCTATAACTTTTAACTTAAAATTAAAAAAGCAATTTAATATTTTCGTAAGTATTTTCTAAAGCTTTATCGATTTCTGCCTCCTTTTTAAAAACAACCTGTTCAATTCCTTCTTTAATTTGGGGCGTTAATTTACCTGAATAGTCAGTGTTCATCAAAAACCAATAGGTAGTTTTTAAAATTGTGTTGCCTTTCTCTTTATAAATATGGTAAGTGGTTTGTAAAGGTTTTAAGATTTGAAGATTTGTAATGCCGCATTCTTCTTCTACTTCCCGAATAGCACAATCGGAAATAGACTCTCCCTTTTCCAATTTTCCTTTAGGCAAATCCCATTTGTTAAAACGGTAAATAAAAAGCACTTCATTATTGGAATTTAAAACCTTTCCTCCTGCCGCTTTTTGACTTTTAAAATAAGATTTAAACTCCTCCCAACATGCCTCTAAATTTTCACACAACAAATTGATTCCCGCTAGCTTTTTCTGAAAAATTTTCTCAACAATTTCACCAATTTGGATGCTTTCAAAATTGACCGAGTTAAAATTTGTTGCATTTTTCTTATTATCTGTCAAAATTATTGGACAGTCATTCACAAAAACTTTATACATTTGTAAGATGATTTTAAACAAAGATACTGCAAAAAAAACAGCTGCACTTTTGTTGCAGGTAAAAGCAATTAAATTACAGCCAAACGATCCATTTACTTGGGCTTCAGGGTGGAAATCACCAATATATTGCGACAATAGAACCATACTTTCTTTTCCTAAAATAAGAAATTACTTACGAGAAAATTTAGCCAATATTATTGAAAATGAATATGGTAAACCCGATGTAATTGCAGGTGTTGCAACTGGTGCTATTGCCATTGGTGTATTGGTTGCGCAACAATTAAACGTTCCGTTTGTATATGTGCGTCCCGAACCTAAAAATCACGGAAAAAAAAATCAGATTGAAGGTTATTTGGAAAAGAATAAAAATGTGGTGGTTATTGAAGATTTGATTAGCACTGGAAAAAGCAGTTTAAATGCTGTCGAAGCTTTAAGAAATGAAGGTGCAAACGTAAAAGGAATGGTGGCCATTTTCTCCTATGGTTTTGATATTGCACGAGAAAATTTTAAAGAGGCCAACGTTAAATTACATACTTTAAGCAATTATGATTATTTGTTGGAGCAATCTCTTGACAACAATTATATCACAGAAAAAGAATTGGAAACGCTTAAACAATGGAGAGAAAATCCGAGTGATTGGAAACAATAAATTATAAATTATGAACTTAGAAAGCAAAAAATCAGTAGTAAATAAATCTCAAAAAGAATTATTTGAATTTTTAACCGACCTGAAAAATTTTGAACAATTGATGCCTAAAAATATTGATAAATTTGAAGTTGACGGAGATTCTTTCATTTTCAGCTTAAAAGGAATGCCTGAAATTAGGCTTGTGATTAAAGAAAAAAGTGAATTTGACAAGGTTGTATTGAGTGCCGCAAGCAGTAAATTAAATTTTTCTTTAAGAACCTTGATTCAACCTATTTCAGAAGACACATGTGACTTGCAGTTGCTGTTTACAGGAGATTTTAATCCAATGATGGCGATGATGGTAAAAAGTCCGTTGCAAAAATTTATTGATACCTTAGCTGAAAATTCAGAGAAATTATAAATATTAAATTCCATTTTAAAAACCCGCAAATTTAATTTCTTTCAAATTAAATTTGCGGGTTTTTTCATTTTCCAATTCAACAACTAATTTTCCGTCTTCAAAAACATCGATTATTTTTCCTAAAAAAGCAGTTCCGTTTTTATCTTTAAACATTGATGGTTTTTCAAACCTGTAAAGTAATTTTAAATATAATTTTTTTAATGGTTGAAATTCCTTTCTTTCTATATAACCCATGAAGTTTTCAATTGAAATTACAATCGATTCTAATAATAAATCGGTATCAAAGTAATTTCCTGTAATCTTTTTTAAGGAGGTAACATTTCCAATAATTGAAGGGAATTTTTCTTGGTTCACATTAAGTCCAATCCCAATTACGGATTGCTTAATAGAATTGCCA
This sequence comes from Flavobacteriaceae bacterium, assembly GCA_016649745.1. Taxonomy (GTDB): domain Bacteria; phylum Bacteroidota; class Bacteroidia; order Flavobacteriales; family Flavobacteriaceae; genus Lutibacter. The sequence goes on along the minus strand of JAENXD010000106.1, from coordinate 6,281 downwards.
CTAACAATATTTTCAATTAAAATTCCAGCAAGTTTGTCTTTCTCTGCCAAAATGTCGTTTGGCCATTTAATAAATAATGGTGTTGCAATATGTGTTCGCAGAACTGTGAATAATCCTAAGGAAACTGCCATACTCAAATAAAATTGATACTCAATTTCTAACGATGGAAATTTAATCAACAGACTAAACATCAGGTTTTTAGATTTTTCAGAATACCATGTAGCTCCCATTTGTCCCCTTCCGGCAGATTGATATTTTGCAGACACCACCGTATAATTTTCTAACTCTTTTTCAACAGCAAGCTTCTTCAAGTAAAAATTTGTAGATTCAATGGCATCAAGTTTGATAATATTCATTTAGTATAGATTATTTTCGCAAAGTTACTTTAAGCACATTATGTTATAAAAAAATAATAACTTTGCACAAAACTAAAAAAAAATTAATGGCAAAAAAAATTAATAACGCAGACGACTTAATTGCAGCAATTTTGAAAGCGATAGGTGATGTAAAAGGTGTAAACGTTCAAATTTTAGATTTGAGGGAAATTGACAATACAGTTTGTGATTATTTTATTACATGTACGGGAACTTCAAATACTCATGTAAATGCTATTTCCGGCATTATACAAAAACAAGTAAGCAAATCAACAAAAGAAAAACCTTGGCACATTGAAGGCGAAGGTATTGCAGAATGGATTTTACTGGATTACGTAAACATTGTAGTTCATGTTTTTCAGAAACATATTCGTGAATATTATGATATTGAACGTTTATGGGGTGATGCAAAAATCACAAAAATAGCTTGAACAAATTAATTTTTTACAAATAATTGAAAAAAATATAAATGACTCAGAAAACTAAAAATACGCCCAATAATAAAGGCCTAAAACCACCTAAATTTAATTTTTATTGGGTTTATGGAGGCATTTTCGTTCTATTTCTTATGTATCAATTTTTTACTGCAGGAGATTTATCCTCTAAAAATTTGAGCCAGAATGAATTTAAAACAATCCTTGCAGATAATGATATTTCCAGAATAGACATTGTAAATAAAAATGTTGCCAATATTTATATTAAAAAAGAGGCTCAAGACAAGGAAAAGCATAAGAAAAACAAAACTTCATTATATGCCGGTGATTCTCCAATGTATTCTTACTCTTTTGGTGATTTACAAAATTTTGAAAAAGAATTGAGTGCGGAAAAAGAAGCAAAACAACTTGATTTTGATGTAAAAAACATTGAAAGAACCAATTTTTTTGAACAAATATTAATGTACTTGCCTTTCATATTTTTAATTGGTTTGTGGATCTATTTTATGAGAAGAATGTCGGGAGGCGGTGCCGGAGGCGGTGGCGGACAAATTTTTAGCATTGGAAAATCCAAAGCAAAATTATTTGACCAAGATCAAAAAGTAAAAACTTCTTTTAAAGATGTGGCCGGATTAGAAGGCGCAAAAGAGGAAATTCAAGAAATAGTAGACTTCTTAAAAAGTCCAGACAAATACACTTCACTTGGTGGAAAAATTCCGAAAGGAGCTTTATTAGTTGGCCCTCCAGGTACAGGTAAAACATTATTGGCCAAAGCCGTTGCCGGTGAAGCAGGCGTTCCGTTTTTCTCACTATCAGGTTCAGATTTCGTTGAAATGTTTGTTGGTGTAGGTGCATCTCGTGTTCGGGATTTATTTAAGCAAGCACAACAAAAAGCGCCATCCATCATTTTTATTGATGAAATTGATGCGGTTGGAAGATCCCGTGGAAAAAACAATGTTACAGGAGGAAACGACGAAAGAGAAAATACTTTAAACCAGTTATTGACCGAAATGGATGGTTTTGGAACCGATACCAACGTAATTGTAATTGCGGCGACCAATCGTGCAGATGTTTTAGATAAAGCATTACTGAGAGCCGGCCGATTTGACCGTCAGATTTATGTTGACTTGCCAAATTTAACAGAGAGAGAAGCTATTTTTAAAGTTCACATTAAGCCTTTAAAACTTCATAAAGATGTTGATCTCAATTTTTTGTCACAACAAACACCTGGATTTTCAGGAGCTGATATTGCAAATTTATGTAATGAAGCTGCTTTAATTGCTGCCAGAAAAAGCAAAAAAGCGGTTCATCATCAAGATTTTCTGGATGCTGTTGATAGAATTGTTGGCGGACTCGAAAAGAAAAATAAGCTTATTTCACCAAGAGAAAAGAAAACAATCGCTTTTCATGAAGCTGGCCACGCAACTGCCAGTTGGATGTTAGAGCATGCCGCACCACTTGTGAAAGTGACAATTGTACCGAGAGGGCAATCTTTGGGTGCTGCTTGGTATTTGCCTGAAGAACGTCAAATTGTACAAACCGAACAGATGTTGGATGAGATGTGTGCAACACTTGCCGGTAGAGCTGCAGAAAAATTAATATTCGACAGAATATCTACGGGCGCCTTAAACGACCTTGAAAAAGTGACCAGGCAAGCAAGAGCCATGGTTTCTATTTATGGTTTAAACGATAAAATTGGGAATATAACCTATTACGATTCCTCCGGACAATCCGATTATAATTTTACCAAACCTTACAGTGAAGATACCGCTCAAATTATTGATAAAGAAATTTCAAAATTAATTGAAGAACAGTATCAAAGAGCCATTCAAATATTGAGTAAAAACAAAGATAAGTTAACTACTTTGGCTGAATTGTTATTGGAAAAAGAAGTTATCTTCAAAAAAGACTTAGAAGTTATTTTTGGGAAAAGAGCTTTCGAAAATCAGTATGCAGAATTGGTAACGGAAGATATAGATGAAGAAATTGTAAATGAAGAAAATATTGAAAATTCATTAGAAACAGAAGAGTAAATTGCAAACTTTTTTATAATTTTGGATTTATTCAATATAAATAATGAGTTTTTTCAAAAAATTATTTAATATCCCAAAACCAAAAGAAGTTTTAGAGGATTCTTCAGAGTTTCATGACTTGCCTATTGATCAGATTTTTGTAAAAAATTTCATCAAAAAAAAAGGCAAGTTTTTGTATTGTACCTCTTTAGAAGAAGTGACGATGAATTTATCCAAAATAATTCAGGAGAATTCTTGGAAAACTATAAGCTGTAACGATTACGATTTATTAAAACTCGTAAAGACAATAAAAGTTGAAACCACAGAAAAAATTAATATAACATTGCCTTTTTTTTTAAGTTGTGAACACCTTATTGCAGAAAATGGCAGTATTTTATTTTCTTCAAATCAACTTAAAGAACATAAAATTTCTGAATTGTCTGAAAATTTTATTGTTTATGCCACCACCAGCCAACTGGTAAATACAAAAGGGGAAAGTTTAACAGGAATTAAATCACGCTATCAGGGAAATATCCCCAGCAATATTAGTGCAATTAACAATTTCAACATTGAGACCATCGAAGAAGACTTTATGAGTTATGGCAATACTAATTCAAAAAACTTATATTTGCTGTTATTTGAAGATCTATAACCTATGAAACTAATTTATAAACGTATTTTATCAGGTCTTGTTTTTGTAAGTATTTTAATATTTTGCATTCTATTCAGTAAAATAACATTTATTTTAATTTTTTTTATTTCCATGCTGTTTTGTTTGTATGAGTTTAAAAAAATGATTCAGTTAAAAAGCATATTTCCTTATATTATTGGAACGCTGTTATTTATTTTCGGAAACATACTTAACGTAGATGATGTGCCTGCCAGAATTATATTTGAGTATGTGGGCGTGGTGCTGTTTTTAACTATTTTCATCACTTTCGCTTCTATTTTATTTGCAAAAAAGGAAGAAGTTGTCAGTCATTTAGGCAAGATTTTTCTTACGGTCATTTATATAGTCGTACCCTTTAGCTTAATAGTGCAAATACCATTTTTAAATGGTTCATTTAATTATGTAAACACCACTATTTTAGGGGTATTTATTTTAATTTGGACAAATGATACTTTTGCCTTTTTAGTAGGAAAAAACATAGGAAAACATAAATTATTGGAACGAATTTCACCAAATAAAACAATAGAAGGTTTTATTGGCGGAATGGTTTTTACTTTTTTAGTGAGTTTTATTTTAGCAAGTCAATTTACCTCACTTTACCTTAAACAATGGCTTGTAATTGCAGGAATTGTAAGTATCTTTGGCGTATTGGGAGACTTAATAGAATCTATGTTTAAAAGACAAGCCGGCGTAAAAGACAGCAGTAATTTTATCCCTGGACATGGCGGATTTTTAGACCGGTTTGACAGTGTTATTTTTGCCGCTCCTTTTATTTTCATTTACTTACAATTAGTTCGATAATTATGTTCCATAAAGAAGGTTTTAAAATAATAGTCATGGTCTCAATTTTTGTTGGTCTAGGCTTTATAGCTATTGAAAACTTTGTTGAAGCAATTTGGCTAAATAAATTATTGGCAATCTTATTGCTTATTTTTTATGTGCTGATATTACAATTTTTTAGAAACCCAAAAAGAGAAACCGTTGTTAATGACGCACATATTATTGCGCCTGTTGATGGTAAAGTAGTTGTTATAGAAGAGGTATTTGAAAAAGAATATTTTAAAGAAAAAAGGATGCAGGTTTCCATATTTATGTCTCCAATAAATGTTCACGTAACAAGATACCCCATTAGCGGAGAAGTAACTTACAGTAAATATCATCCAGGAAAATATTTGGTTGCATGGCATCCAAAGTCATCTGAAAACAACGAAAGAACAACGGTTGTAATTGCCAATAAATTTGCTGGAGAAATATTGTATCGCCAAGTTGCAGGTGCACTGGCCAGACGCATTGTAAACTATGCAGAACCAAAAATGCAAGTGATTCAAGGTCATGACTCTGGATTTATAAAATTTGGTTCCAGAGTAGATGTGTTTTTACCGTTAAATACTGTTATTAAAGTAAATTTAAACGACAAAGTTAAAGGCGGGGAACAAATAATTGCCACACTTTAATTTTTTTTAAACTTACTGTTATGGCAAAAAAACTAGATGAAGAATTTGAAAATGCCTATAAAATTTCATCAACGACAACCTTAAAACTTCCACCGGATGTGATGTTGCAATTATATGCCTATTACAAGCAGGCAACCAAAGGAACCAATTACCGGCAACCTTCAGGCAACGTAGAATTAAGAAACGCTTTTAAATTAAATGCATGGTTTCAATTAAGTCAAATTTCTGAAGATGAGGCAAAAAAAGAGTATATTAACCTAGTAAATAAATATTTAAAAAAACACTGACTATTATGAAAAAAATTTATGTTCTATCATCATTACTATTAATCATGATATTTGTTTCTTCTTGTAAAGAGAATGAAAAAAAAGAGGTAACTCCCATTGTAAAAACATACGCTGTGATGGCAGATTCAACTACAATTAATTGGACTGCTTACAAAACAACGGCTAAAGTTCCTGTTAAAGGACAATTTTCGGAAGTAACTATTGAAAATGCCAAAAAAGACACAACAGCCATAGGAGCATTAAACGGATTAAAATTTAAAATACCGATAAGTAGCTTGATTACAAAAGACACCATTAGAGACGCAAAAGTAAAAAAATACTTTTTTGGTACTATGGAAAATTCCAGCACAATTACCGGGACGGTGCATATAAATAAAGAAAATTCCAGTACAGTTGATATTTCATTAAATGGCATCACAAGAGAATTACCAATAGCTTATATTGTTACAGATAACAAAGTTACCATCGTAGGAAACATGGAATTAGATAATTGGCAAGCTAAGGCTGCTTTAGAAGCTTTAAATGTAGTTTGTAAAGATTTGCATACTGGTGATGATGGTATTTCAAAGACGTGGAGTGATGTTAAAATTGAAGTTATTGCAGTTTTAAAATATGAATAAAAACCTGTAAGGTTATTAAAACCTTTTTCCATAAATAATGCTCCGGGGCAAGCCCGCGGGGCATTATTATTAATAAAAATTTAACTGTATTTCCTTGTGTAAAACTTCATACTCCTTTTCTAATCCTTGATTCTTACCATATTCAGCATAATTTTTTCATTACCATGATTAATATAAAAACTACTGGCCCAAAATGAACCTCCCCACAATGCCCTTTTTATACTTGGTGCTTGACTAAATATCTCTCTTGCTGTTATGCTTTTTATTATTCTTGCTATTTGAGTGGAACTAAGTAATAAGAATAAAATAATGTCGTATTTTATTGCGTATATATAATAATTTTCGTATATTTATCTCATTATGAGATATATAACACTTAAAAATGAAGAGATTGAGGTATTGGAATACCTTCATCGAAATAGCCCTAATG
>JAENXD010000264.1 GCA_016649745.1 Flavobacteriaceae bacterium | reverse complement strand
CTGCATGAAATGATTGAGAAGCCACTTCAAGATTCACCAACCTGAAGCGTTGCAGCATAAAACTCCAAGCCCCCATATTTTCCGGTTCTTCCTGTGCCCAAACGTATTTTTTAACATTCGGGTAGCTGTCAATTACCTGTTGTAATTTTTCTAAATGCAATGGGAACAATTGTTCAATTCTTACCAAGGCAACATCATTTCTGTCTAAATCAGTGCGTTCGGCCAATAAATCGTAATAAAATTTACCGGTGCAAAACACCAATTTGGTGACATTCTTTTTATCAATATTGTCATCAATCACTTCCTGAAAACTTCCATTTGAAAATGCATCCAATGTTGAGGTTGCCGCTGGATGTCGGAGCAAACTTTTAGGTGTAAACACGATAAGCGGTTTTCTGTAATCGCGTTTCATATGACGACGCAATAAATGGAAAAAATTTGCGGGTGTTGTACAATCGGCTAAAACCATATTGTCTATGGCGCACAATTGTAAAAAGCGTTCCATTCGTGCTGAAGAATGCTCAGATCCTTGTCCTTCATATCCATGAGGCAGTAGAATTACGATTCCGTTTTGCAATTTCCATTTGTCCTCTGCTGCGGATAAATATTGGTCGAAAATAATTTGCCCTCCATTACTGAAATCACCAAACTGCGCCTCCCAAATAGTTAATGTATTTGGATTTGCCATGGCATAACCGTAATCAAAACCAAGTACGCCGTATTCAGATAATAATGAATTGAAAATAGTCATTTTTCCCTGATTTTCGCCAATCATATTTAACAGGTTGATGCGTTCTTCAGAAATTTCGTCCCGTAAAATGGCGTGGCGGTGGCTAAATGTTCCCCGTTCCACATCCTGGCCGGAAATACGAATGTCAAATCCTTCCTGAAGTAGCGTTCCGTAGGTCAAGGTTTCTCCCATTCCCCAGTCTATTTTATCATTTTCAAAAACCATATTATGCCTGTCCAGCAAAATTCGTTCAGCTTTGCGTAAAAATTTAATGCCTTTTGGTACGGTTGAAACAATTTTGGCTATTTCTTTCAGTTTCGATTTTTGGTAAGCGGTTTTTTCAGAAACCAACATGGCACTTAAACCTCTTCTGGTGAAATCTTTCCAAGTTTCTTCCATAAACTCGCGTACTTTTGAAGTTTCAACCTCTTTTGAATGTAGGTATTCTGCTTCCAATAAGTCTTTAAATTCGGCAATTGAGTTATTTAAATAAGCATCATCAATCACCCCTTCTTTAATCAGTTTTTGCGCATAAATATCTCTTGGATTTGGGTGTTTTGCAATGGCTTTATATAATTTTGGTTGCGTAAAACGAGGTTCATCGCCTTCGTTATGTCCGTATTTTCTATAGCCAAGCAAGTCAATAAAAATATCTCTTTTGAATTGCATTCTAAAATTAAGGGCAAATTCTATGGCATGGGTTACTGCTTCAACATCGTCGGCGTTTACGTGCAAAACAGGCGACAAGGTAACTTTTGCGACATCCGTGCAATAGGTGCTTGACCTAGCATCCAAATAATTTGTGGTAAACCCTATTTGGTTGTTCACCACAATATGAATGGTTCCACCGGTTGAATAACCACCCAACTGACTCATTTGTATCACCTCATAAACAACGCCTTGCGCTGCGATTGCGGCATCTCCATGAACAATAATTGGAAGCAATTTTGAATTGTCGCCGTTGTAATCATTATCTATTTTTGCGCGAGAAATTCCTTGCACTACGGGACCTACAGCTTCTAAATGCGAAGGATTTGGAACCAAATTCATGGTGAGTTCCGTTCCTGTTTTTAATGTTTTTTTGGTTGTTAAACCTAAATGGTATTTAACATCGCCATCAATATCTTCATCTTCAAAATCTTTTCCTTCAAATTCACTGAATAAATCGCGGATAGGTTTTCTGAAAATATTTATGAGGGTATTTAAACGGCCTCTGTGCGCCATTCCCAAAACAAATTCTTTAACGCCAAAATTTTCTGCGGCGAGTCTGATAACAGCGCCAAGAGCAGGAATTAAAGTTTCGCCCCCTTCCAAAGAAAAGCGTTTTTGACCAACATATTTAGTTTGCAGAAAACTTTCAAAAGTCACTGCTTGATTTAACTTTTGCAGCACATATTTTTTAGTTTCTGGCGTATAATTTGGGTGGTTTGAATTTTTATTTAGCTGTTTTTGAATCCACTTCCTTTCTTCCGGATTTCGGATATACATATATTCAACCCCAATAGATTCGCAATAAATGGTTTCTAAATGTTTTACTATTTCACGCAATGAAGCCTTTCCTGTGCCAATGATTTGTCCGGCATCAAAAACAGTATCTAAATCTTTTTCAGACAGCCCAAAATTTTCGAGTGCCAGGGTTGGCATATATTTACGACGTTCGCGAACCGGATTTGTTTTTGTAAAAAGATGACCCCGTGTTCTATAGGCATTAATGAGGTCAATCACTTTAAATTCCTTCAACACATTTTCGGGAATTTCAAATACAGCTTCCTCATCGTTCAGTGAATATTTTTCGTTGGCAAAGTCAAATCCTTGAAAAAAACTTCTCCAACTAGGCTCTATTGCATCAGGATTTATCAAATACTGGTCGTACAAATCAGCTATAAAACCCGTGTGGACCGTATTTAAAAATGAAAATTTATCCATAATATTGTTAGTAGTCAATGTTTTAATTGATTGGTCAAAAATACAACTTTTACCAAAACCACCATTTTAATTCTTGTTAATTTACAATTATTGTATTTTTAATAATATTTAGGCAGACCTAATAAAAATATGATTTTTTGAAGGCATTTTTGTTGAAAACTGTAGGAAACCATTAAAATAAATGCAGATTTCAATTTGTAGCTTTAAGTTGATTTACAACAAGTTGCTTTTATTTGAAAGGAAAGAATATAAAAAGTAGAAATTCTTTTCAATATTTCTTGCAAAAAGAAGAAAAGCTTGTATATTTGCACTCGCAAAAGCGAATAAATTCCTCCTTAGCTCAGTTGGTTAGAGCATCTGACTGTTAATCAGAGGGTCCTTGGTTCG
>JAENXD010000075.1 GCA_016649745.1 Flavobacteriaceae bacterium | reverse complement strand
ACTGCATAGCATCGCTACGGAGTTCAAAAAGGACAAAAAGTGAGTGAAAAATAATATTTTGTAGCCAATTGAAAAAAGTTTAAACCAGTTCAATGTATAATTAAATAATATTGATAAATATAGTTTCATTATTGGCATTTTTGCCGATAATATTCATTCACTCAAAAATATCACCTTTTTTTATCGAATGTATTCGTTTTTTTTACTATCTTTTAACTAAAATAAAATTCGTTTAGAATCAATAAAAATACGATGTTTTCTAAAAATAAAGACCTCTTTAATATCCTTTTTGATGCTATTCCTGAAGGAATTATTATTGTTGATGAAAAACAACAAATTGTTGCAGCGAATCTCTCCACAGAAAAAATGTTTGGCTACAATAAAGGAAAATTAGCAAACAAGTCTTTAAATATCCTAATTCCATTCAGATACCAAACCACGCATAAAAATCAATTCGTTTACTTTACAAGCGGGATGAAAAGCAAAAGAAATACGCGTGGATTGTACTTGTTTGGTATAAAAGAAAATAAGGAAGAATTTCCTATTGAAATTGCACTAAATCCTTTTACTGTTTATGAAAAAGATTACGTTATGGCTCTAATTATTGACATGACCATTCGAAGAGAAACTGAAAAAAAAATAGATTCTATAAAGGTTGTATTGGAAGACAAAGTTAAAACAGGAACTGTCGAATTACAAAAAACCATCAAAAAATTAAAAAAAGCGAATCTTAATTATGAAAAAGAAATAAAAAGAAGAATTGAAGTAGAAAATAAAATTAAAGATGCCTTAAAAAAAGAAAGAGAACTTAATGAATTAAAATCTAAATTTTTGTCGTTAGTTTCCCATGAATTTAGAACGCCTTTAAGCGGAATTTTAACCTCTGCAATTTTATTGGAAAAATATCAATTGAGTGAGCAACAGGAAAAAAGAAATAAACATTTAAAAACAATTACAAACAAAGTAAATTACCTCAATAATATTTTAAGTGATTTTGTATCATTAGAGCGGTTAGATTCAAGCAAGGAAAGTTATAAATTCACGGTCTTTAATTTAAGCAAAGTAATTAATGAGGTGGTTTATAATTCCAATATGCTTTTAAAAAGGGGTCAGCATATAAACATTTTACAAAATACATCAGATTACGTGCTGTGTCAGGATGAAAATATTTTAGAACTCGCCTTAAATAACATCATCTATAATTCCATAAGATATTCTCCTGAGAATACAGAAATTAATTTAGAGATTTCTAAAAATACAACTAATCTTATTTTTAAAATTACGGATAAAGGGATAGGAATACCAGAAAATGATCAAAAATTCATATTTAATCGCTATTTTAGAGCAGAGAACGTATTAAATATTCAGGGAACTGGTATTGGTTTAAATATTGTTAAAGCCCATTTGGAAAATTTAGGCGGAACTATTGGCTTTAAAAGCATAGAAAACAAAGGTTCTGAATTTTTTGTTGAATTACCAATAAATATAGAATCATGAAACGAGCATTACAAATTTTGACACACAAAAGAATGATTAATGGCGAACCTACCTGCCGGCAGGCAAGGTTTACCTGCCGGCAGGCAGGCAGCAGCTGTTACCGCTAAAAAATAAAATTTAAACAGATGAAAAAAATTTTATTAATAGAAGATGATGAGGTAGTTAGAGAAAATACTGCCGAACTTTTAGAATTGGCAAATTACAAAGTATTTACTGCGGAAAATGGCAAAATCGGCATTGCCGAAGCTAAAAAACAACTTCCGGACATTATTCTCTGTGATATTATGATGCCCGAATTAAATGGTTACGGTGTGCTGCAAATACTCTCCAAAGAACAAAACACCAAACATATTCCATTTATATTTTTATCTGCAAAAACAGACCATAAAGATATCCGCAAAGGAATGGATTTAGGTGCCGATGATTATATCACCAAGCCGTTTGATGAATCTGAACTGTTTAGCGCTATAGAAAGCAGGTTAGCAAGGGTTGCCATTCTTAAAGAAAATCTTGATAAAGTAGGAAGCACTGAACTTTATTATTCAGAAAATGAGCTAAAAACGCTAACCCATCTTAAAAATTTTTTCGCAGACAATGTGGATCAATTCTCCTTTGACTTGGGTGAGATTATTTACCAAGAAGGAGACAATTCCAATTTTGTATTTTTAATAAGTGAAGGCATCGTAAAAACATTTAAAATTGATGAACAAGGCAAAGAATTAGTTACCGGATTGTACAAAGAGGATGACTTTTTTGGTTTTATGTCTTTCTCAAACAATATCACTTACCAGGAATCTGCTGCCGCCATTGAAAACGTAAAAGTTTTTCGATTGCTAAAAAGTGATTTCAAAAGTGTTTTACAAAAAAACCACGAAGTAACCTTCGAATTAATAGATCACTTGACAGAAAATGTTTCGGAAATTAAAGACCAATTGCTGCAAATGGCCTATAGTTCTGTTCGAAAAAAAACAGCAAATACCATTTTGCAATTTTCTGAAAAAATGAATAATACTCACAACCAAAATCCTAAAATATCAAGAACCGATCTTGCGGGTATTGCAGGTATTGCCACCGAAACTTTTGTAAGGACACTTTCTGATTTTAAGAGAGACGGTCTTATTGAAATAGACGGAAGAAATATTAAAATTTTGAATGTTGAAAAGTTAAAAAAAGTGAATTAATCTGAGATATAATTTTACACAAAATAATTCTTGATATATATCATTTTACATTAAAATTTTAGAGTCTAATTTTAGATGTAACTATAATTCAACCAGTCAAATGAAAAATATTTTAATTCCAACCGATTTTTCAGAAAATTCTTGGAATGCGGTAAAATACGGCTTGTCGTTTTTTAAAGACACCGAATGTGATTTTTATTTATTGCATGTCAGTTTAATTTACAACTACACAAGCGGCGAATCTCCTGTAATGCAACTTACAGCCATAGATGTTATTGACAAAACTGTTTTAATACAGGCCAAAACCAATTTAAAGAAATTAGTAAAAAAAATAGACCAATTACCGCCCAACCCAAAGCATAAATTTTACACGCTTAATTATTATGATTATTTTATTGACGCCGTAAGAAGCCAAGTTGATGAAAAAAATATAGATCTTATTGTAATGGGAACAAAAGGCGCAACAGGATTAAAAAAAGTTATGATTGGCAGCAATACCGGTGATTTAATAACCATGGTAAAATGTCCGGTACTTATTGTTCCTGAAAATGCAGAGTTTAAAAACATTAAAGAAATTGCTTTTCCAACAGATTATCACCTGTTTTATCCAACAAAAATTTTGAACAGCATTTTGGAATTTATCAAAATGCATGATTCCTCATTGAGAATTTTACATATTGCCAAAAAAAATGAAGAATTTACCGATTTTCAAATAGAAAATAAAGAATTTTTAAGTAATTTCTTTACAGATGAAAAACATAGCTTTCATAAAATAACCAATAAAAAAATCGAAGACGGGGTGCAATCTTTTGTAGAAAGCAGAAATATTGATCTGATTATTATGATTGCCAAGAACCTTAATCTTTTTCAACGTATTTTATTCAGACCTACGGTAGAAGAGATTAGTTATCATACCGACGTTCCGTTTTTAGTTTTACACGAATAACAATCAAATATTGCAAACATGGATGAAATATCTATATTTTTAGCCAAATTTTGGGGATGGTATTTAATAATTTTCTTTTTAATATTAAGCTTCAACCCAAAAAGAATTGTACAAGTAATTAAAGATTTAGAAGACCAAAAATTTGTTATTGTCATTTCTTTTGTGTCTATTGTTATTGGATTGCTGAATATTTTATTTCATAATATTTGGGAAGACGATTGGAGACTTATTATCACTTTAATAGGCTGGACAGCACTTTTTATTGGCTTGTCACTGTTTATTTTTCCAAAAAGAACCGTTTTATATTTGAATTATCTCAATATCAAATTTGTTCAGGTAATTTATATGCTGCTTTTTTTCATAGGTCTATTTTTATTAAATATGGGTTATGGAATTATCATTTTCCAATAAAAAAGACGGGATGCAGAAAAATAAAAAAATTCAAAAACTGAGAACAATCATATGCTAAATTGATGGATATCATTTCAAGCTCAATATTTTGATGTTAATTTTACATCAATAAATTAAAAGTTCATTGATTTTTTTAGAAACAAAAAATTTCCCCACGCATGTAAATTTGTATTTTACATTGCAATTTGGTCTATGTTGAAGAGTTTAAGATGTCCATAACTAAAATCAATTTTAGTTTTGTCTTAGAAATAAGGTGACGTAAGAAATTATGGAAAAGTTATTAAAAGCAACTTAATTTCTTCAAGATAGAAGCAGGAGGTTTAGGCCTCCTGCTTCTATCTTAAAACAGATCTCCATTGTTGCAAAATAATGAAGATCAATATGAAGAGTTTAAAGTTAGTGTTTGTTTGAAATTAATTTTAGTGTTGTTTTAGAAATAAGGCGATTTGAAAAATTAGTTATCGTTATAAAACTAACTAACCTCTTCAGGAAGCAGGAATTTAAAACTTCCTGCTTCTTCTAAAAGATAGATTTTCATTATTGCGAAATAATGAAGATTAATGTGAAGAGTTCAAGTTATTGTTTGAGCAGAATTAATTTTAGTATTGTATTAGAAATGAGACGCTATTAAAAATTAGTTGAGCGTTATAGAACTAACTTAATCTCTTCAGGAAACAGGAAGTTGTGACTTCCTGTTTCTTCTAAAAGATAGATTTTCATTATTGCGAAATAATGCAGGTCGAAATGAAGGGTTTCAGGATTTTGTTTGATGTTAACTCGTTTTAATGTTTTCTTAGAAATAAGGTCATGTAAAAAATTAGTTGAACGTAAAAGTAAAATCTAGATCTCATCAGGAAACAGGAAGTTGCGACTTCCTGTTTCTACTAAAAATAAATCTTCATTATTGAAAAATAATGCAGATGGAAATGGAGCGTTTCAAGTTATTGTTTAGTTAAAACTAGTTTTAGTGTTGGTGTTGTTTTAGAGATAAATCAATATAAAAAATTAGTTAAGCGTTTTAAAACAAACTTAATCTCTTCAGGAAACAGGAAGTTGCGACTTCCTGTTTCTATTTTTAACATTTTATACTGAAATAATTGTTGTAATTTACTAAAATATGAAAAACGATTACAAATTCAAAAATCTTAAATAATGGACTACTATTATTCAACAACATTCAACAATGTAACCTTTCAGTAAGCTATAGAAAAAGTAACCGAAGAGCTTCAAAAAGAAGGATTTGGCATACTTATGGAAATAGACATAAAGGCGACTTTAAAGAAAAAGCTGGATGTAGATTTTTACAATTACAGAATTTTGGGAGCCTGCAATGCGCCTTTTGCATATAAAGCTTTAAAAGCTGAAGATAAAATTGGAACAATGCTTCCTTGCAACGTGATTGTCCAGGAAAAAGAACCTGGAATTATTGAAGTTTCAGCCATAAATCCGATTGTTTCCATGCAGGCAGTAGTAAATGAATCTTTAGCTCCGGTTGCCTTGGAAATTGGCGATAAACTTAAAAAAGTTTTGGAAAATTTGTAAATTCTAAGGTGATTTCACACTAATTTTCATTCAACTAAATTTAATTTTATTGTTGCTGCATTTGATATATATCATTGGCAATTGCAACTGCATTGAATATCTTTAATTGTTCTTATAATTTAATTTAAAAATTTATATTATGGAAATTAGAATTCAATTTGTTCAAGTAACTAAAAATGAAGCTGTTGAATCATTTGCCATTAGAAAACTACTAAAAATGGCCGAAAAATATGAATGGCTGATTAAAGCCGATGTGTTTTATAAATTAGAGCCTGACACAAAGGGAAAAGGAAAAGTTTGTGAAATCAGATTAAGTTTACCTGGTCCAAGAATTTTTGCGATTTCTGATGAAGAAAGCTTTGAAGCCGCCACAGATGAAACCATTCGTGACTTAGAAAAGCAACTTCAAAAACGAAAAAGCGAAATGAAGCCCTATCTATAAGCGTTTAATATGGTTACTTTTACAAATAATACAATTTCAATAATATCACTAAAGTTTGCCAATAACTGATATTAATTTGATTTTTTCAACCTAAACTTTTCATGCGCCTTTTTTAATAATTCTATTACTTCGTTATCATTTACCTGATTAAATTCTTCATAAAACTGTCCGACTGCCTGAAAATTTATTGGTGTTGATAAGCAAATTGCTTCATCAACTTCTTCCGTTTCCCTTATTTTTTTTAATGCGGAAGTTGGCGCTACAGGCAAAGCAACAATAATTTTTGAAGGTTTTTGAAGTTCAATAAGTCGAATACAGGAAATCATGGTATTTCCTGTGGCAATGCCATCATCAACCAAAATAACCATTTTATCTTTAAGTTCCAATGGCTTTCTATCTCCATAATACCAATCAAGGCGTTGTTTTAGCAAGCCCCTGATTCGTTCGGTTTCATCATGAATGTACACCTGTGAAACTTCCAAAGCCGCATCACTTAAAATACTGTTTTTCAGAGTTACGGCGCCAATTGCATATTCTTTATTAAAAGGATGTCCAATTTTTTTGGAGAGCACAATTTCCAACGGCAACTCTAATTTTTTGGCTATTTCGTATCCGATAGGAACACCGCCCCTTGGAATTGCAACTATAACGGCATCTTTATTGCTTTTGTAAACCATTAATTTATTGGCAAGTAAACTGCCAGCTTCTATTCTATTTAAAAACATCATAATAGCTGTTTTTATTTTTTCAAATATTTATCAAACCATTCGGCAGTAAGTTTGGCCACAATTTCCAATTTTCCTGCTTCCGCAAATAAATGTGTGGCACCTTCAACAATTTTTAATTCGCAAATGCCTTCTATGGTTATCTTTGCTTTTTTATTTAATTCAATGACCACACCGTCATTTCCTCCAACTATTAAAAGGGTTGGTTTATTTATGTCTTTTAAAATTGGCATAGCCAAATCGGGACGACCGCCTCTTGAAACAATTGCCTTTATGCTTTTTCCCAATTGGGCGGCAGCGTTTAAGGCAGAAGCTGCGCCTGTACTGGCACCAAAGTATCCGATAGGCGATTTTTTTGTTTCTTCATATTTCATAACCCATTTTGTGACTTTTACCAATCGTTCCGTAAGCAATTCAATATCAAACCGATTCTCATAAATCCTATCTTCTTGAGCTGTGAGCAAGTCGAACAGCAAACTGGAAAAACCTTGCTCGAGTAATAAATTGGCAACATAATTATTTCGGATACTAAGTCTGCTGCTACCGCTTCCATGTGAAAATAAAATAATTCCTTTAGGTTGTTCCGCAAGCCTTAAATTTCCTTTTAAACGGATATCACCTATATCAATTTCTATTTCTTTATAGGATTGCGTAATTACCATCACTCTATTTTTTAGCGTTTATTGAAACATTAAATTTTGATAAACCATAGACTTAAGGTCTTTAGGAAGTACCGTTCTAATATCTTCTAATTCGCCCAAAGAAATATATTTGCGTAAAATCATAAAAGTTGAATTGATGTAATTTTCAGCAATTTCATCGAATCCAAAATCGTGTAAGGAAGTAACTCCGTCCATTTCTCTGATTAAATCAATAAAATCAACCATGCTTTTAACTTTTTTCTTTTTGCGTGTGGTCCATTTATTTACATAAACAGCTTTTAAAAACATAGGAAATTGGGAAATTAACTGTAACGATTCTTCAATCGTGATTACTTCCCGCAACCCATGTAAAATTGAAGACAATATTCTACCAGCTTTATCGGTATCATCCGCCATATTTATTTTTTTTGCATAATCCTTTAAAAATGAATTACCTTCTCTTGCGTATTGATTAAAATTTAGTGCCATGTCTTATATTTTTTATGTTAAAATTGATGTATTTTTCATGGTTTTAGATTTAATAACTGCATAAAGCTATTGATTGTTAAAATTTTAAAAAATGATATTGCTCAATTTGAAATGTTTCTACTTAAACAAATGCATTACATTTTAAAATTAATTTTCAATAAAATAAGATTTGTAAGTTTTTCTATTTGATATATATCATTTTATATAAAACATATAATAAGTTACTTAGCTATGAATTAATAAGTACAGCAATGGAAGCCAGTCCAGTTTATAAAACATTTCCAAGAGAAAGAACCATTGATGAACTACTTTATAACACTTCCTTGTGGACAGCAGAGTTTGATTTTATTAGGAGCGAATTAGACTTTATAAAAAGGCTCATTAAAGCCTATCCGTTCACTTCCACAATTCCAAATTTGTACGAACGCCTACAATTATTCATTTTAGAACTTGACAATTTTGAAAAAGAAAAAAACAATATCAGTGATAAAATCCATAATTATGAAATGAAATTAAGGGAAATGAAAGAAATCATGTTGTTAGACGGTGGTCATTTTCACATGGTTGAATATGAGAAAATTGCTGAAGAAGTTTTTATGTATCTGATACATTACAAAAATTTAAAAATTAAAATATTTGAATATATAAATGGTCTCATCAAATAATCATTGATTATAAAAAAACTGATGGATATCAAATTATTCTTCACTTTTAGCAGTTAACTTTATCATAAAATAACTAATTTCTTTAAAGATGAAAACTAAAATGAAAAAAGACTGGTTCGGCAGAGAAAAAAGTACCGAAGAATTACATCATGACTCTAAACTTTGGGTTTCTGAACTTCAACTTATTAAAGATGAAATACGGTTTTTGGAACATTTGCTCAGTGCCAATTACATTGATGTTTTGGCTATTGGTTTGCATAAAAAAATTGAAGAAAATGTAAAACAAATCGCTGATCAAAAAAACATTGGAACCACACTTTTGGGTCTTATTAATGATCAAGAAAAAATTCTTGATGATTTGATTAGAAACAATAGCGCTACAGGGAATATAAACTTTATAGAAAATCATAAAAAATTAGAAATAGAAGTAAATGCCTACATTAATAAGTATAAAGATCTTAAACAACAAATTTTTAAAATTGTTGAAAATGTAATGAGGAAAAAAGAACAAAAAAAATTATCTGGAAAAGAACCAATTCCCAAACTACTGGATAAATAATTAACAAGTATATACAATTTACGTGACCCATTTCTTTAAAATCACAAATTCAAATTTTCTTGTCTCAAATGATGGGTTTGTATATTCAAATTATGCCTATATTAAGAATTGAAATGATTTAAAAAACACAACAAATTAATACTTGCTTCTTTAATTTATATGTAGAACTGGTTTAAACTTTTTCAATTGGCTACAAAATGTTATTTTTCGCTTCAATCAAAAAAGTTTAAACCAGTTCGTAATTAACTATTTTGTAAGTTGTTATAAATTAATGTAAATTTCATATTAAATATTTACTTGCAGGAAAGAAAATTGTACATACCTAAATTTTTTTAACATTTTTATTCTTAAAAAACACAAAACTATAGCATTCAAAAGGGAAAATTATTTTTGAGCTTTTTGAAAAATTAACAATTTATGTATTTAAAAAATAAATACCTTTGCCATGTTTTTTAATACATTCAATACCTAAATGAAAATATATCAATTATTTATCTTTTTCCTATTTGTTTCTATCACACCTCTTTTGGCTCAAAATAACTTGCCGCTTCAAAGTGATGGTAATAACATTAAGCCTCTAGGAAATTTGGTTAGTACCTCTTTTCAAAACAGTCTTGAGTTTGAATTAATGAAAAACCCCCTTTGGAAAAAATTAATAAAACAAAAAAGGATGGCTGTAGGTGTTGTGGATTTAAGCAATCCGGATCAAGCTAAATTTGCATCTGTAAATGGAAATTACATGATGTATGCTGCAAGTTTACCGAAAATCGCCATTCTATTAGCTGCAGAAGATGCTATTGATAAAAAAGAGCTAAAGGAAACTGACCAAGTTAAAAGTGATTTACGACTTATGATTAGTAAATCAAACAATCAAGCTGCAACAAGAATGATAGATAGGTTGGGTTTCAAAAAAATACAATCAGCTCTAACTGATCCATTATATAAGTTTTATGATAAAAATAATGGAGGGGGACTTTGGGTAGGTAAACGATATGCAAAAGGCGGAAGTACAAATAGAGAATCTCTCAAAAATTTGAGCCACGCCGCTACTGTCAACCAAGTGTGCAGGTATTACTATATGTTGGCGAACGGAGAATTGGTAAGCAGAGATCGATCTAAAATTATGTTGGATATTCTAGAAAATCCGGGACTTCACCACAAATTTGTTAACACCTTGGATAAAATTGCACCAGATGCAACATTGTATAGAAAATCAGGCTCTTGGAAAGATTATCATTCTGATTCAGTGTTGGTTTGGGATACGGACCCAGCAAGACGTTATATTATTGTTGCATTGATAAACGATCCTAGTGGGGAACTTATCATTAGGAATTTGATTAAACCCGTTGAAAAAGCCATAAATTCACTTTCACAAAGAGGAGAACTAACCTCCAGGTAAGCCTTATTAAATGATTTTTGCTTTTGTTTTTTTTACAAAACAGAATCGTAAATACTTCAGAAGATTATATATCTTTAACCCAATATTATTTTGTCTGATATAAAATTATATTTCACAAAATATCTCTTTAAATATAAAAAAATAAATATTTAATGTTTGATATTATCACGTTAAAAAGATATATTTTAAAAGTTTTTGACCTTAAAGAAGATGAGTTAAATAAAACGCTGTTTTTACAACTCAATATTTTTTTACTGATTACAACTTTACTTATTGTTAAGCCAACAATAAACTCTCTTTTTCTATCAGAACTTACTTCGAGCGCTTTACCTTTAGGCTATGTTTTAACTGCAGTAATGGCAATTGTTGGTTCTTATTTTTACGATAAAATATTAGAGAAATATCCTTTAAATAAAGTTATAGAAGGAACTATAATTGGATCCGTAATTTCATTAATCATTTTTGGAGTTGCCTTTACATTTAATATTGCCGGTGGCTTAATCTTGTACATTCCATATGTTTGGGTTGCCATTTTTGGATTATTAACAGCCTCTCAATTCTGGATATTAGCAAACTTGGTTTACAATGTTAGAGAAGCAAAACGTGTTTTTGGTTTTATCGGTGCTGGAGCTATTGCCGGAGGAATTTTTGGAGGTTACCTTACGTCATTGCTCACCACATTTTTAAGAGCCGAAAGCTTACTGTTTGTTGCAGCCGCTTTATTAATTTTTTGCCTGCCTATAACAAAATATATATGGAAAAATGAAGTTGTAAAATTGAATACTTTTCAAGTATCTCTTCGAACCGATCCAAAAAGTGAATCTCCATTTAAGCTTATTAAGCAATCTAAATTGCTCAGCCTTATCGCTATTGTAATTGGATTGAGTGTTTTAGTGGCTAAATTAGTAGATTATCAATATAGCGATTATGCTTCGAGGCTTATAGAAGATCCAGATAAATTGACTTCCTTTTTTGGCTTTTGGTTCTCAACCTTAAGTGTTATTTCGCTTCTGATTCAATTGTTTTTAACCCAAAAAATAGTGGGTACATTTGGTGTTGGAAAATCATTAATATGGTTGCCATCGGGAATTTTTATCGGTTCTGTTTTATTGTTGTTTCTACCTCAACTTTGGGTTATCATTGCCATAAAGGTTGTAGACGGAAGTTTAAAGCAATCTGTAAATAAAGCTGCAACCAAACTGCTTTCTATCCCAATTCCAATTGATATTAAGAAAAAAACAAAAACTTTTACTGATGTTGTTGTAGATAGTATAGCAACCGGGTTGGCAGGATTTATTCTTATCTTTTTCATTAATGGGTTAAATATTTCATCAACTTATATTAGTTTAATTATCATTGCCTTAATTTCAGTTTGGATTTATTTTATTTATCATTTAAGAAAAGAATATATTATTTCATTCAAGGATTTGCTGGAAACTTCTCATATTAAAAAAGAAAAATCCATTAAAAAAGAAATTGCAATAACTTCTATCATAGATACCGTTATACGAGTTTTGAATAATGGTTCTGAAGGACAAGTTTTATATATGCTTCAAAAAACATTGGAAGTTAAAGATGAACGCTTTTTTTTAGCCATTCAAAAGCTATTAAACCATAAATCACCCAAAATTAGAGCGCTGGCCATTGAAAACCTCTACTATTTGAAAACAGAAAATTTATGCTTTCAAATAGAAGCTATGGTAAAAGATAAAAATCAACAAGTAACAACTGCTGCCTTTAGATATTTACTGAAGTATTATGATAAAGATACGCTTGAGCTTTTTAACAAATACCTCAACGTAAATGATATTACCATTGCAAATGCGGCATTAATCGGGCTGTCTTTGGAGTTAAGAAACAACCAATTACTTCAGGAACGTTTCAGTTTAGAAACCAGATTAAAACAAGCACTATCACAATGGGAAAATATAAATGCAGAAGAAGAAGAAAAAACCAACAAAATGAATGCCATTTTGGAAGCCATTGGAAATGCCAAGGTAGAAAATCTTTACTATGTTATAAAAGAACAACTGAAATCTAAAAATACACAATTACAAAACACCGCTATTTTAAGTGCCGCTAAAACACTCGACCAACAATTTATTGATTTAATTATTGATCATTTATCTGGAAAAGAAACAAGAAACACGGCTATTGAAGCACTTTATAGTTATGGCGAACCAATTACTGAAATATTGGTAAAAAAAGTGATTAAAGAATTGATAGATCTTGAAGATGCTGTTTATGCGATATCGGTCATTGAAAAATTTGCTTCACAAAAAGCCATAGGTTCTTTAAAAAAACTAACAGACGAAACAGAACATTCAGTAAAAATTGAAGCGATTGAAGCTTTAAAAAGATTGAAATGGAAATATCCAAATCTGTATATTAAAGACCGATTTATAATCGATAGAATTCTGGATGAATGTCATTTATATCAAAATACACTCTCTGTAATTCATTCACAAATTGTAATTCAGTATAAAAAGAAAGATGCAGACCAAGAAAACCCAGAAGTTAGTAAAGCCAGAAACGGTTTAATACATTTATTAGAGCAACGATTAGATCGGCAACTGCAAAGAATATTTCAATTTTTAGGGATTAAATATCCTCCAAATGATGTAGCGCCAATTCTTAATATTATTTTAACCGGAAAAGAAGAACAACGCATTCATGCCATTGAATTTTTAGATAATATTTTAGACAATCAACTTAAGAAAGAATTAATTCCAATTGCTGAATCTATTTTAGTTGAAACTATTTCGGAAGAGAAAATAAAGAAATTGCACCTGAAAGTATTTAGTGAGGCAGAATGTTACCGTACATTGTTAACCAGAAAAGATATAAAATTGAAACAGGCAGTATTATATTTAATTGAAAAAACCAACGATGAGAAATTTATTCCGTTGGTTGAATTGGTCTTAAACGATCCTAATGAAAAAATAAGAAATAGAGCTTCCCAAATTCTTTCTCAATAAAAAATTTCTTGAAACCGACTATCCTCGAGGCAGAGCCATAGAAATATTTCGCTGGTTTCATTTTGGCCTCGGGGTCAAAAAACCAAAATTTTATATTTTGCCTCACCCAGAACTGCGAAAAGACAGTTCCGGAGGCTGTCTAAAAAGTGAAATTTTCGTCAACCTGCGCTTCGACTCCGCTCAGCAACCGGTTATTAAGCGGAGTCGAAATACAGGTTCTCATAATAATTGAAAACCAGCACAATGAGATTCTGAAACAAGTTCAGAATGACGGGTTTCAAGACTTTTTAGACAACCTCAAATCGGAAACCCCAAGGCAAAGTCGTCGGGGAATTATTTAGATTAAATTCTATTTATTAATTAGTTTATCAATACTTCCCGCCAAATACATATGATCACTTGCCGAATTTTTTCGCAACACATTCGTCATTAACACCACCATATATTTTTTATTGTTTGGATGCTCAACAATGGCTACAGAATTCATGAAATTTTGAACATTCCCCATATATTTTCCGCAAGCTTCCCCTTTACTTCTATCACATTTATACAAACTTCCAGATTTAAAATAAACTGCTGCATCTTTTAAAGCAGGTGATTGTGCATAACGAATTCTGCGATCTGTCATATACATCAGTCGTTTCATTTCCAAGCTCGATTTTTCATCAACAACTTTACCTTGCTCTAACTGCACTAAAAATTTCATTAAACCAATTGGGCTTCCAATACTTCCGTCTTTACTGCCAATAAAATTATTTGACCCTCTTGTGAAAAAAGTTCCTAAACGCCATTCTTCAAAAGTGATTCCAAGTTTTCGCAATGGTAAATTTACTACGTCATTACCTAAATCAGTCAATATTTTTTTAGGCGTATTTTTAAAATATGCATCTGCTCCTTCCTGTGTTAAAGTTGGATAATCTTTACCAAAAGCAGCCATTAAAAGTGTTTCTCTCCAAACAATACTTGCTGCACCATTGTTACTGACAGACATCATATGATCCGCCCATTCAAACAAGGTAAAAACGTCACTTGCAATTACTTGTCTTTTTACCAATTTATTTGTTTCAATATTAAAAATTGGCACTGTGTGTTCATCTGTTAATCCCCATAAACCTGCTTTTACCGATTTGGTTCTCAATAATTCAAGTCTTTTTTCAAAAGAATCGGGATAAATATTAGCCAATTGGGTAAACAAACCATTCAACACTGCAATTTTACCAACACTACCAGGCTGATAACCAGCCGTTTCATTACGTGCGGCATATCGAATATTATTTACATCAGAAATATCTAAGACTGTTAAAGAATAACTTTTATCTAAGCCATAAAAAAGATTGTTTATTTCTTTATTGAATTTTTCATCTTTCTTTAAAAATAGCGCTATACTGTCTTTCTTTCTTGAAACCAAGTTTAATGAAATTTCATTGTACAATTTCATGGCTCCGGAAGGAAGTGTATTTATTGCGTTAATTTCACCATTTTTAATACGTTCTAATCTTAATAACCTTTTAATACCTGTATGGGAATAACCATCTATTGGATATGGACTTAACCCTGTAAATGGAATACACAGTACCAATAATAAACTTAGCTTTAATATATTTTTCATATGTGTTTTATTCTATTTTTTTTTAATTAAGGCAAAAATATCTCGCTAAAACCTTGATTTTAGTTTGCTTTTATCGATATTTTGTTTTCTCTCAATAAGTTGATTCTTATTTTAAATTTCAATTTTTTCTTTCAGATTTCATTTTATAAAAGGATAAGAAAATGTAAATTTTCATATCCGTGCTTCCGAGTTGTATTGCTACATT
>JAENXD010000179.1 GCA_016649745.1 Flavobacteriaceae bacterium | reverse complement strand
TAGTTTGATGTGATTCCTCCTTTGTCGGAATGACAAATATCCTTAACTTAATGACATTGGGCTAAGGGTTGTGTTTTTCAATGATAAGTTAGCAATTGCAAGTCGGAATAACATTGAAAAAATCTTATTTTATTTTAATATTTATTATCAATTATCAATTATCAATTATCAATTATCAATTATTTTACATATATTTGAAATTGAATAAGATAAAAATTGCTATAAACGCCATCAATATTTCTTTCTTTAACATTGAATAAATAAGCGTAGGTGTTTTTACAGTTTTAGCAATAGTTATCCCATAAACCGTTGCTATGAAATTATTTAAACAACTGAAACGCCTTAAAAAGATAAACCATTTAATAGAAAAAGAAGCTACTGGCTCACCTGAAGATTTTGCCCAAAATATAGGGATTAGCCGAGGGCATTTGTACCGATTGATAGGTGTGTTAAAAGATTATGGCGCAACTATTGAATATTCCAGAAAATTAAACAGTTTTTACTACCCGCAACCTTTTGGTTTTGAAGAGTTATTAAACGAAAATTCCCTCACTGTTTCTAAAATGGAAAACATAAAGGGTGGTTTTTCTTTAAAAAATTTCATTCCGTCTCCTTTTATGAGACGGAACGATGTTAATTTAGTGCCTGTAAATATATTTATGGGTGAAATTGGCTACCAATATTAAGTGTTGATAAATTTAAATAACAAAATTTTATGAAAACATTAGAATTAAATCAAATGGAAGCTATTGGTGGAGCAAGTGCTTGTGCTGAAACCGTTGCTCTTTCGTTTATTGCTGGCTCAATAGTTTTTGGAGGGTTATGGGGTGGTATTGGAAATGCTGCTTGGGCATATTATTGGAGTAAAGATTGTTAATGCTTCTTCCGTAAAAGGGAATGAAACATTCCCTTTTACGGAAAAAAATAAAATTAGAATGAATAAAATTAACTCAATTATTAAAAAAATAACAATTTTAGATAAAAAACTAAAAATTGTTGTTGGTAAAACGAAAATTACAATTAGAAAGAATTTTTATTATGATATATTTATCATAATAAAAAGCGAAAAAAAAATAAGCATTTCAACTAAATGGAAAATTGGCTTAATAGGTGAAGTTTTATTTAAACAACATTATTCAAATATGGATTTTTATTATCAAGAAATAAAAAAAGAATTTATAAAAGACGGATTTATTGTAGATGAATTATATACAATCTAATTTTAAAATTAAACAGTCTTAATTCTTAGCCTCAATTTAAGACCTACTTATTATAAGCACCAATTTTATTAACTTACAGTAATTAAATATTTTAGCTTTTGAATTTAAAATGAAACTAAATAATTTTTCTCTTTACATTCTTATTCTTCTTTTAATAAGCTTGATAACATATTTTTCAGGAATATATTTAAATGCAGATGAATTGTTATACAATTATTATTCTGAACAATTAGCTCAAGAACAACTAGAAAAAATATTAGAAAGCCAAGAAAAATGGGCTTGGGTGGGTTATGTTATTATCCCTTTGCTTATTTTAATTCGCAGCAGTTTGATTGCTTTATGTTTAAGTGTAGGCGTATTTTTTTATGAAATGGAACGTAAAATTCCATTTAAAGATTTCTTTAGAATTGCCCTTGCGGGTGAATTTGTGTTAGTATTAGTTGGGTATTTTAAACTGGGTTATTTTTACTTTATAAAAACCGATTATACTTTAATGGATTTACAGCAATACTACCCATTAAGTTATATCAACTTTTTAGATTTAGAAAAAATTCAGCCTTGGTTGGTGTATCCTTTGCAAACCATTAATTTATTTGAAATTGCCTACTTTTTTGTATTGGTTTATGCATTGTGGAAATTACTAAAAAACAACTATTTAAAAAGCTTTGAGATTTCGGCTGTTAGTTATGGTGGCGGTTTGTTAATTTGGTTGGGCTTGGTAATGTTTTTAACATTAAACATGGCTTAAACCAATTTTAAAAACTCTCAAAACTAAGGGATATAAAAACAACATGAAAAAAAAATTAAAAATTGCAATTGTTGCTCTAATCATAGGCGTTATTGGCTATTTAGGCTATAACATCGTAAAAAAAATAAATTATAAAACCGAGGTTGCAGCGCGTATTAAGAGCATTCCTCCCTTTTCCTTTTTAACTTTAGAAAATAAAGAGTTTACGGAAAACAACCTACCCAAAAACAAGATAAAGCTATTTGTGTATTTTAATTCAGAATGTGAGTATTGTCAATCAGAATCAACACAAATAAGTGAAAATATTGAACAATTTAAAGACACCCAACTCATATTTGTTTCATTTGAACTTTTAGCAAATATTAAAAAATTTGCCAGTGACTTTAATTTATTGGATAAAGAAAACGTAATTTTTTTACAAGATAAAAAATTAGAATTTGCTAAAATATTTGACGCCAAAAGTATTCCTTTTATGCTTTTGTACTCCAAAGAAGGTCAGTTAATTCAAAAATTTAAAGGCGCAACAAAAATTGACAATATCATAAAGCACTTAAATTAAAATTTGATGTTATTCCAAATTATTGTTGAGGCTTTAAAAATATATAGTAAGCAGCTGTAACAGAAAACTCAGTATAGCCAAACAAGTGCCCAATAATGCTATGAAAAAAATAAATCAAAAACTCATAACCAACACACATATTTTACAACAAGACCAAAGTGACTGCGGTGTTGCTTGTTTGTTATCATTGATTCAATATTATGAAGGAGATAATGCATTAGAAAAACTTAGGGAATTAAGTGGCACAACAAGGCAAGGCACAACATTGTTGGGATTGTATCAGGCAGCCAATCAATTGGGTTTTGAGGCTAGCGGAAACGAAGCAGACATCCAAGCTTTAATTGACCATAAGGAACCATTAATTTTACACGTTGTAATAGAAAATCGTTTACAGCATTATGTAGTTTGTTATGGTTTTGAAAATGATAAATTTATTATAGGCGATCCTGCCAAAGGGATTATAAATTACACAAAAGAAGACTTATCCAAAATTTGGAAATCGAAAACCTGTTTAACCTTAAAACCTTCAAATAATTTTGTAAAGGCGTCTGAAACCAAAAAATCTAAAAAAGATTGGTTTATTAATTTGTTAAAAGAAGATGCTCAGTTATTGGGGATTAGTGTATTTATTGGGGTTGGGGTAGCTTTATTGGGTATGGCAATGGCTATATTTTCACAAAAATTAATTGATGATATTTTGCCTTCACAAAACACACAAAAATTAGTGACAGGTATTGGTTTATTGGCTTTTTTATTGCTGATAAGAGTTGGATTTTCAGTATTGCGTGAATTTTTATTGATGAAACAATCTAAAGATTTTAACAACCGTATTATCGGTAAATTTTATGGTTCATTATTACAACTGCCAAAACCTTTTTTTGATACCCGAAAAATAGGAGAATTGGTCGCCAGATTAAATGACACCAACCGTATACAAAGGGTCATTAAGCTTATTGCCAATAACTTTATTATCGATATTTTAGTTGTGTTAATTTCATTTGGCTATTTATTTGTGTATTCTTGGCAAACAGGAGTTATCGCAATCCTAAGTTTACCAATTTATTTTGTGTTGATTTTTCGTTTCAACAAACGTATTATTAGTGCCCAAAAAGAGGTGATGCAAGGTTATGCGCTAAGTGAAAGTAATTATATTACTTCTATGCAAGGTATTTCAGAAATTAAAAATTACAATAAACAGGCTGTTTTTGAAAAAATAAATGCGCTTGTATATGGAAGTTTTCAAGATAAAATATTCGATTTAGGTAAAATAAACGTACGTTTATCCCTATTATCCGGTATTTTAAGTGTGCTTTTTTTAATATCAATCTTGTCTTACACGTCATTTAGTGTTTATCAAAAAACAATGACTTTAGGTGAATTAATGGCAGTACTTGGAATCGCCGGTTCCTTATTGCCTTCAATTACCAACCTGGCTTTAATAGCCATCCCAATTAATGAAGCAAAAATTGCATTTAACAGAATGTTTGAATTTGCGTCTATTCAAACTGAAAAAGAAGGTGAAACAAATATTAGTGATTTAGATGCTATGGAAATTAAGAATTTATCTTTTCGTTTTGCCGGAAGAAGGCAATTGTTGAAAAATATCAATATACAAATTTCAAAAGGTGAATTTGTGGCTATTGTGGGTGAAAGCGGAAGCGGCAAAAGTACTTTGGGGCAAATTTTACAGAAATTTTATGGTTTTGAAAATGGAGAAATAACAGTTAATGAAACACTAAATTTTAAAGATCTCAAACTGGAAAATTGGCGTTCTTTAATAGGTGTTATCCCACAGGAAATTAAAATTTTTAACGGCAATGTTTTAGACAATATATTATTGGGAACGGAAGACACGGCAGAAAACGTTGTGAAATTTTGTCAAGAATTTGGTTTTGAAAAGTTCATAGCTGATTTTCCACAAGGTTATGCAACCATTTTGGGGGAAGAAGGCATTAATTTATCTGGTGGCCAAAAACAAATTATTGCTTTTGCAAGGGCGTTGTACAAAAAACCACAATTTTTAGTTTTGGACGAAGCTACAGCCGCAATGGACAGAAATACCGAAAATTTCACTATGCAATTGCTGTCAAAGCTAAAAAATGAAGTGGCAATTTTATTTATTTCACATCGTTTGCATACCTTAAAAAATAACGCAGACAGGATATATGTTTTGGAAAATGGTGTTATAACTTTTGAAGGAAACCACGAGAAGTTAATACAAACTTCAAATTTTTATAGTGAATTTTGGAATGAAATGTCACCTATTTCTATGTAGTATTTGCTTTTTTAAATGAAATTAGCATTAATGGATTTTGTAACAAAAGCTTTCGAAAAAATTAATTGAATTGTTTCAATGGATTTGCAAAAGAAGCCAGTCCATTTTTCCATTAACATAAAAAAATGTGTTGCGACATTATATAAAAGAGTATAATGAAGAAAATAATTCAAAAAATTTCGTTCCGTCTCCTTTTATGAGACGGAACGATGTTAACTTAGCAGCTGTTAACATATTTGCGCAAATGGGACATAACTATGAGTGTCTTTAAAAAAATTGTAGGGTATTATTAACTTTTATAAAGTAGCATGATTACAGTTTTATTGGCTTTGTTATTTTATATTTTAAAAAACTTATTTTTATGAAAAATTTAGAATTAAATCAAATGGAGGATTTTGCTGGAGGATTGTCAGATTGTACTGAAGATCTTATTGGATTAGGATTGACTTTTGCTGGAGCTTTTTTAGTAACCGGACCCATTGGAGCTGGAGTTTTTGCAGTCTCGTTTATATGGGGTGCTGCAACTTTAAATTGTTAATCAAATAAACTTTAAACCATTAATAAAAAATGAAGAAATTTGCGATTATTTCACTCGTTGCTGGATTTGGGATATTGACAGGTTTAAATCTTTCTGACCTAATTGATTCAAGCTTCGTATTTGAAGGAAATTATAAAACTTTAATTAAGATAATTATCTACTTTTCTATGATGTCTGTCATGTTTTATGAGTGGATAAAAATTTTAAAACAAGAGAAAAAAAATTCCTAAATATTTTATTTTGATATCTAACTACATCTCTAAATTAACTTTTGTTAACTAGGGATGTAGTTAACTTAGGTCATAATTATTTATGAAAAATAAAATTTCACCAATCATATTAAATATACTTTTTATTTTAGGAGTTTTAATATTTCTTTTGGTATCTAAAAGTCATATAAAATGGTTAACTATTCTTTTTTCTTTGTCTGGATTAGTTGTAATTCTGGCTGGACAAATGTTTTTCTACAAAAAAATCAAAAATAGAGTAATAAACATAAATACTAGGAGACTGTCAGTTTTGGTAAGGAGTCTGCAAATTTTTTTAGTGAAATTAGCAGTTTAATTTTTGTTCAAAACAACTCGCGTAAGCAAAACATAAACCAACTTAAACTTCAATTATTTTCTTCCCGCACCTGCGGGACCAACTATTTTCATATATTTAGCATTGGTTTAAAAACGGATTGCCAAATTAGCGATTCTGTTTTCAATGAATAATAATATTACAGCTTCAACAATCTATTTTGAAAGATATTTTACTGATTACGCCTCCTTTTACGCAATTAAATACACC
>JAENXD010000158.1 GCA_016649745.1 Flavobacteriaceae bacterium | reverse complement strand
TTATTTTTTGTTGTAACAGCATATATATTAACCTTTTAAAGCTGTTTAAAGATACAAAAAAAGGAGTAGATAAACTTGCGTTTATACTCCTTTTTATTAAAATTTAAGTCTTAAAATGACTTTTTCAGTGACCTCGGTTTTCCGCTATAATCTTTTTTAGATGAAAAAAACCTAAAAAAGTATTTCCGCTGCAACCCCTAACGCAAATCTGATTACGATTTTAAAATATTAAAGCGCCAATTTCAATTGTTCGGGCAGCAACCTAAAAGATTTCCGGTGATAATTGGTGATACCAAATTCTCGGATGGCGTTTCTGTGAAAGAGCGTTGGATAGCCTTTATTATTTCTCCACTGATAGTTAGGAAATTCAAGGTCAAGATTTTTCATAAAATCATCCCGGTATGTTTTTGCCAAAACCGAAGCCGCTGCAATGCTCATAAATTTGGCATCGCCTTTTACAATGGTAGTGTGTGGAATATTTTTATAAGGTTTAAATTTATTTCCATCCACAATAATATGTTCGGGTTCAACGGCTAACTTTTCAATGGCCAAATGCATCGCCAAAATCGAAGCCTGCAAAATATTGATTTCATCAATTTTAGTTTCAAATACATAAGACACGCCAAAAGTCAAGGCGTTTTTTTCGATAATAGGGCGCAAAATTTCTCGCTGTTTTTCGGTTAATTGCTTTGAATCATTTAATAATGGATGAAAAAAGCCATCTGGTAAAATAACCGCTGCGGCAACTACAGGTCCGGCCAAACACCCCCTGCCCGCTTCATCCGTGCCTGCTTCAACCTTGTTTTTTAAATACCATTTTTTCAGTGCCATATCCTAAATGCAATTAACAAAATTAGTATTAATTCCTGCAGCGAACTTCCATAAATTTACTTTTATTAATTTCATCTGAGCAATTTTATTGATATTTTGTTCAGATGAAATAACCCACATAAAAATTTAGATTGACACCCTTAATTTAGTAATGTTCATTTCAATCAAATAATTTACCTTTGTTGCTTTATGTATTTTATGAAAAAATTATTGGCAGTATTATTTTTTGGACTCTATTTATTAACTGTTGATGCTCAAATTATGAGAGCGCAAGAAGGCGGCGGCGTATTTAAAGGCGACAGTACCACGTTTAAAAACGAAGTGCAAATTAAACTGGACGGAAAAACCACTTATACCGATTATAAAATAATTTCTATAAATAATGACACAACCATTGTTGACACGACGTTAACAATTGCAAAAGATTATAAATTCAACTACATCAGAAAAGATAATTTTGAATTGTTGCCTTTTCACAATCAAGGACAGACTTTCAACAAATTGGGCTATAATTTTGAAAATAACTCGCTTTTTCCAACGATTGGAGCGACTGCAAAACAGTACAATTATTATAAAGTTGAAGATGTTTATTATTATGATGTTCCAACGCCCACTTCCGAATTTATGTACAGAACAGGTATGGAACAAGGACAGGTTTTGGATGGTTATCTAACCATGAATACTTCCAGACAATTTAATTTTTTTGTTGCTTATAAAGGGTTGCGGTCTTTGGGAAAATACAGAAATACTTTGGCGAGCCACGGAAATTTCAGGGCCTCTTTCAATTATCACTCAAAAGACAATAACTATTTATTGAGGGGACATTTTATGTCGTTCGATTTAATGAACAATGAAAATGGCGGATTAACAGATGCTTCCATTGCCTATTTTGAAAATGATGATCCCAATTATACAGACAGATCCCGATTAGAAGTCAATTTTGTGGATGCTGAAAATATGTTTGAAGGAAAACGTTATTTTTTGGACCAGAACCTTACTTTATTTTCCAAAAATAATAAACTTGAAGAACACAATACAACAATATCAAATAAGTTAAAAGCCTATAATTCCATCCTGAAGAAAATTGAAATTCTAAAGAATGATACCATCGCCAATCCGAAGAAGCCCCAAATCAGCACCGCTCCAAGAAAACCAAACGGAACAAAAAAAACGCCTCAAAAGGAAAAAGATGTCATTCTTATAACTGATTTAATTAAAGAAAATCCGATTTCAAAAACTGACACTTTAACTAAAGAAACACCTTTAAAGAATAAAGACACCATCATTAATCTTGATTCAATTCGGGCAATCAATATAAAAAAAATTGACTCTTTGTCAATCATGGCTTCTGCACTTAAAGTTGATTCAAGTGACTTCGTGCCTATTGACAAAAAATCAGATTATAGCTTAAAAATCGGACATACTTTTATGTATGAAACCCAACATTACCGATTTAAACAGGCAGCTGTCAATCCTTTTTTTGGAGAAGCTTATGAGAAAAATATTGTGGACCATACCTCATATCAGAAAATGAATAATGAAGTGTATGTGCAATTTAATGCGCCTCTTCTCGGAACTTTAAGAGCAAAAACAAACTACTTTAACTATAACTATCACTACAGTAGTATTTTATATCTTGATTCACTAACTATTCCGGACAGATTAAAAGGAAATGCCATCGCAGTTGGCGCAGATTGGAACACTAAATTCGGAAAATTATATTTGAATGCTGATGCAAGCTCTATACTTTCTGGCGATTTGACTGGAAATTCCATTAAAGCTTTTGTGATGTTCAAAAAAGACAGCGTGTATAGTTTTAAAGGATTTGCTGAAATCACTTCAAAAACAGCAGATTTTAACAAGCTTTTATTTCAAAGTGATTATAAAAAATACAACTGGCAAAACAATTTCAAAAACGAACAAATTAAGAATGTAGGCGTAGAATTTAGCTTTAAAAAATGGGCGAGCATTAATGCCAGTTATAACATTATTGACAATTATACTTATTTTGACGAAAATTCATTGCCGGCACAAGCCACAGGAACTTTGAATTATTTAAAAGTAAAAGTGAGCAATTCTATCACTTTCAGAAAATTTACTTTGGATAATACAGTCATGTACCAAGATGTTTCAAATGGAGAATCATTTTTTAAAGTCCCTGAAATTGTAACGAGAAATACTTTATATTATTCCAATTATTTATTTAAAGGAAAACCGCTGTATTTACAAACCGGTGTAACTTTGAAGTATTTTACGGCGTATAACGCCAGTGCTTATAATCCGCTTTTAAGTGAGTTTGTCTTACAAAATACTGTTGAAATAGGAAATTTTCCTATGCTCGATTTTTTTGCCAATGCACAAATACAAAGAACACGCATTTATCTAAAAGTTGAAAACTTTGGAGCCAGTTTTACTGGCAGGAACTATTATTCAGCACCAACATATCCATACAGAGATTTAACCGTTCGGTTTGGCTTGGTTTGGAATTGGTTTATCTAATCCCATCCTAAAGAGGCTGTCTAAAAAGTGAAATTTTCGTCAACCTGAACTTGTTTCAGGTTCTCATAATACTTGAGAATCAGCGTGATGAGATTCTGAAACAAGTTCAGAATGACGGTTTTCAAAACTTTTTAGACAGCCTCCTTGTTGTGCGTTGTGAGTTTCAATTTGTATGTTTTTTGTTAAATGTTGTACGTTGAAATGAACTTCCAACTTTTAACCTTCAACTTATCCCCAGCCTTTTCTAAAGAAAGAGTTTTTGCTTTGGCACAATAAGTAAATATTTATTAACTTTAGTAGTCAACCTTTAACTTTTAACCTTTAACTTTTAACTTTTTTGTTGCCAATTGCTTTATTTTTATTTTGAATGCAGCAAAAATTAAGGTCATTATTGGGCTTAGCCAGTTAAAAACTGCATAAATGGCATAGTCTGCAACCGGAACGCCCAACACACCACTTTGGTAAGCACCACAAGTATTCCAAGGAATTAATGCAGAGGTTACTGTTCCTGAATCTTCTAAGGTTCTGCTTAAATTCTCAGGCGCCAATCCTCTGTCTTCAAAAGCTTTTTTAAACATTTTACCGGGAATCACAATGGCTAAATATTGGTCGGATGCAATAGCATTTAATCCGATACAACTTATAACCGTACTGGCAAATAGTCCAAAAATTGAAGTCGCCAGTTTTAATAATTCTTTGGTAATTTTTGCCAAAGCGCCAATGGCATCCATTGTTCCACCAAAAACCATGGCACAACAAATAAGAAAAATTGTCCATAGCATTCCTTTCATTCCGCCGGCACTAAACAGTTCATTTAGTTTTACGTTGTCTGTTACAATTTCAGTATCCACGAACATGGCATTTACAATTGCTCTAAAATTTGAAGTTGATAAATTGCTTAATACTTCTGATTGAAAAATAAATGCAAAAACTGCTGCTAAAAGAACACCCACTCCCAAAGCAATTAAAGGCTTTGTTTTAAATAAAATAAGTGCAATTACAACCCCTGGAACAATAAATAAGTAGGGTGTTGTATTAAATGTATTTTTTATGGTATGTAACAATCCGCTAATATCTGCAGTACCTGTAGTGTCAATATTTAAACTAATAATACTAAAAACAATGATGGTGATTGTTATAGACGGAATAGTTGTTAAGGTCATATATCTTATGTGTGTAAACAAATCTGTTCCGGCCATTGCAGGGGCAAGATTTGTGGTATCGCTCAACGGGGACATTTTATCTCCAAAATAAGCACCGGATATAACCGCACCAGCAATCATCCCTGTTGGGATTCCCAATGCTGTTCCAATACCAACCAGTGCAATTCCAACCGTTGCTGAAGTTGTCCAGGAACTTCCTGTAGCCACAGAAATAATACCTGCAATGACAACAGATGCTGGTAAAAATATAGCCGGACTCAATACCTGAAGTCCGTAATATACCATTGCGGGGATAATACCACTTACCAGCCAAGTACCAGCCAGTGCGCCTACCAAAAATAGAATCATGACAGGAACAAAAACACTTTTTAAATTTTCCCAAATTTCTTCAATCATTGTTTTTAAGGAAACCTTATTCAAAAAACCAACTATGGATGCAACTCCTCCGCCCATCAATAAAATAAACTGATTGGAATATTCTCCCAGCAATTCCCCATTGGCAAAAAATATGTTATAGGCAAGCATCATCATAAGGATAATAACCGGGATCAATGCTTCATAAAGATTTAATTCTTTATTGTCAATAATTTTTTGATTTTGAATCTCTATTTCAGATAAGTTGTTGTCAGTGTCTTTCATTCAATGCTTTTAGAAATGTAATGATACGTAAATTTGAAATCTTTTGCAAATGAAAAACCCCATTCGTTTTTTGAATGAGGTTTTATCAATTTATGAAATTGTAACAATAAAATCAATCAAATCAATATTTACTTTTGGATTATAAAACACCAACTTGTTTCATACATTTTCTCATAGCTCTGTATGTTCTTTCAATATCATTATCCAAACCAACCGACATTCTAACAATTCCATTAGAAAGCCCCATTTTTTTCTGCTCGTCTACCGGAATTTCCGATGAAGTACTTGTTCCCGGTGCGCTGAATAAAGTTTTATAGAATCCTAAACTTACGGCCAAATAACCCAAATTTTCGTTTTGCATGAGTTCCATTAACTCATTTGCTTTTTCAAGAGTTCCAACATCAACCGTCATGATACCTCCAAAACCATATTCTTTATTGTACATAGATTTAAACAACTCATGATCTTTATGACTTTTTAAACCCGGATAAACTATTTTTAATCCGTCTTTTTCAAAATTATCGGCCAAATACAATGCGTTTTCACTGTGTTTTTTCATTCTAATATGAAGTGTCCTTAAATTTTTCAATATACTGGCAGCTCTTAAACTGTCCATCACCGGACCCAATAACATCGCTGCGCCATCATTTACATTTCGCAAACTGTCAATAAATTCTTGTGATCCGCAAACAACACCTCCAACGGTATCATTTGTTCCATTTATAAATTTTGTTAAACTGTGAATGGTTACATCTGCCCCTAATTTTTGAGCTGAAAATATTAATGGTGTAAACGTATTGTCCACTACCAATTTTATATGGTGTTTTTTTGCAATTTTAGCCAATTCGGGCAAGTTTGCAATTTCTAAAAGTGGATTGCTCTCTAACTCACAATAAATCATTTTTGTATTTGGCGTTATTGCCGCTTCTACTTTTTCTAAGGAAGTAATGTCAACAAATGACGTAGAAATATTAAATTTTGGAGCGAAATTTTTCATAAAGGCATAGGTTCCACCATAAATTGTTCTTCCAGAAATTATGTGATCTCCTGCGCCACACATTTGTAAAAATACGGATGTAATTGCGCCCATTCCCGATGCGGCCACATTTGCAGTTTCCGTAAATTCCATCGCTGCCAAAGCCTCGCTTAAATATAAATTGCTTGGACTTGAATGACGTGAATACAAATAACAGCCTTCTGCATGGCCCTCAAAGGTATCAAGCATTGTTTTTGCGTGTAAAAAAGTATAGGTTGCTGAATCAGAAATGGAAGGATTTACGCCTCCAAATTCTCCAAAATATTGTAAATCTTGGATTTTATTTGTCGGTTTGTTGCTCATGATTAAATAATTTATTTTCATAAAATTACTAAATTACAACGTAATAATCTGCTTTATATTTAAATTTTAGTGATTATTACTTTTATTTTTTATTATAATAGATATTTTTACTTATAAATTAAATAATTTAATCTATTTTTAGAAAAAATTACTGAATATGATTGAATTGGATTTATTAGATAAACAGATCCTCAACCTGTTACAACAAAATTCGAAGGCTAACATTAAGGAAATTGCATTTAAAATTGGGTTAACACAAACACCCGTTTATGAAAGGATAAAAAGATTAGAAAAAACGGGTATTATTAAAAGATATATTGCCGAATTAGATAAAGAGAAACTCGGATTGGAATTAACAGTTTTTTGTCATGTTAAGTTACAGGTGCATTCAAATGCTTTAATTTCTCAATTTGAATTTGCCATTAAAAAAATGCCTGAAATTTTAGGATGTTACCACATTGCCGGTAATTTTGATTATTTATTAAAAATTGTGACACCAAATATTAAATCTTATCAGTTATTTTTAAAAAACAAATTATCCGTTTTAGAATCTGTAGCAAATGTTCAAAGTAATTTTGTAATGAGTACGGTAAAAGAAGATTCAACATTAAATATTATTTCATAAAAAAAGAGGCTGTATAGAAAGTGAAATTTTCGTCAACCTGCGCTTCGACTCCGCTCAG
>JAENXD010000274.1 GCA_016649745.1 Flavobacteriaceae bacterium | reverse complement strand
GAATGATTATGCTTCAAAATAAAATTAAAACTGAAAACATGGCCAAAAAGGTAAATCCTATTGATGGTTTTGATGAAGGAAAATAATTTGTATTAAATCATAAAAGACCATGACAAACGAAGATTTACAAAATATAATTACAGGTTTGGGAACCGATTTGGAATTTACGACCGAAGCGTCTGAATTTCTAAATGTCATCGTTCCTAAAGAACAACTTCACAGTATTTGCAGCCAGTTAAAATCGCATCCCGAATTAAAATTTGATTATGCATTTTGCATCACCGGTATGGATTGGGTTCCGGCTTTGGGTGTTATTTACCATTTAGAATCAACCGAATTAAAACATCAAATTGTGGTGAAAGTGATGGTTGATGACCGGGAAAATCCAACCTTAGATTCCGTACACGACATTTGGCAAACAGCAGACTTTCATGAATTGGAAATATTCGATTTTTTCGGTATCAAATTCAATAATCATCCAAAATTAAGACGCCTGTTTTTAACACCTGAATGGGAAGGTTTTCCTTTGAGAAAAGATTATGTTGATGAAGCAAATATGATTATTAAATAGCCTTATAAATGACTGATCAAGAATCAATAAATAAAATAAAAACTGAAGAGTATTTTATTAATATGGGACCTCAACACCCGGCAGCTCATGGGGTGTTAAGATTAATTTTAACCATTGACGGCGAGATCATTAAAAATGTGGAACCCGATTTAGGTTACATACACCGTTCAATCGAAAAAATGTGCGAACGCGACAGTTACCAGCAAATTGTTCATTTAACAGACAGAATGGATTATTTGTCTTCACACATCAATAACGAAGCGGTTTGTTTAACTGTTGAAAAAGGACTTGAAATTGAAGTGTCGGACAGGGTTAAAGTGATAAGAACCATTTTAGCCGAACTAACACGTATTGCATCTCACTGCTTATGGTGGGGAGTTATGGGAATGGATTTAGGTGCATTAACCACTTATTTTTATGCATTTAGGGATCGTGAAATGATCAATGATATTTTTGAAGAAACCTGTGGCGCTCGTTTAACCATGAATTACAATGTTCCGGGTGGATTAATGTTCGATATACACCCTAATTTTGTAAAACGCACCAAAGATTTTATTGCACATTTTAAAACCAAAATTCCAGAATACAATCTTTTACTTACTGACAATGTGATTTTTCATAAAAGAACAAAAGGTGTTGGTATCCTTACCAGAGAAGATGCTATTTCTTTTGGAGTCTCAGGACCAGTTGCCAGAGGTTCAGGTTTTGCAAGCGACGTGCGTAAACACCACCCTTACAGTGCTTATGATCGTGTTGATTTTAAAGAAATTTTATTTACGGAAGGTGATACATTTGCCCGTTATCAAGTTAGAATGATGGAATTATGGGAATCCGTTTCAATTATTGAACAATTGATTGATAACATTCCGGAAGGTGAAACAAAAGAGGCCACAAAAGCAGTGATTAAATTGCCAAAAGGTGAATATTATCAACGTGTTGAAACTGCAAGAGGTGAACTTGGCGTTTATATAAACAGTACCGGAAACAAAAACCCATATCGCGTAAAATTCCGCTCACCAGGATTTTCTAATTTATCTATTTTAAATCACATCTCAAAAGACGTATTAATCGCCGATTTAGTGGCAACAATGGCTTCATTTGATTTTGTAATTCCAGATATAGACCGTTAATCATAGACCATGAATTTTTTACAAATGAATATTCCATTGAACATTACAAAAACAATCTCAGATTGGATTTTTTCAATAATGCCTGAAACAGCAGCAAATTATACCATTATGGTTGTAATTGCCGTTGCTTATTTGGCATTATTTGCTGTAGCAGGTTTGTATTTAGTGCTTTTAGAACGTAAAGTTGCCGCTTGGTTTCAATTGCGTATAGGACCAAACAGAGTTGGACCTTGGGGGCTTTTACAAACGATGGCTGATGCTTTAAAATTGGTTTCTAAAGAATTAACAAGCACCATCAAAATTGACAAATTTTTATACAATTTAGCGCCTTATTTTGTGATTGTTGCGGCATTAATGGCTATGGCCGTTTTTCCATTTTCAAAACAATTTCAAGCATTCGACATTAATATTGGTGTATTTTTCTTAATTGCCATCTCGTCTATCGGCGTTATCGGAATTTTATTGGCAGGCTGGTCGAGCAATAACAAATTTGCTTTAATTGGCGCCATGAGAAGTGGCTTGCAAACCATCAGTTATGAATTATCGGTTGGGCTCTCTATTTTAACCATGGTATTGTTAACGGGAACTTTACAGCTTTCAGAAATAGTAGAAGCGCAACGCACCGGAGGATGGCTTATTTTACAAGGCCACATTCCTTCTATCATCGCTTTTATGATTTTTATGGTTGCAGGAACGGCAGAAACCAACAGAGCGCCCTTTGATTTGGTTGAAGCTGAATCGGAATTGGGAGCTGGTTTTCATACGGAATACTCAGGAATGAAATTCGCCTATTTCTTCTTGGCTGAATTTATAAACATGTTTATAATTTCCTCCATTGCTGTGGTATTATTTTTTGGAGGTTGGTTATCCCCTTTCGGAATAACAGAAAATATCACCTGGTTTCCTGAAGTAATCTGGTTTAT
>JAENXD010000056.1 GCA_016649745.1 Flavobacteriaceae bacterium | reverse complement strand
TTTTAAAATCACCGCTTTTTTTGTGGTAAATTTTATGTATGACTTCTAAATAAATTTAGAAGTATGAGTATTATCATGGTTTGGGTGAATTAATTAAACTAATTTTAAAAACTTAAAATAATACAACATAATATTATACAATGAGACCACTTAAAATTGTAGTACTGGCTAAGCAAGTGCCAGACACCAGACATGTTGGCCCGGATGCTATGAAGCCTGATGGAACGGTAAATAGAGGAAAACTTTCAACGGTATTCAATCCAGATGATTTACATGCGTTGGAACTTGCATTAAATATAAGAGATAGAGTACCCGGAACCACAGTTACAATCTTAACAATGGGACCTCAAAAGGCAGCAGACATTATTAGAGAAGGCTATTATCGAGGTGTTGATTATGGTGTCATGATTTCTGACAGAAGATTTGGAGGCGCGGATACTTTAGCCACAAGTTATACACTGGTAAAAGGGATTAATAAGCTTGCCCCTTACGATTTAATTTTAGGTGGAAGACAAGCCATTGATGGAGATACTGCTCAGGTTGGTCCGCAATGTGCGGATAAATTGAATATTCCACAAGTTACTTATGTTGAGGAAGTTATTGAAATTAATGAGCATGAAATTATAGCTAAAAGACGTTTAGAAAGAGGTATTGAAATAGTGTCTTCTCCATTTCCTTGCTTAATGACCGTTCATGGATCTTCACCGGCTTGTAGATCAAGACACGCTAAAAAGGTCATGCAATATAAATATGCCAGAACTAAAACGGAGTTAAGAACTGCTGATGAATTAATATTGTCATTACATGAAAATAGGCCTTATTTAACGATTCCTGAATGGAGTGTTGAAGATATAGGGGCAGATATGGAAAAAATCGGGTTATCAGGCTCCCCTACAAAAGTTAAAAGCGTTGAAAGTATTGTTTTTACGGCAAATGAAGCTAAAATATTAAGTGATTCAGATGCTGATATTGAAATGATGATTGTAGAATTAATAGCACATCATACCATTGGGTAATTTATAAAAACTTAAAAGTATTAATTATGAAAAGTGTAATGGTATATTGTGAAGTCGAAAATCAAAAAGTAGCAGACATAAGCTTGGAATTGTTATCCGCAGGAAAGCGTTTAGCCCAAAAATTGGGAAGCCCATTAGTGGCTATGATTTTTGGATCAGGTTTAAATGGGATAGAAATTCAAATTGCGCCTTATGGAGTGGACAAATTATTTGTTGGAAACAGCATGAGGTTAGAACCCTATAGAACATTGCCTCATGCAGCATTGGCAACTGAAATATTAAAAGAAGAAGATCCTCAAATAGTATTGTTTGGAGCAACTTCGGTAGGAAGAGATTTAGCGCCGAGGTTGGCATCACAATTAAATTGTGGATTAACAGCCGATTGCACTATTTTAGATATTGGAGATCATTTTGTGAAAAAGGAGAAAAAAGAATACAAAGATTTACTCTATGCTATCCGACCGGCTTTTGGAGGAAGTATTATGGCAAATATTATCAATTGGGATATGCATCCTCAAATGGCAACAGTGCGTGAAGGAGTCATGAAGAAAGAAATTTTTGACGAAAACTATACCACAGAGGTTGTTGAAATTGATGTAAACTCAATTTTAAAAGAGGAGGATTTTGTTGTAAAAATAATTGAACGCCATATTAAAAAATCAGGGGTAAATTTAAAAGATGCACCCATCATTGTTTCTGGAGGATATGGAGTTGGATCGAAAGAAAATTTTCAATACTTAATAGAGTTGGCGAAATTATTGGGGGGTGAAGTTGGTGGCTCAAGGGCGGCCGTAGATGCCGGATATATTGATCATGATCGTCAAATAGGGCAAACAGGGACAACGGTTCGTCCAAAATTATATATTGCTGCTGGAATTTCTGGTGCAATACAGCATACAGCCGGTATGCAAGATGCTTCTATGATTATTTCAATTAATAATGATCCTGATGCACCAATAAATAAACTAGCAGATTATGTAATTCATGGAGATGTAGGAGTTGTTGTTCCAAAAATGATTAAGTACTACAAAGAGAATGCAAAATAATTAGGAATTAAAATTAATGAGTTTTGTATAAATTAACAAGATTTTTGATAAAACTCTCACATCATAAAAAATAATAAAATGGATAATTTTTTCAAAGATACACCAGATTTTAAATTTCATTTGGAACATCCAATCGTTAAAAAAATTGTAGAATTAAAAGAGCGAAATTTTAAGGAATCAGAACAATATGATTATGCGCCTTTAAATCATGAAGACGCCATTGATTCCTATGGAAAAATACTTGAAATTGTTGGTGAAATTTGTGCTGATACGATAGCAACTAATGCTGAAGGTGTTGATATTGAAGGGCCACATATTGAAAATAATGAAGTGGTTTACGCTAAAGGAACTACCGCAAATTATAAAGCATTATATGATGCCGGTTTAATTGGAATGTCGTTACCAAGAAGGTATGGAGGTTTAAACTTTCCGTTACTGCCTTATGTGATGGCTGCAGAAATGGTTTCAAGAGCTGACGCTGGCTTTGCTAATATATGGGGACTGCAAGATTGTGCCGAAACCATTTACGAATTTGGTTCTGAAGAACAACGAGAAAAATTTTTACCCCGTTTTAATAGAGATGGTGTAACTGCTGCAATGGTTTTGACAGAACCTGATGCTGGTTCTGATTTGCAAGCTGTGAAGTTGAAAGCTACTTTTGATAAAGAAAATAATAGATGGATATTAAATGGTGTTAAAAGGTTTATTACTAATGGAGATGCTGATATTTCTTTGGTTTTAGCAC
Source organism: Flavobacteriaceae bacterium (assembly GCA_016649745.1). Classification (GTDB taxonomy): domain Bacteria; phylum Bacteroidota; class Bacteroidia; order Flavobacteriales; family Flavobacteriaceae; genus Lutibacter. Next base: position 14,790 of record JAENXD010000056.1, on the reverse strand, counting down.
GTTCAGAAGAAAATACAACCGATGCCAGAGGATTATCCATGTTTATTTATGATCGTACAAACCATGCTGTTGAAGTTAGGCATTTAGAAAAAAAACTAGGAATAAAAGGTTCGCCAACATGTGAATTGGTATTCAAAAATGCCCCAGCTGAATTGGTTGGAAAGGAGCGATTTGGACTGATTAAATATGTAATGGCGTTAATGAATTCTGCTCGTTTAGGCGTAGGTGCACAATCAGTAGGACTTGCCGATGCAGCTTATAGAGAAGCATTAAAATATGCAGAAGAAAGGGCACAGTTTGGAAAATTCATTGTCAAATTCCCGGCAGTTTATGAAATGCTGACAAACATGAAAGTCCGACTTGATGCATTGCGTTCGTTACTTTATGAAACAACCAGATTTGTTGATATTTTTAAAGTGTATGAAGAGGTTCTAAGAGACGGTACTCTAGAATCTGAAGAAAGAAATGAGATGAAAAACTACTCAAAACTGGCAAATGTTTTCACGCCACTAATAAAATTAATTGCAAGCGAAGCTTGTAATAGAATGGCATATGATTCTTTACAAATTCATGGAGGAACCGGTTTTATGAAAGATTTCCCAATTGAACGAATTTATAGGGATGCCAGAATTACTTCAATTTATGAAGGTACTACACAATTGCAGGCAGTTGCGGCCATAAAAGGAGTGACTACAGGCGTTTTCTTTGAGCAAATAAAAAAGTATGAAAGTGAAGTTTCTGAAGGCGAGAATGCCATAAAAGAAAAACTTCAAAAAATGACTGCTAAATATAAATTAGCCAGTCAAAAAGTGATGGAAACCAATAATGCAGAATATTTAGATTTTCATGCAAGACGATTGGTTGAAATGGCAGGAAATATAATTATGGGATATTTATTGGTCGTAAATAGCCAGCGTGATGTGAAGTTTAACAAATCTGCTAAGTTGTTTGTAAATTTGGCGAGCTCTGAAAATAATGAAAAGTTCGATTATATTGATAATTTTGATATTGAAAACCTTGAATTATATAAGTCAACAGGTGAAGAAATTTTACAACAATTAGAACTTGAAATCGAAGAAGAATAAAATTAACGTTTGAAATAAAATGAAGCTGTCTAAAAATTACGCTTTTTAGACAGCTTCATTATTTTATGTATAAGGCAAAAACAACATTTTAGGTTGTACAGTTTATTTTTTTATCTGCCGCCTTTATTATAAATAAGTTAAATTTGAATTCTTAAATAAATATAGTTGTGGAGTTAAAATTTTCTATCATCATACCTGTTTACAACAGACCTCAAGAAATTGACGAGTTGTTGCAAAGTTTAGCCAAACAAAACTTTGTTAAGGATTTTGAAATACTGATTATAGAAGATGGATCTATCTTAAAATCTGATCAAATTGTTTTAAAATACACTGCGCTTTTAGATATCAAATATCATTTTAAAGAAAATAGTGGGGCAGGAGCAAGCAGAAATTTCGGAATGCAATTGGCAACAGGAAATTATTTTATTATTTTCGATTCAGATTGTATAATTCCTCCAAATTATTTATCGGAAGTTGATGAGGCATTAAGCCAAAATTATACAGATGCATATGGTGGTTCTGATGCTGCTCACGATTCATTTACAACGGTTCAAAAAGCAATAAATTATAGTATGACGTCCTTTTTGACTACCGGAGGAATCAGAGGAAGTAAAAAAGCAGTAGGGAAATTTCAACCTAGAAGTTTTAATTTTGGAATTTCAAAAAAGGCATTTGAGGTTACCCAAGGTTTTAGCACCTTGAAAATTGGAGAAGATATTGATTTAACTTTTAGATTGTGGAAAAATAATTTTCAAACCCAATTTATTGAAAATGCCTTTGTCTATCATAAACGAAGAACTTCGTTAAAACAGTTTTTTAGACAAACTTTTCTTTTTGGAAATGCACGGCCATTTTTAAATTATAAATATCCAGGTACAGCCAAAATCACTTATTGGTTTCCGATACTTTTCGTAGTATTCTTTGTGATTTCTCTGTTGTTTTTGCTATTGGGATTTAAGTTGCCTATATGTTTGTTTGTAATTTATTTTGTGGCACTATTTATAGATTCTTTCATCAAAAACAAAAAAATATCCGTAGCCACTTTAAGTGTTGTAACTACGTTAATACAATTTACCGGCTATGGGTTGGGTTTTTTAAAAGGATTGTTTACTGCTGATTAATTGGATTATTTAATCTGAATCGCTCGGAAATTATCGCCAACTCGTCCTCATTTAAATTTGAAGTTTCTTTTAATTTGTAGGTAAATGCAGCTATTTCTTCATGAGTTCCGGGACAACCAATATTATTTCCTTGGCCTTTTAAAACAAACTTATTCTCAACCATTTTGGAATCGGCCAATAAATTTGCGTCACCATCAAAAATCAGCAAATAGGGGATTCCTTGTTTTTCGCCGCCATATTTGTTTAATAATGCTTCAGCGCCATCATTTTCTAACTGCTTTTTGCTGGCTGATTCTAAAACGACCAAATGCGCAATCACATAGTTTTTGTTGAATAAATCTTTTGTTGTAGCGTCAGTCAGGGATGCATCCATTTTTTTACACCATCCACACCATGATGCGTGAAACATAATAATAACATTTTTATTTTCTTTTTTGGCTTGCTCCAATGCGGTATTTAAAATTTCGTCTGCACTTTTTGGGTTGTCTTGCGCTGAAGAAAAATTAAAACACAGAATTGTTATGGCTACTGCTAAAAGTATTTTTGAATTCATGGGGTTTTTTGGAATTAATTTCGCTTTTTTAATAGAATAATTTCGGAAAAATACTAAACAATAGCCTCAATTTTGCGACTATTGTTTAGTTGAATATATCATAAAACAAAGGTTGCGTGTTATTCAACCTTATCTTTTCCTTTGGTTATTTTTATGGTAAGTTCGTCTTTGTCTTTATCCAAATCCATAAAAATTGAATCGCCCTCCTTTAATTTTGAAGTCACAATTTCTTCAGCCAAGGCATCTTCAATATATTTTTGAATAGCACGTTTTAACGGTCTGGCACCAAATTGTTTGTCAAAACCTTTTTCGGCAATATAATCTTTTGCTTTTTTAGTCAATACTAATTTATAGCCTAAATCGTTAATACGTTTTGATAATTTACTTAATTCAATATCAATAATTAAGTGAATATCTTCAATATTAAGAGGATTGAAGATAACTACATCGTCAATTCTATTTAAAAATTCTGGAGCAAATGTCTTTTTTAAGGCGTTTTCAATAACACTTTTTGCATTTGCATCTACCTGAGAATTTTTAGAGGCTGTACCAAATCCAACACCGGCACCAAAATCCTTCAATTGGCGTGAACCAATATTGGAAGTCATAATAAGGATGGTATTTCTAAAATCTATTCTTCTTCCTAAACTATCGGTAATATGACCTTCATCCATTATTTGCAATAACATATTAAATACATCTGGATGTGCTTTTTCAATTTCATCAAACAGCACAACAGAATAAGGCTTGCGTCTAATTTTTTCGGTAAGTTGTCCGCCTTCTTCATAACCCACATAACCAGGAGGTGCACCAATTAATCTGGATACAGCAAATTTCTCCATGTATTCGCTCATATCAATTCTAACCAAAGCATCTTCGCTGTCAAATAATTCCATTGCCAATACTTTAGCCAGTTGCGTTTTACCAACTCCGGTTTGCCCTAAAAATATGAATGACCCAATTGGTTTGTTAGGATCTTTAAGTCCAACACGATTGCGTTGAATGGCCTTCACCACTTTGCTGACAGCCTCGTCTTGACCAATTACTTTACCTTTAATTCGGATTGGTAAATCATTTAATCGTTTGCTTTCCGCTTCAGCAACTCTATTTACGGGAATGCCTGTCATCATGGAAACGACTTCAGCTACATTGTCTTCAGTAACAATTTCACGATTTAATTTTGAAGTTTCATCCCACTTTTTTTGTTCAGTTTGCAATGAACTTTCAATGCGTTTTTCATCATCACGCAAGCGCGCTGCTTCTTCATATTTTTGACCGTTTACGGCTGCGGTTTTGTCCTCCCTGATTTTTTCCAACTGATCTTCAAGTTTTAAAATTTCTTTTGGTACCACAATATTTGTAATGTGAATTCTGGAACCTGATTCATCTAAGGCGTCAATTGCTTTGTCCGGCAAAAAGCGATCTGTCATATACCTGTTCGTTAACGTTACGCAAGCTTTTATTGCCTCATCAGTGTAAACAACATTATGATGGTCTTCGTATTTGTCTTTTATATTTTGTAAAATTTGAATCGTTTCTTCAACAGAAGTCGGTTCAACCATAACCTTTTGAAATCGGCGTTCCAAGGCACCGTCTTTTTCAATATTTGTTCTAAATTCATCTAAAGTTGTAGCTCCGATACATTGAATTTCACCACGCGCCAACGCTGGTTTTAACATATTGGAAGCATCTAGAGAACCTGTTGCGCCTCCAGCGCCAACAATGGTGTGAATTTCATCGATAAATAAAATGATGTCATCATTTTTTTCCAATTCATTTACCAAAGCCTTCATGCGTTCTTCAAACTGTCCCCTGTATTTTGTTCCTGCAACCAAACTTGCCAAATCCAATGAGACAACCCGTTTGTTGAATAAAATACGTGAAACTTTTCGTTGAATTATGCGCAAGGCCAATCCTTCAGCAATAGCTGATTTACCAACTCCAGGTTCACCAATTAAAATTGGGTTGTTCTTTTTTCTTCGGCTTAAAATTTGAGAAACCCTTTCAATTTCTTTTTGACGGCCTACTACAGGATCTAAATTTCCTTCTTCAGCCAAACGTGTTAAATCACGTCCAAAATTATCTAAAACAGGCGTTTTTGTTTTTTTAAGTGGCGTTTTTTCGCCTCTTGACTGTTCAAAAGGATTTGATTTAGAGGTGTCAAAATCATCATCGGAAGAATTTTCTGCTTTAGGCAAATCTATTTCTTCGTCAAAGAATAATTGTTTAAAAACGGTTTTAACATCCTCATAACTCACATCAAAATGTTGTAATAATTTTGTTGTGGGATCATTTTCATTGCGTAAAATGCACAATAGCAAATGTGCTGTATTTACAGAATCGCTTTGATATAATTTGGCTTCCAAAAAAGTCGTTTTTAATGCTTTTTCAGCTTGTTTTGTCAGATGTAAACTTTTCTTTTCGTCAGTATCTTTTAAAGCATTTATAGGATTTAAACCTTCAATCTTTTTGCGCAAATGATCAAGGTTTATTTCTAAGGAATTTAAAATTTCTATTGCTTTTCCATCTCCTTTTCGCAATAATCCTAAAATGAGGTGCTCAGTACCAATAAAATCATGACCCAAACGTAAAGCTTCTTCTTTACTGTAGGCAATTACATCTTTAACTTTTGGTGAAAATTTTTGTTCCTTATATTATGTTTATATTGTAAATTTAACTGATTTTTTTCTTTTTAATGTACAAAAAACGAACCACTTTTTCATATATTTTTTAACCAGTCCTGAATTTTGCCTAAAAACCACTGAAAATCAGTGTATTAATGCGGGTTTTCGTAAACCTATTATTGTTAATAAAAAGTAGAAAAACAACACGACAAATTGTCTTTAAAAAAGCGAAAAATCGTATATTGCTTTGTTAAAAATTGACACAAAATTAAATACAAATTTATGGCAGACGGAGAAAAAATTATACCAATTAATATAGACGATGAAATGAAATCTGCTTACATTGATTATTCAATGTCAGTAATAGTTTCAAGAGCGTTGCCTGATGTGCGAGATGGATTAAAACCCGTACATAGAAGGGTGCTTTTTGGTATGCATGAATTGGGAATTAAAGCAACGGGATCTTATAAAAAATCAGCAAGAATAGTTGGGGAAGTTTTAGGTAAGTATCATCCTCATGGTGACACGTCAGTTTATGACGCCATGGTTCGTATGGCTCAACAATGGAGCATGCGTTATATGATGGTCGACGGTCAGGGAAACTTTGGATCTGTGGATGGAGATAGCCCTGCTGCGATGAGATATACAGAGGTACGAATGCAAAAAATTTCGGAAGAAATGCTTGCTGATATTGAAAAGGACACTGTAGATCATAGACTTAACTTTGATGACACTTTAAATGAACCAACTGTTTTACCTACAAGAATTCCAACTTTATTGGTGAATGGCGCTTCGGGTATAGCTGTTGGGATGGCTACGAATATGGCTCCCCATAATTTAACGGAAGTTATAAATGGTACTTTGGCTTATATTGAGAACAAGGATATTGAGATTTCCGAGTTGATGAAATATATTAAAGCGCCAGATTTTCCAACCGGTGGTATCATTTATGGTTATGAAGGCGTAAAAGATGCTTTTGAGACAGGAAGAGGAAGAATTGTGATGCGCGCAAAAGCAATTATTGAAGAAGTTCATGGTCGTGAGAGCATTATCGTTTCTGAAATTCCATATCAGGTGAATAAAGCAGAAATGATTAAGAAAACTGCTGAATTGGTCAATGACAAAAAATTGGAAGGAATTGCCAATATTCGTGATGAATCGGACAGAAATGGAATGCGTATTGTTTATGTTTTAAAACGTGATGCCATACCAAACATTGTTTTAAATAATTTATTTAAATACACTGCGCTTCAAACTTCATTTAGCGTAAATAACATTGCCCTGGTAAAAGGACGTCCGGAACAATTAAATTTAAAGCAATTAATTCATTATTTTGTTGAACACAGACATGAAGTTGTGGTGCGCAGAACAGAATTTGAACTTAAAAAAGCGGAAGCCAGAGCTCATATTTTAGAAGGATTAATTATTGCGAGTGACAATATTGATGAAGTTATCAAAATAATCAGGGCTTCCTCAAATGCTGATGTGGCAAGAGAAAGTTTGATGGTGCGTTTCGAATTATCCGAAATTCAGGCGAGAGCCATTGTTGAAATGAGGTTACGCTCATTAACCGGTCTTGAACAAGATAAACTTCGTGCTGAATATGAAGAGATTATTAAATTAATCGCCGATTTAAAAGATATTTTGGCGAGTGAGGAAAGACGTTACGAAATTATTAAAAATGAGTTGATAGCCATAAGAGATAAATATGGAGATGAACGCAGGTCTGTAATAGAATATGCAGGTGGAGATTTATCCATAGAAGATATGATTCCTAATTCAAATGTAGTGATAACAATTTCCCATGCCGGATATGTTAAACGCACCAATTTGGATGAATATAAAGTTCAAAATAGAGGAGGTCGCGGACAAAAAGGCGTAGCAACAAGAACTGAAGATTTCCTTGAACATTTATTTATGGGTACCAACCATCAATATATGTTATTCTTCACCCAAAAAGGAAAAGTATTTTGGATGCGTGTTTATGAAATTCCTGAAGGTGGGAAGACTTCAAAAGGAAGAGCAATTCAAAATTTAATAAATATTGAGCAAGACGATACCGTTAAAGCATTTCTTGTCACGGAAGATTTAAAAATTGAAGAATACGTAAATAACCACTACGTTATCATGGCAACTAAAAAAGGCCAGGTTAAAAAAACGTCTTTAGAACAATATTCCCGACCAAGAGCAAACGGTATTAACGCCATAACCATAAAAGAAGGTGATGAACTTTTAGAAGCAAAATTAACTACGGGGGACAGCCAAGTAATGTTAGGTTTAAAATCGGGCAAAGCGATTCGTTTTGAGGAAAGCAAAACACGTCCAATGGGCAGAAATGCTTCTGGTGTGAGAGGAATTAGATTGGCCAATAAAAATGATGAAGTTATTGGAATGATCGCCGTTAACGACATAGATAGCGACATTTTGGTGGTTTCAGAAAATGGTTACGGTAAGCGTTCAAAATTAGAGGACTACAGAATAACCAACCGAGGCGGTAAAGGAGTAAAAACCATTAATATTACTGAAAAAACTGGCAGTTTAGTGGCGATAAAGGATGTAAAAGATGATGATGATTTAATGATTATCAATAAATCCGGAATTACAATCAGATTGGCTGTAGGTGACTTAAGAGTAATGGGAAGGGCAACTCAAGGAGTTAAACTTATCAATATTAAAGACAACGATTCCATTGCGGCAGTTGCAAAAGTGATGCATGAAGAAGATGAAGTTGAATTTCTTGAAAATGACATCGAAATTGACAATGGCACGGAAATTGAAAACAGTGATAGTGATGAAGATAATTTAAACCAAGAATAAATCAATAACAATAAATCAGAAAAAAATGAGAAAACAATTAATAATTCTGTCAGCTTTTTTTATTAGTATGACAGTATTCGCGCAAAAAGACGAACTAAAAACTGCTGAAAAAGCCATTAAATCAAATGACTTTGCAACAGCAATATCAGCAATCAATCAGGCTGAAGGTTTAATAGCCAATGCAGATGAAAAAACAAAGGCTAATTTTTATTATTTAAAAGGTTTGGCATTGTATCAAAACGGAGCACCTCAAGCTGATATTGATAAAGTTGGTACTGCATTTAATAAGCTAATTAGTTATGAAAAGGAAATTGGCAAAACTAAGTATACAAATGAAATTGGTGGATTGCTTAATAAATTGATTGTTACTGTTGCGGACAATGCTTCTAATGATTATAGCAAAGCAATGGAAACAAAAGAAGATCAAGATTTTCTAAAAGCCGCAAAAGAATTTCAACAAGTGTATGCATTAAGTCCGAGAGATACTTCTTATTTGGACAATGCCGCATTGGTTTACTATTTTGCTAAAGATTATGACAAATCTATTAAGATATATGAACAACTATTAGATTTAAATTATACAGGAATCACAACTATTTATGTTGCTACAGACAAAGAAACTAAAGAAGACATAGTTTTTGGTGATAAAAAAAGTATGGATTTACAGGTTAAATTAGGGTTGGCTGAAAACCCTAGAGAAGAGAAAAAAGAATCAAGACGTGAAATGATCTTCAAGAATTTAGCTCAAAATTATTCTGATAAAGGAAATAATGAAAAAGCTTTAGAGATTATTTCAAAAGGAAGAATAGAATTTCCAAACAGTTACTCTTTGTTAATTGACGAAGCTAATATTTACTATAAATCTGGTGACAACGCTAAATTTAAAGAGCGTTTAGAAGAGGCTATTCGATTAAATCCTACGGAACCAACCTTATATTATAATGTTGGAGTTATGAATATGGATCAACAAAATATCGATGAAGCCATAAAATTCTTTAAAAAAGCTATTGAATTGAAACCTGATTATGCCGATGCTTACAATAATATTGGTGCTGCAATTATTGAAAAAACAAAACCAATTATTGAAGAAATGAATAAAAGTTTATCAGACTTTAAAAAATATGATAAATTACAGGCACAACAATTTGAAATTTATAAAGAAGCATTGCCTTATTACGAAAAAGCATTTTCATATAATAAAACAAACATTAATACTGCGCAAACCTTAATGGGTTTGTATGAAAATTTGGAAATGACGGATAAACTTAATGAAGTTAGAGCAGTTTATGATGAACTCAAAGAATAATTATTTTTAAGTAATTATAAAAAAAGCTTCCTAATTTTCAGGAAGCTTTTTTTTATATAATCTTTTTAATGACTCTTAATTTGTGTGTATGCCTTTGCGTATCAACATTAAAAATACCGCTGTGGTCAATTCGGTCAATTCTAATTTTTCCGTGGGCGTGAATAATATAATTATCTTTCATGATAATTCCAACGTGGACAATAACACCTTCTTCATTGTCAAAAAAGGCCAAATCTCCAGGTTCACTTTCTTCAATAAAACTTAAAACTTCGCCTTGGGTAGCCTGTTGGCCCGCATCACGTAATAATTTATAGCCGCAAAGTTTATATACCATTTGTGTAAAACCGGAACAATCTATTCCAAAAGGCGTTTTTCCTCCCCAAAAATAGGGGGCGTTTAAAAATTTAATCGCCATTTCAATAAGGATTTCTTTGGGTTGTTTTCCAGTAAAAACTTGTCCCTCGTAATGGTAATTTATAAGTCCTAATTTTAAGGCTTTATCATTATAAAAAGGAAGTGAGGCACCAATGGTTATGGTAAAAAACGACTCATTTTCATCGGTTACGAAATCAATTAATTCACCAGCCAAGACCATGTTTGACTTTTCAATTTCGAAAAAGTTTTGTTCTGAAAGTTTAAGATATTGGTTGGTGTCAACCCAACCTTCATAATTGTCAAATGCAATGCTAATTTTGCTCCATTTTTTATGAATTTCCAGCACTTTAAAATGCTCCCCAAACAGCAACTGTGAAACCATTTCACTTTTGTCGCTAGGTTCAATTCTAAGAGGGACAATACTTAAATTACAAATTCCGTAATCCATACAATAAGTTTACAGGCGTTCAATAATAACAGCACTTGCGCCACCGCCGCCATTACATATTGCTGCTGCCCCATATTTCGCCTTATTTTGTTCAAGTATAGAAGCCAATGTGATTACAATTCTAGCGCCAGACATACCAAGTGGATGTCCTAAAGAAACAGCACCACCATTCACATTCACTTTTGAAGCGTCTATGCCTAAAATTTTAATATTGGCCAATCCAACCACTGAAAAAGCTTCATTAAACTCAAAATAATCAATGTCATCTATTTTTAAACCAGCCTTGGCCAATGCTTTTGGAATGGCTTTCGCTGGGGCTGTAGTGAACCATTCTGGTTCATGGGCAGCATCAGCATAACCAATTATTTTAGCAATGGGTTTAAGATTTAATTCTTTGGCTTTGTCTGCACTCATAATTATCAAAGCTGCAGCGCCATCATTTAGTGTAGAAGCATTTGCGGCAGTTACGGTTCCATCTTTGCTGAACACAGGACGTAAGGTTGGAATTTTTTCTAAATTCACATTTTTATACTCTTCATCTTCAGAAAAAATGATAGGATCTCCTTTTCTTTGAGGAATTTCAACAGGAACAACTTCATTTAAATACTTTCCTTTTGCCCAGGCATCGGCAGATTTTTTATAGGATTCTATAGCAAAATTATCTTGATCTTCTCTTGTGAATTTATATTCATCAGCGCATAAATCACCACAAGTTCCCATATGTTTTTGGTCATAAACATTTATTAAACCATCAACCAAAAGTCCGTCAGCTACTGTAATATTGCCAAGTTTAGTCGATTTTCTTCCTTCCAGATAATGTGGAATTTTACTCATATTTTCCATACCGCCTGCAACAATAATTTCAGCGTCACCAGTTTTAATAGCTTGAGCGGCAAACATAATTGCCTTCATTCCGGAAGCGCAAACTTTATTAACGGTGGTACAGGGAACGGTATTTGGAATTCCTGCAAAAAGAGCCGCTTGTCTTGCAGGTGCCTGACCTAATCCTGCTGAAACTACATTTCCCATAAAAACTTCATCAACAAGTTTTGGGTCTAATTTTATTCTATTTAAAGCACCCCTGATAGCAATTTCTCCTAATCTTGGGGCTGGAATATTAGATAAACTACCTAATAAACTTCCTATTGGTGTTCGGGCAACAGATACAATGACAACTTCTTTCATTTTGTTTATATTCAAAAATTCTATTGCGAAATTAAGCAATTTTATACAATTTTTCAGTTTTTAGTGGATGGTTTATTTGGTTTTATGTTACTTCTGCTTAAAAATACCGCTTTTGCTTTTGAGTAAGGAATTTAAAATAATAGTTCCGCAAAAAGGCTTGTATTTTAAAAATAACGACGACCATAAATACAGTTAACATAATAATTGCTATTTTTGGAGGTCAAATAGAGACTTAGTGAAAAAAATTATAAACAAATTACTTGTAAATCACTCCTTAATATATAAACTATTCTTATATATCTTAACTATAATTTTAGTTGTTTATTTATTCCCAAAAGGCGGGCAATTTAAATATGAATTTCAAAAAGGTAAACCTTGGCAATATGAAAATTATTATGCGCCATTTGATTTTTCCATTAAAAAATCTAACCAAGAAATTGAGGCAGAAAAGCAACAAATTAAGGAAACGTCAAAACAATTTTTCGAGTATAATGATGAGGTTGTTTTGACTGTTAAGAGGAATATTTCGGAAAAAATTTTAGAATATCTGTCAACAACTAAATTATCCCAAAGAAACAGAAACAAACTTATCCAAAAAGCGGATGAAATTTTAAGTGAAATTTACGAATATGGTTATTTGGATCCGTTAAGCGAGGAAAAAGTTGACAAAGTTGGATTAACCTTAAGAAGGGGGAATGAAATTAAGGACATTCAGCCAAACAAACTTTTTACAACACCTCAGATTTCAGAATTCCTGAACAGTAAATTTAAAAATCTGCCTTTATCAAGAGAAGAAAAAAACATTTTAGCAATTATTTCAAACGAATTAAAGCCAAATGTAACCTTTGATGAAAATTTTACCCAAAAAGCATATGAAGAAAATTTAAGCCATATTTCCTATACAAAAGGATTGGTTGCAGAAAAAGAACGCATTATATTCAAAGGGGATATTGTTGAAGGAGAAAAGCTGGTAAAATTGAATTCACTTAAAACTGAATTTGATTCGCAAGTGTGGAGTAAATCTAATTCTAATTGGATTGTGTTAGGGTATTCGTTATTGGTGGCATTGTCATTTTTAATGCTGTTGCTTTTTTTAAGAAAATATAGATTGGACATTTTTGACAACAATAACAAAGTGACATTCATTTTTTTTAACATGGTACTGGTTATCCTGTTAATTACACTTATTGTTAAATATGACGCTAAATTTATTTATGTGGCACCCATCGTTATATTACCGCTGGTATTAAAAGCTTTTTTTGATTCAAGATTGGGTTTGTTCGCTCACACGTTAACCGTATTGCTACTTGGTTTTATAGTGCCCAACAGTTTCGAATTTGTTTTCTTACAGATTATTGCAGGGATAGTGACCATTTTAACCATTTCAGAACTGTACAAAAGGGCAAATTTATTTCTATCTGTCATACAAATTACGTTTGTATATTTTGTAGCCTATTTTGCTTTTTCAGTAATTCAGGAAGGGAACGCCCTAAATATAAATTTGGAAAAATTGACTTATTTTGCGATGAATGGGGCGGCAACTTTATTTGTATTACCGTTAATTTATATATTTGAAAAACTTTTTGGTTTGGTTTCTGATGAATCTTTAAAAGAATTGTCGAATACCAATTCTAAATTACTGCGCGAATTGGCCGAAAAAGCTCCCGGAACATTTCAACATTCTTTACAAGTTGCCAATTTAGCCGAAGCTTGTGCCAATGAAATTCATGCAAACTCAATGTTGGTGCGTACCGGAGCATTGTATCATGATATTGGTAAAATTATAAACCCTATGTATTTTACGGAAAATCAGGCAACCAATGTGAATCCGCATAATGAACTTACACCAACCGATAGTGCTAAAATCATTATTGATCATATCATTAATGGTGTGGAAATGGCAAAAAAGAATCGTATTCCCGATAGAATTATTGATTTTATTAGAACGCATCATGGAACTACGCTGGTTTATTATTTTTTTAAAAAAGAAGAAATGAGTGGAAATGTTTTTGCTGAAAGTAATTTTCATTACCCGGGTCCAATTCCGTTTTCAAAAGAAACCGCTATTTTAATGATGTGTGATTCTGTTGAAGCCGCATCAAAAAGCATTAAAGAACCATCAGCTCAGGCTTTTGATGATTTGGTTGAAAAAATTGTAAATAAACAAATGGATGACGGGCAATTTATGAATGCCGATATCACTTTTAAAGAGCTGGAAACCATTAAAAAGGTGTTAAAGAAGAAGTTAAAGAATATTTATCATTTAAGAATTGAATATCCTGAATAAATATGTTCGAATTTTCATTAAAAAAAGCAAATAAATGTTGTGTGAATGCATTTGTAATGCTACATTTGCACTCGCAAAAATAAGTTCATAAAGCAAATATTAGGAGAGGTGCCGGAGTGGTAACGGAGCAGATTGCTAATCTGTCGACGGGTAACTGTCGCCAGGGTTCGAGTCCCTGTCTCTCCGCTTTTTTATTTTTCGGGGTGTAGTACCGTGCTTAGCACGGCATAAACTCCGCCCAAGTTGGGCTATTTTAAAGTAGTGTTAATTTGAAATATTGAAAATGATTGTTATGTGGTTTTTACTTCATAATTTTCGGGGTGTAGCGTAGCCCGGTTATCGCGCCTGCTTTGGGAGCAGGAGGTCGCAGGTTCGAATCCTGCCACCCCGACCAACCTAGTTTTAGGTTATATCAAAACACTGTTAATCGTATGATTATCAGTGTTTTTTGTTTTTTATGATATCAATTGATTTCATTTAAAATCAACTAAAAGGTGTGCAATTAGGTGTACACTATCTCACAAAAATTGTCGTAATTTTAAAGAACTTTTAAGAACAAATAGGCTTTTGTCTTTACAAAAATTTGTTAAACTAAAAATTTATAAAATGCAGACAAACAGCACCTTTTCAATTATTATCTTCACAAGAAAATCAAGAAGCACTGCGAGCCAACTATCAATCTATGTTCGTATTACAGTTAATGGACAACGTTCCGAAATTAGTCTTAAAAGAACTATTTTATTTAAAGAATGGGATTCTTCAAAAAATAGAGGACGTGGGACTACTATTAAAATTAGACTATTAAACACCTATTTGGACCAGGTTTATAGTCAATTATTGGATTGCCATAAGCAGTTATTGGAAGAAGATAAAATTGTTTCCGCCAATGCAATCAAAGCTCGTTATCTAGGTGAAGATGATACGCATAAGACCTTGAAAGAACTGATTGCTTACCATAACACCACTATGATTACGGTACTGAAGTTTGG
>JAENXD010000279.1 GCA_016649745.1 Flavobacteriaceae bacterium | reverse complement strand
GAATTTCCATTAAACATAACTAAATCAGCTACAGCATTACCAACCCTATATTCATTAAATACTTTAGAATTGTTTCTGCCAATTTCTTCAATTAACCATTCGTTTAAAAAAGAATTTTTAAATATATATTCATTTTGGTAATGAGATTCCAAAATAGAATATACATATTTTAGATAATCAATATAAGTTGCTTTTTTAGATTTTGCCCAATTGCCATCATAACGATTAATTTTATGCTTAATAGAAGAAAAATCATTTCTTAACCAAGATTGGGCTTCACTCCTCGAAAATAAGGAAGAATAATCACGCAATTGATTTTGGCTATATGAAATTTTTATTGGCATAATGCTAATTTAGTAATTATTTCCTTTTGCTCTGTTCTATTTTCAATGTAATATATATAATCTATGTAATTTTGAATAATACTCATATTGAAATTCCTATAACAATTAAACATACTTAAATAATAAAGACACAAATATCGACACAAAAAAATATTTTAAAAATACAAAAGCCTGATAATCAAATGATTATCAGGCTTTATGCGGTCTGGACGGGACTCGAACCCGCGACCCCCTGCGTGACAGGCAGGTATTCTAACCAGCTGAACTACCAAACCGTTGCTCTTAGCGGAT
Source organism: Flavobacteriaceae bacterium (assembly GCA_016649745.1). Taxonomy (GTDB): domain Bacteria; phylum Bacteroidota; class Bacteroidia; order Flavobacteriales; family Flavobacteriaceae; genus Lutibacter. The sequence goes on along the minus strand of JAENXD010000279.1, from coordinate 1,609 downwards.
GCAAATATAACAGCGTTTTTTGTATTGGCAAAGGTTTTTGCAATAAATTTGCTAAAATCTTTTTCTGCCTATGAGATAGGAAATCAGGATCTGATTAAACCCTTTATTGATATCCACAGGAACATAATCTATTTTATACTGCATACACTTCATCTTCAAATCATTAAAATAGGTTTCCATAGCCGTTTTGTAGTTTTTTTTCACGGATGAAGCGTATAAATTCAGCTGTTCTCCGGTTTCCACATCAACAAATTTTTTGGGCGTATCTCCAAAATCGAAATCCAGTTCCAGCTTTCCATCATAAGTATGAAACAAAACAACCTCATGCTTGTTATGTTTTAAATGACGTAAAGCTTCAAACAATTCCTGCTCGCTTCTGTTAGTTTGAAACATATCCGTAAATAAAAAAACAAGCGATCTTCTGTTTATTTTTTCGGCTATTTCATGCAAAATTTTATAGGTTTCAGTTGTTTTTTTGGAAGGGTGATTCAACAAATCCTCTAAATGAGCCATCACCATTCTCCTGTGTCGCTCACTTCCTTTTGCCGGGGCATAATACTCGATTTTATCACTGTAAATACTTAAGCCAACAGCGTCTCTCTGGCGCTTTAAAAGTTCTATCAAGGCGGCAGAGGCAATTGCCGAAAATGCAATTTTTGTTAAATGGTCAATGGAAGGATTTTTAACAACCGGAAAATGCATGGAAGCCGAATTGTCTATGATAAGATGACAACGTAAATTGGTTTCTTCTTCGTAGCGTTTTACAAATAACTTTTGGGTTTTTGCGTACAATTTCCAATCGATATGACGGGTACTTTCGCCTTGATTGTAATTTATGTGTTCAGCAAATTCAACCGAAAAACCGTGAAACGGACTTTTATGCATGCCGGTAATAAATCCTTCCACTACTTGTTTTGCCAACAACTCAAGGTGGATCAATTCTGAAATATTTTCTAATGAAATACCGGCCATCTTTCTAAATTTGATTCTTGTAAATATAATATATAAATAGAAAATGCCCAGCAAATTACCGGGCATTTTCTATTTATTCTCTTAAAATTAACACTTATAAATGTGCATCTATTTTTTGTGCATACGTTGCTTTTGGCGCAACACCCACTTGTTTTTCAACAACTTCGCCATTTTTAAATACCAATACCGTAGGAATATTTCTTACACCATATTCTGCAGCAAATTTTTGATTTGCATCCACATCCACTTTCGCAATAACTGCTTTATCTGCGTATTCTGCAGTTAATTGATCCATAATTGGCGCTACCATTCTACAAGGTCCGCACCAAGCTGCCCAAAAATCAACCATAACCGGTTTGCCCGATTTCAATACTACTTCGTCAAATGTTGCATCTGTTACTTCAATTGCCATATCCTGTTTTTTTAATTATTAATTTCTCTTTTATGCTACAAAAGTAAACAAATATTTTACCATAACCACTTAACCTATATTACTTTCAGGGCATTCGCTTTTAAACTTGCAGGATTAATTCTCTGTAAGTATCGCTAGCAAAGGCTTTCTGACGTTTTCTATTTTTAGATTTTGGGAACGTTTTTTCTTGGTCGAGCATTGTAATGGCAAATTTTGCGATTAAAT
>JAENXD010000072.1 GCA_016649745.1 Flavobacteriaceae bacterium | reverse complement strand
CCTCTATTCAAAGGCTGTATCAGCCATAAGACAACCCGTAGAATCTTTTTTTAATTGGATAAATGAAAAAACTCAAATCCAAAATGCAAGCAAAGACAGGTCTTTACAAGGATTAATTATACATATATTTGGAAAACTTATAGCTTGTTTTTTAAATCCAATTGTTAACCCTTAATTCGCATTAATAATAAAAAGTATTGATTTGATTAAGTTTAAATAAAAAACTGAATACTGAAACTGAATACTGAAAACTTAAAAAGAATGATTTTACTCGACGGAAAAAAAACATCGAATGACTTAAAACTTGAAATTGCGGAATCTGTAAGACAATTGAAAGCTAAAGGAAAAAAAACACCACATTTGGCAGCCATTTTAGTAGGAAGTGATGGCGCAAGTATGACTTATGTCAGTGGCAAAGTAAAAGCTTGTGAATTGGTGGGTTTCAATTCAACATTAATTGAACTTCCCAGTGAAACAACCGAAGAAAAATTATTGCAGGAAATAGAAAAGCTCAATAGCAACAATGATATCGACGGATTTATAGTTCAACTCCCTTTACCAAAACATATTGACGAACAAAAAGTACTGAATGCTGTGAATCCAGATAAAGATGTTGACGGATTTCATCCAACAAATGTGGGAAGAATGGCTTTGGATATGCCTTGCTTTTTGCCTGCAACACCTTTCGGAATTTTAGAATTGTTGGAGCGTTACCATGTGGAAACCTCAGGAAAACATGTGGTGGTTATTGGAAGAAGCCATATTGTGGGCCGACCAATGAGTATTTTAATGAGCCAAAAACGAAAATCGGGAGATGCGACTGTGACTATTACGCACAGCAGAACAAAAAACTTAAAAGAATTCACTTTACAGGCTGATATTATTGTTGCCGCCCTAGGCATTCCAGAGTTTTTAACCGGCGATATGGTCAAAGACGGTGTCACAATTATTGATGTAGGAATCACAAGGGTTGAGGACACCACCAAAAAAAAGGGCTATCGTTTGGCCGGTGATGTTCATTTTGAAAGTGTCAGCAAAAAAGCTTCTTTTATCACCCCTGTTCCGGGGGGCGTTGGTCCAATGACCATTGCGATGCTGATGAAAAATACGTTGTTGGCGTGTGAAAGAAAGTAAAATAATTTCACCGTTTAACCGCTAATTTCGCAAAGGTTTACGCAAAGAATTTGCCAAAATCACAATGTTTAATCATTGTTGATTTTTAATTTATTGCGCCTTTCGCGATTTTTCCTTCCGTACTTTGCGGTTAAGAAAACTATTGAATTATTAAATTATTCCTCTTCCCTATTCACCAAACCAACAGAAAAAGCAGGCAAACAAACCGATAAATATTCACATTCAGCATCAAACGGATTTGAGTATTTAATTTTAGCACCTTTACTTATTTTAATAGATTGCCCAGCTTCTAAAATAATGAGTTCTCCATCAATACTTATTTGCTTTTTTCCTCTAATAATATAAGTGTATTCGTCAAATTCAGGAGTTTGAAAAGGTTCGCTCCAATGCGGAGGCGCTATCATATGTGCCAAACTTAATTCCCCTTGCTGGGTGGTATGCCCAAAATGTTCTTCTATTAATTTTCCGTCATTAGTTGGAACTATAAATGGCGATTTTTGTATGGTGTATTTTTTCATTTGAATAATTATTGTTTGTTTCAAAGTTATCAATTAATAAGGAAACCATCTCCCGATTTATAGGATATGTCAATGTAACTAAATGATATATGTAAATTTTTAAATTGCAATGGTTAACAATATTTAGTACATTGAAGTGAATTTTAATTTAGACTAATATACTTTAGAGAATTTGTCACAACACAAATTTTAAAACTCCTTCAAAACCAATAAACCAACTCTAAATACCAACCAAATTTGGTTCAATTCAACAATGACTGATTTTACCAAATCATTTTTTAATTTATTGATATCATAAATATTGGTATTTTCTAGTAGAGATGCAAAACTATCATATTTTGAAAAGGCTTTACCAAGTTCATGGAGTTCCTCCGAAACAGCCGTAATTGAATTAAAGCTATTGTTGCTTAATATAATAATGGTGATATTGTCGGCTTCATATCTTCTTAATGTATTTCTAAATCCATTCCATACGCCATTATGATATATCAAATCACTGTCATCTTCATGATTCAGTCTAAAGCCAAAACCATAAGGCACACTTTTGCCATTGTTGGTTTTGCCTGGAAGAAATGCTTTTGCCAAAACAGCATCATTTAAAATAGTATTTTCAGTTAAAGATTGATTCCACTTAAATAAATCATTAACCGTAGAATAAATACCTTTGTCACCAACAACGCCGTCATTAATTGAAAATGGAATAGATCGGTACGACCTTCCATATCTCCTAAAACCTAATAATTCATTTTTCCCAGTTTCCACATTTGGATTATGAACGTAAGTATGCTCCATATTTAACGGCTTAAAAAACTTGCTATCCAGAAAATCGCCCAAACTTTGTTCGCTTATTTTTGAAACAATGGAGGCAAGGATAAAATAGCCCGTATTGCTGTACTCAAACCTACTCCCTGGTTTAAAATAGGCCTGCATTTTTAACTTGTTCATGAGGTTTAACATTGCAACGTTATCCGGCGGCAATTTACCGGTCCAATCGTGTTCTGCCGCGTACATATAGTTTGGAAGTCCGGAAATATGGTTTAACAAATGGCGAATTGTAATGTTTTTATAAGGAAAATTAGTCAAATATTTTGCTGCAAAATCATCTAAATCCAGTTTACCTTCTTGGTGCAACAACAAAATTGCCGAGGCAGTAAACTGTTTGGAAAGGGAAGCGAGTTGATAGGTGTTCGTGTTTTCAAGGGGCTCCTTATGCCTTGGGTCTATATTTCCAACGTGTTCTTCAAATAATATTTTTCCGCCTTTAGCGACCAATATACTTCCATTAAATCCGTGAGCACTGTTTAGACGACTAACATAATTGTGCATTTCCCTTAAAGGATACTTATATGCCTCCTTTAAAATAAAATCATTCAAATCATTTTGCCTGCTGAAATTTGAACCAAAATCATTGGAATTTGATAAAGCACTTAAATTGTTAATAGGTTCAAATGGAGTATTTCCCGATGAGCTGTTAGTTTCAACAAAAAAAAACATTGATACAGTTAGCAAAATGGGCGTTAAATAGGGTTTCTTCATTTTCAGTTTGTCTCTCTTTTTTATTAGGATGAAAAATTATCATTATCAGAAAGTTATACTTTAAGCTTTTCCAATTCTTACAACGTTACTTTTTTTATTTTATTACAAGTCCCTGGACAATTTTTAAAAAAGTAAAACTTGACAAGTATACAAAAAATATTCAGTACCTGCCCTAAAAACATCAGCCTTATAAATGTTTTTAATATTAAAAAGGCCTGCATATCAAATTCTCATAAGCTTTTATAAAATCAATGATTGAGAACTGATGCATATCATTTTATAATTAAAAATTTATACCTAATTTTAATGGTACAATAATAAATCAACATAAAATGAAATGAGCATAACGGAAAGATGATCCAATTCTAGCGGAAAATATGCGACCCGAGCGATAGCGAACAGGCGAAGCAATTCCATATGACCCATAAAAAACAATAAATAATTACATATGAAATGAGCATAGCGGAAACTCAATACAAACACCAATGAAGATATGCGAATTACATATGACCCATAAAAAACAATAAATAATTACATATGAAACTAACCTTTTTTGGTGGAGCAGGAACAGTAACCGGTTCTAAAATTTTATTGGACGTTAATTATAAAAAAATATTAATTGATTGCGGCTTATTTCAGGGCGTGAAGGAATTGCGTTCAAAAAACTGGGAAAAAATTCCCGAGGATTTCAAAGAATTGGACCTAGTAATATTGACCCACGCACATTTAGACCACACTGGATATCTTCCTATTCTGATCAAAAACGGGTATGTTGGCAAAATTTATAGTACCCCTTCAACCAGAGATTTAACAGAAATTATTTTATTGGATAGTGCCAAAATACAGGAAGAAGATGCCCGAAGAGCCAATGAACACCATTACACCAAACACGATCCAGCCATACCTTTGTATGAAATTGCAGACGCCAAACTTACAATGACCCACTTTGAAACCTTTGATTTGGATACTTGGAATATTATTGATGACAATATAAAATTCAAATTTGTAAATAGCGGCCATATTTTAGGAAGTGCATTTGTGGTCTTGGATGTTAATGGAAAAATAATTGTCTTCTCTGGAGATCTCGGAAGAAAAGAACCGATCATTTTATATCCTTTTGAATATATTGAGAAAGCCGATTACCTTGTTGTTGAATCTACCTATGGTAACAGAAACCATAAAAACAGCTCAATTAATAAGGTGTTGCTGAAGTGCATAAATCATACCTACAATAAAGGCGGTATTTTAATAATCCCAACTTTTTCTGTGGAAAGAGCACAAGAAATTATTTACTTATTGAGTCTGTTGAAAAGAGAACATAAGCTGCCAAATATTCCAATATTTCTTGACAGTCCGATGGGCGTTAATGCCACGGAAGTTTATTTTAAATATAAAAATGGCCATAAACTATCAGACGAGGATATCAAAAGCATGGTGTCAACTGTAAATTTGATTACTGAAATTAATGCTTCTAAAATGATTGTCAACAATAAAGATCCTAAAATTGTTTTGGCAGGAAGCGGCATGATTACAGGAGGAAGGGTATTGCATTATTTGGATAAAATAATCTCTGACGAAAAAAATAGCATTTTAATAGTGGGCTACCAGGCTGAAGGAACACGCGGAAGATCATTGCTTGCAGGGGATGACGAAATTAAATTCTTTGGTGAATATCATAAAGTTAAGGCGGAAATTTTTAAGATCAATGAATTTTCGGGTCATGCAGATCAAAGTGAATTGATGGACTGGCTTAAACACTTTAAGAAACCGCCAATACTTACTTTTATCAATCACGGGGAACCACACCAAAGTGAGGCACTGAAAACTAAAATAAAAACAGATTTAAATTGGAATTGTACCGTTGCAAAAATGAATAAAGAATATTATTTAGAATAGATTACTTCATGTTCTTAATCAAATCTTTAACGGATTGAGGAATAGGTATCTCCTCTTTTAGCAGAGGGTCTGCAATAGGTTTTCCAAATATTGTGTTCATTGGGATAATTCCAGCCCAAATTGGCAAATCATAATCGGTTTTTTCATCAATTGGTGGTCCTGTTCTTATTTTAGCTGAAGCCTCAGAAATAGGAATCTTAAAAATTTTTGTTGCTTTCAACTCTTTTTTATTTGGCAATCTGACTTCCTCCCAACGATTTGGAATTATTTGATTTGAAATTACTTCAAGAGCCGCAATACGTTCCTTATCATCCACAATCAAAATAGCTTCTCCAAAAATTATTACTGATTGATAGTTTAGGGAATGATGAAATGCGGAACGAGCCAATACAATACCGTCAGTTTGGGTAACATTTACTGAAATCGGAAATCCCTTTTCAAGTTCAAGCAGCATCCTGCTTATATTAGCTCCATGAACAAAAATATTACTGCCATTTCTCCCATAAATTGTTGGAATTATTACAGGATAACCCTCATGAATAAATGCTATTTGGCAAATAAAATTAGCATCTAATATTCTGTTAACGGTCTCTATATCGTAAAAACCTCTTTTCGGAGCTCTTTTTACTTTAGTTTTATTTGGTGACTTCATAATTAATTAAACCAAATGGTAAAGTATTTAATTTTTGCCAAATCGGGAATTTGGCCACTTGTAACTTCTTCTCTGCTAAAACTGTTTAATCCCAACTCTTTTTTATCAATGGAAATTGTGGCATTTAATTCATCAATAAACAGCGTTGCTGAAGTTAATGTTGTTTCAACTTTATTTATCTTATAATTTTCATTAATATCTTTAAAAGTAGATTGAAGTGAAATTCCTTTTGAAGTTTTATAGCTATCGTCAAATATTTGGATACTTTTTATTCCTGATGACGGATCATTCAAATTAGCAGGCACAATTTCAAGCAATTTCTTCCCCTTTTTTGAGTAAATTAAATACTCATCATTTTCCACCGAAAATAATTTTTTGTCTATTTCCTTATCAGCATACAACACGGCAACTATGGAGTCTTTTTTAAAAATTGGATTTAGGTCCTTAATCGTTGTCTTTTTGGTTAGCAGCCCTACCCTTCCTTTTTCAATTAAAAATTGATCATTATTTTTGGAACATTGTATGAGCAAAAATAAAACTAAAAATAAATAAGTGATTTTTTTAAAGAAAGACATAAACAGATTGTTGTTTTTACTATTTTAATAAACACACTCTCTACAACGTAAGAATTTGAAAATTATTTATTATTTTTTGATTTTATATTACCCGTTTTAAAATTCCCAGCACTCCTCTTATAAAGCTTGCGCTAGTCACTACCTTTAAAATAGGATTCATTCTAGTACTTGATCTTCCGGTTGATTTATTTGATGATTTCATTGCTTCTTTTTTCTTATTTGCAACTTCTTCCTTTTCATATATATTTTCAATTTTTTCAGTTAAAATTTCATAGGCGCTTTCCCTATCGATTACCTCGTTGTACTTATGATAAATATGAGAGCTGTCAATAAGTTGCTTCAATTCATTATCAGTCAAAATATCCATTCTGCTCATTGGGGCACGCAACATGGTGCAGGCCAAAGGCGTTGGGATTCCTTTCTCATTTAATACAGAGACAAAAGCCTCTCCTATTCCCATTTGCGTTAAAATTTCATCAACATCATAATACTCAGAATCAGGATAATTTTCAGCGGCCAGCTTTATGGATTTTCTGTCTTTGGCCGTAAATGCGCGCAACGAATGCTGAATCTTTAATCCCAACTGACCCAATACATCTTCTGGAACATCGTTTGGATTTTGTATCACAAAAAATAACCCGATTCCTTTTGAACGAATTAATTTTACAATGCTTTCAATTTGAGAAAGCAATGCTTTTGAAGCTTCATTAAAAATCAAATGTGCTTCATCAATAAAAATAACCAATTCCGGCCGACCGCTATCTCCCTGTTCTGGAAAAGTCGCATACACTTCAGCCAATAATTGCAGCATAAATGTCGAAAAAAGCTTTGGCTTGTCCTGAATGTCAGTTAAACGCAAAATTGAAATGACCCCCCTTCCGTTTTCATCAATTCTAACTAAATCCTGAACATCAAAAGAACGCTCACCAAAAAATAAATCACCTCCTTGTTGCTCAATTTCCACTATTTTCCTCAAAATTGCGCCTGTACTTGCGGTGGAAATTAAACCATATTCTTTTTGAATATCCTTTTTTCCTTCAGCAGTGGTATATTGAAGTATTTTTTTGAAGTCTTTTAAATCCAATAATGGCAATTTATGATCATCGCAATACTTAAAAATAATGGAAACAATACCGCTTTGCGCATCAGACAACTCCAATATTCTGGAAAGCAGCACAGGACCAAATTCTGAAACCGTGGCTCTCAGCCTAACGCCATCCTGCTCTGACAACGTGAGTATTTCAACAGGAAATTTTTTCGCTTCAAAAGGCAAACCAATAGCAGCATGACGTTGGTCAATTTTTGGGTGACCGGGACTCGGTTGCGCCAATCCGCTTAAATCACCTTTCACATCCATTAACAAAACTGGAATTCCTTTTTCAGATAAGTTTTCGGCCATTACCTGCAAACTCTTTGTTTTTCCGGTTCCGGTAGCGCCCGAAATAAGTCCGTGCCTATTCAATGTTTTTAAAGGTACTTTTACAAAAGTCTCTTTTATCGTTTTGCCATCTAACATCGCCGAACCTAAAATAAAATAATCGCCTTTGGTTTGATAACCTTCTGTTATATGATTAAAAAAAATTTCTTCCTTTGTCATTTTGAATAATTTTTATAAAAATAAGACATAAAACCCAAACTAAAAATTTCAAAAGAAATTAAGTTGCAAATATTTATTACCGTTCCTAAATCTTATATTTGCAGCATGGTAAATGCAAGTATTAAAGAATTATTGGATAAAGGCGAAATGCTTCCTTTAATGGAAGAATTTTACACCATTCAGGGCGAAGGATTTCATACAGGAAAGGCGGCGTATTTTATTAGAATTGGTGGTTGTGACGTGGGTTGCCATTGGTGCGATGTTAAAGAAAGCTGGAATGCAAAACTGCATCCTCCAACGAATGCTGACAGCATTGTGGCAAATGCTAAAAAATATGCAAATACCGTTGTAATTACCGGCGGAGAGCCATTAATGTGGGAGTTGGATTATATTACCAACGCCTTACAAACTAATAATATTAAAACACATATTGAAACTTCAGGCGCTTATAAATTGAGCGGAATCTGGAACTGGATTTGCCTTTCGCCAAAAAAAACAAAGCTGCCTTTAAATGAAATTTACACTAAATGTAATGAGTTAAAAGTCATTGTTTTTAATAAAAATGATTTTAAATTTGCCGAAGAACAAGCTTCAAAAGTAACAGATAACTGTGAATTATTTTTACAGCCAGAATGGAGTAACCGAGAAAAAATGATGCCTTTAATTGTAGATTATGTGATGAAAAATCCTACTTGGAAGGTATCCCTGCAAACTCATAAATATTTGAATATTCCTTAGCAATCATTGACTTTTTCAAGTGCTATTTTATAAATTATCTCAAATTGTTCTTCTTTTGTCATATCAGAATTATCTATTTCAATGGCATCTTCAGCAATGATTAAAGGTGAATCTTCTCTTGTAGAATCAATATGATCTCGATAGACCACATTATTCAATATTTCATCATATGTTACTTTATCACCACGTTTAATCAATTCATCATATCTTCTTTTAGCACGTTTTTCAGCTGAAGCATTTAAAAACAGTTTCAACTCAGCATTTGGAAATACGACTGAACCAATGTCTCTGCCATCCATTACTACTCCTTTGTTCATACCCATTTTTTGTTGTTGCTCAACCAGTTTTCTTCTAACTTGAGAAACTTCAGCAATTTTACTAACAAAGTTGGAAACGTCCAAGGATCTAATTTCTTGTTCAACATTGATGTTGTTCAAATACATTTCAGCAAATCCCAGTAAAGGATTAAATTTAAAAGTTAGGTTAATTTCATCCAAATTTGAAATCAGTTTTTCCTTGTCAAAGAAATTTTCAGTTATCAAATTATGTTGCATGGCATACAAAGCAACAGCTCTATACATGGCTCCAGAATCAACATAAACATATTTTAGCTTTGATGCTAACTGTCTTGCAATGGTGCTTTTTCCAGTTGAAGAAAAGCCGTCGATGGCAATCGTAATATTTTTCAAATCCTTAATTTAAATTCATTCATTTTTAAACCAAAACCAGCAGTATATCCTGCAAATGTGCTGATAGAAACAAAAAACAATAATTGAATAATTTTTTTCATATTTCAAATGACAAAATAAAACTAATTAATTGTATAAACTAAGTATATACTTATTTTATTTCGTCAATTTCACTAGAGGAAATCAATTTTTTAAAAATTATTATAAATGAATGAACATTTATTCATACATTTGTACCCGATTTTAAAAAATAGAATATGGCACGTAAAATAGATGAAGATAAAATACAACGTATTAAGGAAGCAACTATGCAAACAATTGTTGAAAATGGAATTGAGTCTACAACAATTGCAATGATTGCTAAAAGCGCAAATGTAAGTGGAGGTTATCTTTATAGAATTTATGAAGGAAAGCAAGATCTCATAAATAATTTGTTTTATGATAAGGTAAACTCATTATATAAAGAAATAGAATTTTTACTGGCTTTAAATCAAACAAGTATAGAACCTTTAATTAAATCGTTTGTTCAAAACAGGGTTGTTTATTATTTGAATGAACCTATTGCTTCTAAATTTTTTTATCAATTACTTCATAATGATAATTTTTTAGCGATGGATGAAATTAAAGAAAAAAGCACCCTTTTAATGGACCATATTAAAAAGATTGGGATAGTGTCTGGTGAAATTTCAACAACTATTAGCTTATACCAATTGTATTATCACATTTTTGTTTATCCGGTAGATTATATAAACTTTAAAAGGAAAAATATTTTTGATGGGCAAGAAACAACCAATGAGGATGTTACTTATTTAACGAAAAACATTTTGAATTTTTTAAAAATATAAAGTAATGAGTTTATCTATTAAAAAAATGACTTTAATGCCATTCAAAAAAAATTTGGTCTATTGCCTGTTAATGCTAGGCGGTTTTGCAAATGCGCAAGAACTTTCCTTAAAAGAAGCTCATGAATTTATGCTGGCTAAAAATGGTGAAGCGAAGGCATCAATGTTTGAAGTAAAAGCAATGGAAGAAGAACATAAAGCAACTAAAGGATTAAGGTTGCCAACAGTTGGTATTTCGGGAACTTATTTAAGATTAGATGAGGATATTACAGCCGATTTAAATGCGCCAAGAGATATGGTTGGTGGTTTATTGCAAATTCCAAATCCTGAATTAGTGTTGGGAGATTGGAATTTTACTTTACAAGAAAAAAATTTAGGTTTTGCTACAGTTGATGTTTCTATGCCAATTTTTGCCGGGGGAAAAATTAATGCAGCAAATAAGGCTTCTGAAATAAAATTAAATCTATCAGAAAATCATTATCAATTAAAAGAAGATGAATTAACTATAAAATTAATAACTTATTACTTTAAGTTGAAGCTAGCAATTGAGGCTGAAAATTTAAGAAAAGAAGTCTATGAAACGGTATTGCTTCATAATAACCAAGCTACCAAGTTTTTTGAAAATGGCATGATTCCAGAAGTAGAAACTTTAAATGCTAAAGTAGCACTATCTAATGCGAACAGAGAATTATTAGCCGCTAAAAAAGATATTTCCTTAGCGACCACTGCGGTACAAAATTTAATTGACATACAAGTCCTTCCAGCTATTTCAACCTCATTTACTGCGCCAACTGTTGTAAAATCATTAAAAGAATTTCAAGATGAAATGCTAATTGAAAATAAACAATTAAAAGCTTTAGAAAAAAATCTTGAGTTGGCAGAAGTTGGTGTGAAAGTTGAAAAAAGTGATTATTTTCCGAAGGTTGGAGTTTTTGGCAAATACGTTTTTTGGAAAGATAATTTGCCTTTAGTTGACACCAAATGGTTTGTGGGTGTGGCTGCACAATGGGAGTTGTTTAATGGTTTTCAAAGAGAACATAAAATAAAAGCGTCAAAATATAAAGTTTCTCAAATTGAAGAAATGGATAAACAAACACGATTAAACTTATCAACTTATACCGAAAAATTGTATAACACAATGCAAAAAGAATTGGAACAATTTGAAAGTTTAAATGCAGATGAAGTTTTTGCAAATAAATTAAAATTTATGCGAACTAGAGCTTTTGATGAAGGTACAGGAACCTCGCTTGAGGTTGTAGATGCAACGCTAAAATTAACCGAAATTAAATTACATAAAATTAAAGCCTTGTACGAGTACAATGTAGCTTACGGAGAGCTTATGGTACTTACAGGAAAAACAGCATTATTCTTGAATCAAAATTAATATTAAAATGAGAAATCCAAAATTTATAAAATCACTTATTAGCATCGTAATTATTTCAATTTTAGTCCTTACAGGTGTCTGGCTTTTAACAAAACCTAAAATTGTCGTGTTACAGGGTAGAATTGAATCCAAGGAAATATATTTATCGGCTAAAATACCTACACGTATAAATACTTTTGAAGTAAAAGAAGGTGCCAGCGTGAAAAAGGGACAATTGTTAGCAACGCTTGAAAGTCCTGAAATTATGGCTAAAGAGCAACAAGCTTTGGCATTAAGAGAAGCGGCAAATTCTCAAAAAAATAAAGCAAATAATGGGGCAAGAGTAGAGGAAATTAAAGCCGCAAAAAGTGTTTATGAAAAAGCAACAGCAGCAGCAAATGTGATGAAAAAAACATATGCCCGTATGCAGAATTTGTTTAAAGATGGCGTAATTTCAGAACAACAACGAGATGAGATTTTCGCTAAAAAAGAAGTGGCATTTAAAGATCAGGAAGCTGCTTTAAGTGTGTATCAAATGGCTTTAAAAGGAGCCAGAAGTGAAGATATTGCAGCGGCAACAGCATTGGTTAAACAAGCCGATGGTGCTTTAACCGAATTGGAAAGTTATAAAAATGAACGTAATATTATTGCTCCTATTGATGCTGAAGTTTTAAATTTTTTACCTGAAAAAGGTGAATTGATTGGCGCAGGGTATCCTGTTGTACATTTAGTGGATTTAGCAAATTGTTACGCCATTTTAAATATTAAAGAAACGAGTCTTTCTAACTTCAAAAAAGAAGCAGAATTTGATGCCACTATACCGGCACTGAATAATAAGAAAGTAACATTTAAAATATATTATGTGGCAGCATTAGGTGATTATGCAACTTGGAATGCTACCAAAGCAACCGGAGATTTTGATGTTAGAACTTTTGAAATTAAGGCTTCACCAGTTTCTAAGGAAGTTGAATTAAGACCAGGTATGAGTATTTTAATTGATTATTCTCAATTTAATGAGTAAAATGAAACCTTCTTTACGAATTGCAAAACGAGAAATAGCCCTGTTATTTAATAGTAAGTCTACTTTTATTTTTGCTGTTATTCTGCCTTTTGTTTCAATTTTATTTTTTAATACGCTTTTAAGTGAAGGTGTTGCTAGAAATTTGCCAGTTGCTGTTGTAGATTTAGATCATTCCTCCATTTCAAGAAATGTGATTTCTCAATTAAATGCGGCACCAGAGATTGAAGTCGGTTTTTTTCCTATAAGTCAGCAAAAAGGGGAAGAGTTAGTGCGATTGGGAAAAGTGTATGGAGTAATTACTATTCCACAAAATTTTGAAACCAATTTAAAAAGTGGAAAACAAGTTAGTGTCATAAATCAGTACAATAGTAATTTATTATTGCCTGGTGGTTTAGAATATAAAGCTTTTAGAAAAGTTATTGGAACTATTTCTGCTGGAGTTAACATTGAAAAGCAACGAAAAAAAGGAATTTCAATGCAACAAGCAATGGTTAATTATCAACCAATTGTAGCCAATAATAATGTATTGTCAAATCCATATACAAATTATTCATACTATTTAAATACAGGGTTTTTAGCTATGTTTTTTCAAATATTTGTAATGCTGACAACCATTTACTGTTTTGGTGCGGATTTAAAATACAGTAAAGGAAATAAATTATTAAGTATTACAAAAGGAAATTTATTAGCTGTAATTGTTGGTAAAGTATTGCCTTATACAGTTTGGTTTTTATTGGTAGGCATTATTATGCTTTTTAGTATGTATGTTTGGCAAGATTTTCCATTTTTTGGAAGTAAAATAACAGTGCTGGCAGGTTTACTACTGCTAATTTTAGCCAATCAATCTTTTGCATTATTTTTTGTTGCTATGAGTAATAGTTTTAGAGAGGCCTTAACAATTGGTTCAGGTTTTGCTGCGGTAAGTTTATCTTTTTCAGGCATTACTTTCCCTATTTTTGGAATGCCAAAAGTATTACAATGGTTAAGTCAAATTTTTCCGTTCACTCATTTTTTTGAATTATTACTAGATCAATCTCAAAGAGGATTTCCTGTGTTTTATTCATTCAAGGCAATTGTAATTTTGGTAATTTTATGTATTTCACCACTTTTCTTTGGTTGGTTTAAACTAAAAAATCTATTTGAAAAAGGAGTATTTAATCATCATATTTAATAATGAAAAATTTATTTAAAACATATTACAAAGCTAAAATCTCTTTTTGGAATGCGTTTTCAACAGAATGGAATGCAATAAAAAATGATAAAGCGGTTATTACGACCTTCTTTTCTGTGGCTATTCTTATTTTGGTTGTGTACACCTATATTTACTCAAATCAGGTTGTAACAGAAGTACCTGTTGCAGTGGTAAATCAGGATGCTTCAAAAATGAGTAGAGATTATACAGCGATGTTAGATGCTACTGAAGGAACAAAAGTTATTTCAACTTATACTGATTTACAAGAAGCTAAAGTTGCTTATTATTCAAAAAAAGTAATGGGGATCGTAATTATTCCAAAAGATTTTGAGAAAAATATTCGTAGCGGTATGCAAACCAGTATTACTACTTTTTCGGATGCTTCTAATATGATTTTTTATAAAATAGTGTTAGGAGACGTTTCAGTAATTAATGGTTATTACAGTGCTGGTATTGCTATAAAAAGACAGATGGCTAAAGGAATTTCATTCGATCAAGCAAAACAAAATTATACGCCAATACAAGCAATATCAACAAGTTTATTTAATACTTCAGCAGGATACGCAACCTATATGATCCCTATGTTAACAGCGTTAATTGTACAATTGGTGTTGTTAATGGGAATTGGTATTTTAGGAGGATCAAGACGAGAGGAGAAATCCACACATAAACATTTTCCAAGGTTATTACACAAAGGAGGCACCATACCTGTATTGTTAGCAAAAGCGTGTTTATACACCGCAATTTTTGTAGTTATTATCCCGATTCAAATAGGAATTGTTTATACGCTATTTTCAATTCCTGTTCGCTCCTCCCTGTTTGTTGTTTATTTGTTTTTAGTTCCGTATATATTTTCCGTGGTTTTTTTAGGAATTGCTATTAGTTCATTCTTCAAAAGAAGAGAAGATTCCATTCTTTTTTTGGTGTTGCTTTCTGTTCCATCTTTAATGCTCAGTGGTTTGTCTTTTCCAAAAGAAGGGTTTTCTGGATTATATCAATTAATATCCAAAATAATTCCGTCAACTCCGGGAATAACCGGTTTTGTAAAATTAACGCAAATGGAAGCCTCTTTTATGGAAGTTTTAAATGAATGGAATCATTTATGGTTATTAGCCTTTTTATATTTTATAATCGCCTCGATGACTTTAAAAATAAAAAGCAAAAACGAAAAATATAATAAAAGAAAAGTATCCTACTAATTAAGAAACACATTTGATGTTTAACATACTTAATAATTTCTTCTATTTTATGGGGAATTGATTTCTGCATTTATATATAATTCCTCTATACCCGGTATATATCCGGTTTCCAATTTTTAATGGATTGTTTTATTTCTTTTTCAGCAAAAGCTACATAGTTTTCACCAGAAGCAAATCGTAATCCAATAATTTGTCTCTTTATTAATTAATCACTTAATACTTTTCCAGTAAATATACTTCAACTCTAATCGCGATTAACTGAGCTTTAAAAGTAAAAGTTCTTATAAAAGAAAATAATAAAAATAAAATAAATGATCCCAATACTAGTAAAGAAGCTGATTACAAATTCTATTCAGAAGAATTCATTAAATTTCGCATTGAACCATTCCTAAGAACTACAATATCTAAGAATATAATTACAACAAAATACGGATAAATAATTCAGATAACAGAAAATACGGATTGATAAATCTCAAATTTATTCCAAAAAAAAACCTCCAACAGTAAAGTTGAAGGTTTTTCAAAAGAAAGGCGGTGACATACTCTCCCACCAT
>JAENXD010000131.1 GCA_016649745.1 Flavobacteriaceae bacterium | reverse complement strand
TAAACTTTTTTGATTGAAGCGAAAAATAGGAATTTTTTGCTTAATTGAAGGCTTTTTTTAACTGCATAGCATCGCTACGGAGTTCAAAAAAGACAAAAAGTGAGTGAAAAATAACATTTTGTAGCCAATTGAAAAAAAGTTAAAACCAGTTCAATGTTAAATAATTATATTTACACCTTATGAAATCGGAACTTAAAGAACATATCAACAGTAAATTTTCATTTTTACATGATAAAAATTTGCTTATTGCCATTTCCGGAGGCATTGACAGTGTTGTTTTAACACATTTATTTCACAAGTTAAAATTTAAAATTTCATTGGCGCATTGTAATTTTTCATTGCGCGGCAAAGAAAGCAATGAAGACGAAGAATTTGTGAAAAATTTAGGTGAAAAATTACAAATCCCAACCTATTCCGTTAAATTTGAAACGGAAGCATACGCCACAGAAAAAGGGATTTCAACCCAAATGGCAGCCCGTGACCTACGTTATGACTGGTTTCAAAAAATTGCCAAAGAAAATAATATCGATTACATTATTACAGGGCATCAAAAAGATGATGTTTTAGAGACATTTCTGATAAATTTAACGCGAGGGACTGGTTTAGACGGTTTATTGGGAATTCCCGAAATTCAAGGAAATATTGTCCGCCCATTTATGGTTTTCACCCGAAACGAAATTTTAGTGTATGCCGCCAAAAAAAAGATCCCATGGAGAGAAGACCGCACCAATTCTTCCATAAGATACGTAAGAAATAAAATTCGACATAAAGTTGTTCCTATTTTAAAAGAATTAAATCCGAATTTGCTGGATACTTTCTACAACACACTCGAAAACTTAAAAGGAAGTCAACAAATAGGAAAAGATCACATTCAAAATATTAAAGAAAAAATTACCCATAGCCATAAAAACGAAGTACATTTTAGCATTCAAGAGTTAAAAAAAC
This sequence comes from Flavobacteriaceae bacterium, assembly GCA_016649745.1. Classification (GTDB taxonomy): domain Bacteria; phylum Bacteroidota; class Bacteroidia; order Flavobacteriales; family Flavobacteriaceae; genus Lutibacter. The sequence continues at coordinate 7,604 of JAENXD010000131.1, read as the reverse complement.
TAAGCAATCCTAAAATCTACTTATTTGAACTTTTAAAAGAATATGGCTTTACAGCATGGAATGATGTTGCCGATTTATTGGATTCCCAAAGCGGAAAGCAAGTTTTTAGCAAAACACATCGTTTGTTAAAAGACCGAGACGTATTGATTTTATCGGAAATTCTTCAACAAGAAGAAATCGAACGCTTTGAAATTTCTAAAAATACCACTGAAATTAACATTCCCATTGCCCTGAAACTTGAAACCGTCGACATTCCTTTCGACACTAAAAATCATCAGAATAAAGTGTTGGAAGAACTCATTTTCGATGACAATACAACCATTTCCGTTGATTTTGATAAAATTGAATTTCCATTAATCCTGAGAAAATGGCAAAAGGGAGATTTCTTTTTCCCTATTGGTTTGAATGGCAAAAAGAAAGTAGGAAAGTTTTTTAAAGACGAAAAACTATCGCTTAACGATAAAGAAAATGTTTGGCTGTTGTGCTCCAAAAATGACATTATTTGGGTGGTGGAAAAAAGATTAGACGAAAGGTTTAAAGTTACGAAATCCACATCAAAAATTTTAAAAATAAAGTATTAAAGTCGGAAGACCGAAGTCAGAAGTCGGGAGTTTTAAAAAAAGTTTCAGGTTTTTTTTCTTTGTGAGTCTTTGTGAAACTTTGTGTAACCGTCAAAGAACATTGTTTCACTAAAAAATAAAGTGACTGATTTATGCGAGCCTTTTCGGAAATAAATTCCTGCACAAAAAAATCGATTTCGTTAAATTAGCATTTTAAAAACGGCTATTTAACAAAGCTTTTGTAATTTTCACCTTAGAATTTATAAACTATGCATAAACTACCGAAACTCACCAGATTTAATGAAAATGTATTGGCAAAATACCGTATTTACAACAGTATTTTTATGACACTTCCGTTTGATGCCATTACAAAAACAGGCGTCATGTTGCCTCTTTTTCATGAAATTTGCGAAAACGGTTTCTCTAACAAAAAAAATCCGACCGAAATTGTAGATTCTTTTTTTAAAGCCTATCATACAAATCCGACCGAAAAAGAAAAAATAAATTTACTCTTTCGCTTTATCCAATATATTGAGCGGCAAGTGGTGTTGTTTGATGCCATTGAAGACGCAGCGTTTCCAATCGTAAATAATATGGACGGCGTGGGAACTTTGCGAAACAGCAAAGAAACTGCGGCTTTGGAAAATAAAAAGGAAGCATTAAAAAAACATTTGGAAAATTTTAAGGTTCGGGTAGTTTTAACGGCGCATCCAACACAATTTTATCCGGGAGCCGTTTTGGGAATTATCACCGATTTAACAGAAGCCATTCAGGAAAACGATTTGCTGAAAATAAATCAGCTTTTGGCCCAATTGGGTAAAACACCATTTTTTAAGAAAGTAAAACCTACACCTTTTGATGAAGCCGTAAGCTTAATATGGTACTTGGAAAACGTGTTTTATCATTCCGTTTCGGGTGTTTACAATTACATTCAAAGCAATATTTTCGACAATCAACTTATTGACAATGAAATTATTAATTTGGGGTTTTGGCCAGGAGGAGACAGAGACGGAAATCCGTTTGTGACTACTGAAATAACGTTAGATGTTGCAAAACGTTTAAAAAAAACCATCTTAAGAAATTATTATCGGGATATTCGCAGACTAAAAAGACGGTTGACATTTGCCGGTGTTGAAGAATCTATTGCAGAACTGGAAGATCTTTTATTTAAAAATAGCGTCAATACCGAAATTAACACCATGCTTCCGTTAAACGAATTTTTAGGAAAATTAACGGAAATCAGAGAAATACTTATTTCCAGACATCAATCTTTATACTTAGATGAAATTGACGATTTCATCAATAAAATTCGTTTGTTCGGTTACCATTTTGCCACATTAGATATTAGACAAGACAGCCGCGTGCATCACAATGTTTTTGTTCAAATTGTAAAAACCTTATCAGAAAAAGGAAATACCATTTTTCCTGAAAATTATTTGGAACTTAATGAAAATGAGCAAATTGAAATTTTATCAAAAGTAGCTGACCATGTAGATTTAACTATTTTTGACGATGAAATGGTCGTAAAAACTTTAGGATCGATTCATGCCATAAAAACCATTCAACAAAATAATGGCGAACGTGGCGCCAACCGCTACATTATCAGCAATAATCAATCGGCTTTAAACATGATGGAAACTTTTGCCATGTTTAATTTGTGCGGCTTTAACCATCACATAAATGTTGATATAATTCCACTTTTTGAAACCGTTGATGATTTAACGAATTCAACCAGCGTTATAGAAAAATTATATTTGAACAGCACTTATAAAAATCATCTTAAAAATAGAGGAAACAAACAAACCATTATGCTTGGTTTTTCAGACGGAACCAAAGATGGCGGATATTTAATGGCAAACTGGGCTATTTTTCAAGCCAAGGAAAACCTGACAGAAATTTCCAGAAAACATGGCATAAAAGTCATATTTTTTGATGGACGTGGCGGACCGCCTGCTCGTGGCGGCGGAAAAACACATCAATTTTATGCCTCATTGGGGCCAACCATTGAAGATGAAGAAATACAATTAACCGTGCAAGGGCAAACCATCAGTTCAAATTTTGGCACTTTGGATTCTTCTCAATTTAATATTGAACAGTTGTTAAGTGCAGGTATCTCAAACGAATTGTTTAGCAATGCCAACAATGTTATGACAGAAAGCAATGCTGAAATTATGAATGATTTGGCATTAACAAGCTATCAGGCCTATGTTGATTTTAAAAATCATCCGAAGTTTATGCCTTACTTGGAACGAATGAGCACGCTAAAATATTACGCCAAAACCAATATTGGAAGTCGGCCTTCTAAACGTTCCTCCTCAGCTGAAATAAATTTTGCCGATTTGCGCGCCATTCCTTTTGTGGGTTCATGGAGTCAGTTAAAGCAAAATGTTCCCGGATTTTATGGCGTTGGTACCGCTTTAAAAAAATATGAGGACAATGGTGAATTTGAGAAGGTGAAAGCGTTTTATAAAAGTTCTGATTTCTTTAAAACGTTAATTGGAAACAGCATGATGTCACTTACAAAATCGTTTTTTGAGTTGACGGAATACATGGCAAAAGATGAAGAGTTTGGAGAATTTTGGAACATCATTCACAATGAGTATCAAACTTCAAAACGACTTATTTTAAAACTTTCCGATTACACTGAATTGATGCAAAGCAACCAAGTTGGAAAAGCATCCATTGCCATTCGTGAAAATATTGTTTTACCTTTGTTAACCATTCAACAATTTGCGCTTCGCAAAATTCAGGAATTGCAAAAGGAGGAAAATCCAGATGTTGAATTAATTAAGATTTATGAAAAAATGGTAACACGCTCCTTATTCGGAAATATTAACGCAAGCAGAAATTCCGCCTAATTATGAACTCATTTCAACTAGACGAAAACGAATACAATCCGCATTACAAAAGCTATATTTTAGCATTGGGCAATGTGGAATTATTTGAAATTTTAAATGATTCTTTCGAAGATTTACTGAAAACGGTCAAAGATTTACCGGAAGAAAAATTAACTTTTCGGTATGGTGAAGGAAAATGGACAATTAAAGAACTTTTGCAACATTTAATTGACACAGAGCGTATTATGAGCTACAGAGCCTTGCGTTTTTCGAGAAATGACGCCACTGAATTACAAGGGTTCGACGAAAATTGGTATGTGGAAAATTCAAACGGCAACAAAAGAAATTTTAAGGATTTGGTGGAAGAATTTAGGTGTACCCGCAGAGCAAGTATCTCTTTATTCAAAAGTTTCACCAACGAAATGCTCACTTTATCAGGTATCGCCAACGGAAGTGACATGACGGTAAGAGCATTGGGTTTTATTATTGCCGGACATCAAATGCATCATTTAAAAATTATTAAAGAAAGATATTTTTAATCATTCTCGTTCAAAAAGAAATTTTATTTAAGCCGTTTTCTTCCATAAAATTGATAATTGTGTATTCAAATTTTATATGATTTAAAATATTATATTTGAAAAACCATTGCAATTATCATTACCATGCGCGTTCTAAAAAAAATATTACTCATTATTGGCGTCCTAATCGTCCTGATTTTAATTGGTGGTTGGATGTATTTCAACAGCCTAAAACCTGATTATTCGGGAAAAATCAGTTTATCAGGCATTGAAAATGAGACTACGGTATATTTTGATGACTACGGTATCCCACATATTTATGCACAAAATCAGTATGATGCCACAACCGCTTTAGGCTATGTTCATGCACAGGACAGGCTTTGGCAAATGGAATTGATGAGAAGAATTGCTCCTGGAAGATTATCTGAAATTTTTGGAAAAGATATGCTCAAAAACGATCAGTTTTTTGTGAGTTTGGGCATAGAAGAAGCTTCAAAAAAATCAATAGAAAAATTAGACAAAAATGGGGAAGTGTACAAATTGGCTGTTGCTTATTTAAACGGCATAAACCAATTTATAGAAAATGGCTCCACGCCTATTGAATTCACTTTAGTAGGAATTGAAAAAGAAAAATACGAATTAAATGACATTTATAATATTTTAGGATATATGTCTTTTAGTTTTGCTATGGCTCAAAAAACCGATCCACTTTTAAGCGTTATTCAAGAAAAATTGGGTGATGCCTATATCAAAGAGCTTAATATAAATAGCGATCCAAATACCACATTTATTAAAAATTCGAAGGAAAATATTGACAATTTCACCACGATGGTTGCCAGTGTGAACGAAATTATGGAAAACTCGCCTATTCCTCCTTTTATTGGAAGCAACAGTTGGGTGGTTTCGCCTAATAAAACAACAACCGGAAAAGTTATTTTTGCAAACGACCCTCATATTGGCTATTCGCAACCTGCGGTTTGGTATGAAGCGCACACTGTAACGCCCGATTATGAAATGTATGGCTATCATTTGGCGGGCGTTCCGTTCCCTTTATTGGGACATAACAGAAATTACGCTTATGGTTTAACCATGTTTGAAAATGATGATCTCGATTTTTATAAAGAAGAAAATGACCCTGCAGACAGCACCAAATACAAAACGCCTAATGGCTTTGAAACTTATAAAACAGCAACAAAAACCATAAAAGTAAAAGATGCGGAGGATGTAATTATAACCGTAAGAAGTTCACGACATGGACCAATTATGAACGATGCCATTGAGGCGATTGCGGAAAATGAACCAGTTGCCATGTCTTGGATTTACACACGGCTTGAAGGAAAAATTTTAGATGCGCTTTATACCATTTCGCGAGCAACTGAAATGAACGATGTTAAAAAAGGAGCCTCTATGATTCATGCGCCCGGATTAAATATTATGTATGGAGACGCAAAAGGAAATGTGGCTTGGTGGGCATCCGGAAAATTATACAAACACAACCCAAATGTAAACACAAAATTTATTTTAAATGGTGCTTCCGGTTATGATGACCCTATTGAATATTTGGATTTCAGCAGCAATCCGATGGCTGAAAATCCGCCTTGGAATTATGTATATTCAGCCAATAATCAGCCCGATTCCATTGCCGGTATGTTATATCCCGGATATTATGTTCCTGAAGACCGCGCAAAACGCATTGTGCAATTGTTAGCACCCAAAAATAACTGGAACAAGCAATCCATGTCGGCCATGATTAATGATATAACTTCATCGGTATCGCCAGGCATTGTTAAAGAATTTACTGAAATTATGGATTATGATTCTTTTAGCAAAAATGAACAAAATGCCATTGATGTACTTCAACTTTGGGATGGCTCAAATACCGTTGATAATATTGCCCCAACCATATACAATAAATGGATTTACCTATATTTAAAAAACACTTTTGAAAATGAATTGGGCGAAAAATTGTTTATCCAGTTTTTAGCCACACATTTATCCAAAAGAGTGATTGCTGACCAAATTAAAAAAGACAGTTCCATTTGGTGGGATGATATCACCACTAAAGACAAAACAGAATCAAAAAAAGAAATTCTGTCAAAATCATTGGTTGAAGCAGTCGCCTTTTTAGAAAAACAACTTGGTACCGACATAAAAGCTTGGAATTGGGGGAAAATTCATACCTTAGAGCACAATCATCCTCTAGGAAAAGTAGCCGCATTAAAAAAATACTTTAATGTTGGTCCGTTTGCCATAAATGGCACAAGAGAAGTGATTAACAATATGAGTTTTGACTATGACGATTCTGGTTTGTACAAAGTAAACGCCGGACCTTCAACAAGAAGAATCATTGATTTTTCGGATATTGAAAACAGTATAAGCATCTTGCCAACAGGCGAATCGGGGAATCCTTTCAGCAAACATTATAAAGATCAAGCTGAAATGTACAACAAAGGCGAATTCAGAAAAATGAAAATGAATGAAGAAGAAATTAAATCTGTTTCAACAATATTAATTATTTCACCAAAAAAATGAATAAAAGAATAACCATTAAGCAAATTGCATTGGCATTGCAGGTTTCCATTTCAACGGTTTCAAAAGCGTTAAACGACAGCTACGAAATTAGTGACGATACCAAAAAACGAATTCAGGAATATGCCAAATTACACAAATACAAACCCAACACCCTGGCATTGAGTTTGCAGAATAAAAAAACAAAAACCATTGGAATCATTATCCCAAATATTTTAAATTATTATTTTGCCAGAGTACTTCGCGGAATTGAAAAAGTGGCAACAGAAAAAGGATACAACATCATCACTTGCATCACAAATGAATCCTACAAAAAAGAAGTGGACACTATGGAAATGCTTTCTAATGGAACTATTGACGGTTTTATTGCCTGTATTTCAGAAGAAACTTTAAAAATTGGAAATTTTGACCATTTTCATAATATTTTGGAAGAAGGTACTCCAATTGTATTGTATGACCGTGTTCATCAAGAAATAAATTGTGATAAAGTAGTTACAGATTTGGTGAAGAGCGCCTATAAAGCCACTCGATTTTTAATGAAATCATCTTGTAAAAATATTGCTTTTATTTCAACATCAGAAGCCCTGAATATTGGTGAATTTGGTCTTGAAGGTTATCTAAAGGCACTTGAAAAACATGATGTAAATCCGGTTAAAAATTTAATTATTAGACAGGATAGTGAAGAGGGATTGAAAGAGAAAATCAATGAAATGTTAGACAAATATAGTGTGGATGGTATTTTCACAGTAGATGAGGTATCTGGCGCTATTACCACACAAGTCTTAAATAAAAGATTCATCAGAATTCCAGAAGATATCTCAATAGTTGGATTAACAAATGGTATTTTATCGCGTTACAGCACGCCGCCACTTACCAGCGTAAATCGTTTTGCACACACATCAGGTGAAATCGCAGCAACGCGATTAATCGATAAAATTGAAGAAAAAATTGAATTTGATGACATTAAAACGAAAGTAGTCAAAGCAAAACTGGTTGAACGTGAGTCAACAAAAAAACTTTTTATAAAGTTTTAAATTAAAGAATAAAAAACAAAGGTTAATCATTTATCAATCCAAAAAAATTGGCAGTCCAAAATGTGGTGTGAAAGTTTTTATCAACAGCAAATTTGCCAATACTTCCTCCTTGATATTTCTCATTTC
>JAENXD010000101.1 GCA_016649745.1 Flavobacteriaceae bacterium | reverse complement strand
TGTGAGCTGTGTCTACCTTTGTTAATAATTTTATTGAAATCTTCAACTTCAATTTTGCTTAGCTTGATTGTGTAGTGTACCATTTGCTGTTTTTGATGCTAAGATACAAATATTAACCGTCATATCAAAATTAACTTAACAGTAGTATTTTTATCTTTTAAATATTTTTTTTAGCAAAAAGAATATTCCAAATTTTTTAACACCACTTAAAATTGGCATAATCCAATTATAAGGAGTTAAATTTTCTTGAACTTTATTGCTAGACTGTTTAATCTCTTCCCAAGCAATTTTTCGCTCAAGATTAAGCTTTTTAAGTTCAAAGTCTATTTCGTCAAATGAATTATAAGTCCTCATTATTTTTATTTTTTAATCGAAAAACGATTTAGAAATTTTTCTCAGTAAGGTTTTATCAATAAGCCTTCTCAAAATAAAAGATATCCATGCAAATAATAATAGTAAAAGACCGACTATTAATACACCTAAAGAAGTATTTTCTAGTAAGTTACCTAAAGCGATAGCTCCTGCAATAGCTAAAAAAATAAATCCTAAAAATATAAACCCACCAACTATTGCTATTTTTATTAGCGTGCTAAAGAACAGCGATAGCTGTTGAAATATTTTAAGTGTTAAATACTCTTCAGTACATTTAATATAGTTTTCACCAGATTTAACCGCATTTGTGGTTGATTCATCTATGGATTCAAAAATATTCATTATGCTTTTTGAGATTTTTTATTCTGTTTTTTTAAATCTGCTAATTTTTTTTCTAGGGTATTGATTACATCCTCTGTTTTGTAACTTACATTAGAAACTATTAACTCAACTTGATCATCTAATGTCACTATTTCGTCTTTAGCCATTTTCAGGACTGTATCTTTAATTTCAGACGCTTTTTCAGCTATCGTGTCTTTGGCGTCTAATGCTCCATCAGCTATTTTTTTTCTTGTATTAACACCTTTATCGGGTGCATAAAGAACACCAAAAGCTGCCCCAACAATTGCTCCTGTAATTATTCCTAATATTGTATTTGATGTGTTACTCATTGTTTTGTTTTTAAAGATTAATAAAATTAATGTTATAATAAATATGTTTTATTTACTTACGATACAAAATTCTTAAATATTTACAATTAATTTAATGCAATCAGTTAAAAGATTAACGTAAATGATTTTAGTTTAATCATTTGATTATGCCCCATCAGCATTAATCGATTTTGGAATTGGTAGTTTGAGGTTCAAAATTCTCAGAGAATTTCAATTAATTTAGTTTATGTTATTAAAAGCTTTTCTATTTATCCTATTTTCTGCAATTTCATCTAAGGTATTATTTGCATCATATTCTTCATTTAAAGTTTCTTGTAATTTTTCTGCAATTTCTCTAAGTCCTAATTCCTTAGCATATCTAACTGCGGTTCCATACCCTGAAATTTCATAATGTTCTATACGTTGTGCCTTAGCTATTAACCCAGCTTCCATAACTTCATTATTTGCAGCTTGTTTTATAAGTATTTAACTTCTTTTATAATATCTTTTATTGCAAGACACTTTTTCCCTGATGGAGATATGTTTATTTCTCTACAAATGGTCTCAAGTCTACTTTTCTGTTTTTTTGTTTCTTCTAAGTGATTTTCAAATGCTTTTGATAAGTTTTTATTATTAACATTGTAGCCATTTCAGAAAGCGCTAATATTAATTGCGTTTCTGCACTAAATAAATCTTTTATTTGATGTTTAAATAAATCTTCTAATGTTTTCATATCGGATTTTATAATTTTTTATAGTTATTAACAATAATAAAATATTAGTTGATTTTTATTAACTAGAACGTGTTTGAATATAAATTGTGCGACTGAAAAATCGGAGATTTTTCGAATGTAGCAAATCGTTTGTTGAATGTTTGTGGGTTAATATTAAGTTTAAATGCAAGTATTAATTATTTGCGGCTAACCAAATTTAGCCACACGTTTTGCTTATTTTTGAATTTTTGTATTATCCGAGATTTGTCTGCCATAGTAATTTGATATACGTTTGAATAGCTTTATTTTCCTCCATCTTTATCTTTATTTAGCAAAAAGGATAAGTCTAATTAAAAATAAAACTAAAGTACCAAATCCAATAATTGCAAAAATTAGGCTTTGTTCGTTATCTCCAATTGTTAAAGCGTTAAAATGGACTATAAAAGAGATTATACCTATCACGTAAATAATCTTAAAAATCATTGGCTCTTGTTTCAAAAAGTCTTCTCCTTCCATTTTTTTAATTATCTAATTTAATTGCAAATTACTTTTTATATCATAATACTAAAAGTAGTAAATTTACTTAAATTAATTCTTATCACATTAGGGTAAAACCGTAAAATATTTATATTTTTTTTTCAACACTCTGTTTTTATGTTTTTACAATAAAATCAAACCGTTCCGTCGCTCAATTCGCCATAGTGGAAGTCAGTCTGAAATTTGTCTGTTTTGTTATAAATTGTAGTTTTTCTGTTGAGCTATTTCTCTGATAACACAAAAAAAATAGCTAAAAAAAAGAAGCTAGTATTAAACTAACTTCTTTTTGATAATTTTATTTTCTATTAAAACGAATGGTATGTGAATTTTTGTCCACCTACTGAACCCTCGGCCATTAGACCAGCTTTAGGCAATGCAAATACAGCCACCCCATCATTAAACTTAGCATTGGCAGCTACCCCTGATTTAAGTGCTACAGCAGAAACTTCGGCAGAAAACTCAAAATTTCCATTCTTAAACTCTTCTAAAGCTTTTTCGGTTTCAAAGAATATAACCTCAATTATTGCTTGTCCACCAGCTTGAAGTCCAATGTTTAACTTTTTTAAATCTGCCATTCCAATGGCTATCCCGTCTTCATAAACAACACCATTACCAGATGCAGCTCCTATGATAAAGCCACCCTTACCAACATTTGGAAAAATAACGTAGCCCTCAGAGTTATTAAAAAAGTTTTTTAAGGCATCATCTGTTTTTAACAGCTGTTCTTTTGCTTTTTCAGCATCTTTCATAATTCTTGTATCATCACTATTCTGTGATACAGCACCAAATGAAATAAATAGTAAACATATGGCGGTAAAAATTTTTATTGTTTTCATAATTCTAATGTTTTTATGTTAATAATTGTGGCTAAAGTAATGAGTTAAGTATCTGTATTATGATGCATTTGAATAAAATAATGACTCATTTAATAAATAGAAGTTGAGCTGGGCAACAAGTATGTTATTATTACCTCCATAATATGCTATTTAAATATCAAATTCAATTTGTAACCTGAGTTCGATTATAAAACAAGCAAATTTGTTTAGAATTTTCAGTTGCAAACTTGATTGATGGTTTTTTAGGAAAGAAACTATAAACAATAAGTCCAGAAATTAGGTTGGTTAAAAAGTTACCACAACACAGTAAAAGAGGTTTCATTTCCTGTTCCAATTAAATGTGGCTTTCATTTTATTTTTGGATTAAATCATTTTAAAAATTCTTTATCAAAATATTATAATTTATTAAAAATCAGCTTTTGAATTTTTCTTCCCATATTTGATTAGCAAGTATAACATCACAGAATTAAGAATTAAAGAAAATGAGTTGGTTATGATTATTGCTATATCTCTTTTAATTATTCCGTAAATTATCCACAAGAAAACCCCGAACATCAGCATCCCAAACATTACAGGAGAAATATCCTTTACTGTTTTGGTATGCCATGCCTTTTTTATCTGTGGAATAACAGCAACGGATACACAAATACCGGCAACTAGACCTAAAATATCTACCCAATTCATAAATTTCTATTTTATAAAAATACTTTTTACATTACCTATCAAATTTGTAATATTCCAAAAATGGATTCGGATCATTATTTAATGAATCTAAAACCACGTCCATTCCCAACACGCTAAATGTAATCCCATTGCCTCCAAATCCTAAAATATAATGTTCATTTTTATAACCATCCGGTTTACCGAAATAAGGCAAGCCATCTTTGGTTTCACCAAATGTACCAGCCCAGGAATAATCTAATTTGAAATTGATGTCAGGAAAGCATTTTTTAAAGTTTTTTATTAAGAATTTTTCCTTTCTACTCAACAAGACGTCCCTTTTTTTGGCATTTTTAAAATCTTGGTCTCCACCTCCCATAAGAATACGTCCGTCTTTGGTTGCCCTGAAGTAGAAATAGGGAGACGAGGTGTCCCAATAAATATGATTTTTAAATGCTTTAACTGTTTCTGGTAAGGCTTCCGAAATTATCGCATAGGTACTTTTTAAGTCTACAACTTTTTGGCTTAAATTTTCAGTACTTTCATAACCGGTGCAATGTATTACATCTTTGGCATGAATAGAGAAATCCTTATCGGTTTGAAGTATGAATTGTTCCTTATTATTTTTGATTTTAACAATGTTTGTTCGATCAAAGATTTTCAATCCTTTTTTATGACAATAATTTAGAAGATCAATTGCAAATCGATACGGATCAAGAACAGCAGCCGATTCAGACTCTATTGCGGCAAGTGCTGTTAAACCTAAATTCTTTAATTCTTCTTTCTCTAACCATTTTACTGAAAATCCGTGCTCTTTTCTGGCTTCATATTCTTTTTGCAGAAAATCAATATCTTTTTTGGAAGACGTAAAATAAACACTTTTCTTAAGCTCAAACTGGCAATCACTTTTGATGGTTTTAACTATTTTTTCAAGTTCAAAAATAGCTTTCTCACAACTTTTATAACTTGACACGGCACAAGTCAATCCACGTTGCTCAATTAATTGATGAAGAGGAATGTCGATTTCGTATTGCAACATTGCAGTGCTGGCCGCTGTGCTGCCATTACAAATGTCGCGTTTATCAACTAAGGTAACTTCTTTTCCTTCTGATATTAATTTGTAGGCAATTAGAGCTCCAGTAATACCGCCACCAATGATGAGGATTTCAGATGTAATAGTTGTATCTAAAGAGGCATAACTCTTATCAAAAGAATTTTTTATTGGCCAATATGTTTTCGTTGAATGAATATCCATAACCTAAAATAATTATCCGCCAACAACTTCGCTGCCGTTAACGTGAATAAATTGTCCAGTTACATAACTACTGTCTTCACATGCCAAATGCACATACGCTGGAGCAACTTCACTGGGTTGTCCCGCCCTACCCATGGGAGTGTCTTTACCAAAATGGGAAACATCATTAAAAGTAATCGGAATTAAAGGTGTCCAGATAGGGCCTAGAGCAACTCCGTTGACACGTATCTTTTTTTTGCCATCATTTTTGCTAATGAACGAGTAAATCCTATGATAGCGGCTTTGGTACTGGCGAAATCTACCGAATGCTCGCTACCCTTACCCGGTTGCTTTTGTTTTTGCTTTGGAACTTCTTTAAGTTTTGCCATGGCATTATATTTTAAATATTCTCACGCGGTTGATGTTTCTCTCTGCGTTGTTTCTCTTGATGGTTGATTTCTCTGCCATCGGTTTCTTGATGGTTAATCGCTTGTTGAGCTATACTTGTTTTTTTCTTCTTTTCAGATTTTTTATCTGCTTTGTTCCTAATTTTAAGATTTAAAAAAGCTGCCTGAAAATTTGATCATCTCTCATAATGGATTCTTTAATTTTTCAGGCAGCACTCAACTAACTAACCTAATCATTTTTCAATGGCTTTCCTGTTCAATCTGTTTTCAGCCAATTTATCAAGTTTATTATCAGCGTCATATTCTTCATTTAAAGTAGTTTGTAACTTTTCGGCAATTTTCTTGTGTCCCAATTCTTTGGCATATCTCACCGCTGTGCCATACCCAGAAATTTCGTAATGCTCTACTCGTTGCGCTTCTGCAATAAGTCCGGCATCCATGATTTCATCGTCTTCTGCTTCTTCTATAAAACTTTTCGCCTCTTTAATCAATCCTTTCATGGCTTGACAGGTTTCGCCTTTTGGGGAAATATCCAATTCATCACATATTTCTTCCAAACGTTTTTTTTGCTTTTTGGTTTCTTCTAAATGACCTTCAAAAGCTTTTTGCAGTTTCGTGTCATTTGCTTCTTGAGCCATTTTAGGTAGTGCATCAATTAATTGCGTTTCAGCACTATATAAATCTTTCAGTTGGTGTTCAAATAAATCTTTTAAAGTTTTCATGTTTTTTTGATTTTTAAATTAAGGATTAACCAAAATTATAGCCAAATGGAGAAGATAATTGACTTTAAAAAGCAAAAGATTAACTTAAAAAAATTGAATTTACAAGAATACTCCTTTTATAAAACTATCGATGTTAATTTTTTATCCATCAACGATAAACTCTCAAAACATGTTTTTTCAATCTTGTCCTTTAACCCATTAAATATAATATTATAAAACAAAATTTTCAGAAAATAGAGTTGATCGATTATTTTATGATGCTACTACAGCGAATCAGTAATATAATCATTTAATAGAATTAGGATATACCAATGATGATATATTGGTATTAAGGTCTAAAGAAACCAAGGATAAATTTTATGAAGGAAACCCGAATATTGAAAAAACGGGTGATGCCGCATTAAAAGGCGCCGGAGCAGGAAGTACTATTGGTGGCGTTGCAGGTGCTGTTGTAGGCGCTATAGCCGCTATTGGTTCTAGCTTGGTAATTTCTGGTATTAGTTTTTGGTTATTGCCAGACCACTAGTGGCGGCTTTCGCAGGCGCTGGGGCTAGCGGATTTGGCGGAGCAATAATTGGAGCCTTAAGCAATGCTGGTCTTTCTGATGATGTGTCAACTACCTATGTGAATTATTAAAAAGAAGGTAAAATTATCGTTTCTGCTGAACCAAAAAACAGAGATTATTAGACAAATTTATCTGCTTATGATAAGGTTCTTTATAAAAATGATTCTTACAATAGGTCGTGTAACAATCAGTATGTAATATACATTAGGAGTTGGACTGTTTGGTAGCTCCTAATTTTTTTGAGTCAATATTTTATTCGATAGCAATAAATTTTTATAAACCGATAATTTAATTTAGAGGCAGCAAATAGATTAATTATAAACCTAAAACGTGAAGCAATGAAAAATAAAGACGAATTAAATATTGGCAATCATAACGATGAGGATATTGAAAAAAAATGGAATACTATTCACGAAGAATATATAAGCAAATATGCCGAGCTAAGAAATGAAGATTTGAGTTACCAAAAAGGAGGCATAAATGGCATGTTTGAGAAAATTGGAAAAAAGCGAGGAAAAACCCGTATAGAGATACGTCGTGAAGTATCAAGTTGGCGTTAAATTCTCCATGATTAAACTTGAAAAATTTAACTAGAAAAAATTGAAAAATCATGGACAAAAGTAAAAAATACAACGAAGAAGTTACAAAAGAAGATAAAGCAGCATTGAGTGATAAGTCTGGCAATTTAAGAAATGACCAAGGCGACGACCGTATCCTTAAAAGAAGAAAGAGAAAAGTTGATTTTGAAGGAAAGGATTTAGATATACCAGGAAGAAAGTTGCCAGTAAACAGAACTAAAAAAATAATAAAAGATGAAGAAAATCAGCTATATAGCCTTGGAAATGAAGATAATGAAGATTTATAGCAAGGTTCAAATTATATAGAATAGATTTTCTAAGATGTGTAGCGTTTGTAATTTAAACGCTACCTAATCAATTTTTACGTTTAAAAAATGATACTCATTTTCTTCAAAAATAATTAGAGTTATAATAAATATAACTGATTATTCTTAATACGATTTTTACTAAGTCATTTTATAAAAATAATCAAGCTATTTCAAATTTTTTGGGTTATTATTTTATCTTTTTAAGTTAATTTATTATTAATAAATTGTTGAATTTGTTATGCCCTATTTATGGATAGTAAAATTTATATGAATAAATAATAAATTAATTATAAAATTAAGAGTATGAAGAAATCTAACAATTCCCGTTACAGTTCAAAAAAGATTGAACAACTAAAAAACTATGAAAAAGATTCTGCGGATGCAATAATGACAACAAATCAGGGCTTGAAAGTCAATGACACCAATAATTCGCTAAAGGCAGGAGAACGTGGATCAACTTTACTTGAAGACTTTTTATTAAGAGAAAAGATTACCCACTTTGACCATGAAAGAATTCCAGAACGTATTGTTCATGCCAGAGGTAGTGGCGCCCATGGTTATTTTGAATTGTATGAAAGTATTGAACAGTTCAGTAAAGCAGGTATCTTTACAGATACTTCTCGAAAAACCCCTGTATTTGTGCGTTTTTCAACGGTGGCAGGCTCAAAAGGATCAACTGATTTGGCTAGAGATATTCGTGGATTTGCAGTGAAATTTTATACGCAAGAAGGTACATGGGATTTGGTAGGTAATAACATGCCTATTTTCTTTATTCAGGATGCCATGAAATTTCCTGATTTAGTCCATGCGGTAAAACCAGAACCCAACAAGGAAATACCCCAAGCTGCGTCTGCTCATGATACATTTTATGATTTTATATCCCACACTACTGAAACCCTTCACAACCAAATATGGCTTATGAGCGATCGTGCCATTCCACGTAGTTTTAGGATGATGGAAGGTTTTGGAATTCATACATTTCGGCTAATAAATAATGATGGAGATTCCCATTTTGTAAAATTTCATTGGAAACCCAAGTTGGGTGTGCATTCTGTAACATGGGACGAAGCAGTAAAAATTAGTGGCGCGGACTCCGATTTCCACCGTCGTGATTTATGGGATGCTATTGATGTTGGTCAATTTCCTGAATGGGAGCTGGGTATTCAAGTTGTAGCGCAAGAGGACGAACATAAGTTTGAATTTGATTTACTGGATCCAACCAAATTAATTCCAGAAGAAATGGTTCCCGTTAAAATTATTGGTAAGATGACGCTGAATCGTAATCCAGAAAACTTTTTCGCAGAAACGGAACAGGTGGCGTTTTTACCGGGGCATATTGTTCCTGGCATTGACTTTACTAATGATCCCCTATTACAAGGACGCCTTTTTTCTTATAGAGATACTCAGCTTTCTCGACTGGGCGGTCCCAATTTTCATCAAATTCCTATTAACAAACCCATTGTAGAAACACATAATAATCAACGGGACGCCAAAATGCAAATGGAGATTCCAAAAGGTCAAACGGCCTATTTTCCTAATAGTTTAGGTGGAGGCTGTCCGCATCTTTCAAAAATGGCTAAAGGTGCTTTTACTTCTTATGAGGAACGTATAGATGCAAAAAAAATCCGTACCCGAAGTGAAAGTTTTAGCGACCATTTTTCTCAACCAGCACTTTTTTATCGAAGTCTTTCAAGCTGGGAACAGCAGCATGTTGCGGAGGCTTATATTTTCGAACTTGGTAAATGCACCCATAAACATATTCAAGAACGTATGTTGTGGCTTATTGCCCAAATTGATGAAAACCTAGCGGATAAAGTGGCTAAGGGTTTAGGATTAAAAATTCCAAGAAAAATTGAAGAGCCCATAAACCAAGCAATAGGTGCTGATGCCGAAGTATCAAAATTTCAACCGCCTAAAAAGAAAATCTATTTGGATAAAGATCCAGCCCTAAGTCAGGCAAACACAAAATTTGATACAATTGTCTCGCGTAAAATCGCTGTTTTGGTAGCAGATGGATTTTCTATGAAAGATTTCAAAAAAATGGCGAACGAACTTATAAAAGAAGGCGCTATGTTAAAATTAATTGCACCTCATGGAGGCACTATAACTTGCGATGACAATATGGTACATAAAGTAGATGCATCCATTGCTACTACGGAAAGCGTTCTTTATGATGCCGTTTATATTCCAGGAGGCAAAAAGTCAGTTGATGAATTAATAAATCACAAAAAATTTATAAAGTTTATTAATGAAGCTTTCAAACATTGCAAAGCCATTGCAGCCGATAACGAAGGTGAAAGACTGGTTGAGGAAACATACATGAAACAATTTAAGGACGACGAAGCCGTATGTATCAATGCTGATTCTAAGAAATTCATCAAAGCAGTGTCAAAGCATCGCAACTGGAATCGCCTTGAAATTGCTGAAAAAATTCCAGTTTAATGTTAGAACTGATTTAAATTTGGTAGGATACTACCAACTAAACCTCTCTGCACTTTCAGTGCAGAGAGGTTTTTTATACTAGGGACTAAAATCCCTGAATTACTCTAATATAAAATTAGAATTATCTGAATTTGGTTTACAATGATGTTCTAAATATTCATTAACCATTTCATCTGTTATTTTTCCTGTACTCCAAGCTTCATATCCTTTAGCCCAAAAATGTTTACACCAATATGTTTTTCCTATTGACAAAAACGCTAATTGCAATTTACGTGATGATTTTCCTTTCATTTGTTTTACTAAGTAACTTATACTTTGTTTTGGTGCACGTTCAATGTGCATAAGAATATGGCCTGAACTAACAACACCTTTTAATATCTCTATTCCTTCTGCATCACAAATTTAAATTAGTAATTCTCGACAACGCTCTTTAATATCTCCTTTCAAAACCTTATAACGATATTTTGTTGACCAAACAATGTGGCAACTTAACCGACTAACCGTAAGAGAACCTTTACGTTGATAACTTGGCAGAGTGTAAAAATATAATTTTTCACATTACTACAGTACTGCAATAAAATTGCAGGGTTTTAGACCCAAATTTGAAACCACTAAACAAGCTCGAAGGCTCATATACCAAGTTCCTAAACAAAATTGAAAACACACAATTATTGATCTTGAACGACTTTGGACGCTTTGAGTTTAACAACACCGCTAGGTATATACTTATGGACATTGTTGAGACAAAACACGATAAAAGCTCCATAATATTGACCTCACAGATACCCGTAAAAATGTGGCATTGGGTGGATTGGCGAGGGAACTATTGCAGATGCTATTTTGGATAGGATAATTTATTCCTCACACAGGATAGAATTAGAAGGCGAATCAATGAGAAAAAACAGACTCAAAAAACTAAAATAATTTGTTAAATTTAACCCATAAATCAGCTCTTAAAAAAGGGGGCACATTTTGAC
>JAENXD010000048.1 GCA_016649745.1 Flavobacteriaceae bacterium | reverse complement strand
TCCATCCAATGGAAGTACCGTGAAATTTGATCAAACTACAATGCCCAATAACCAATTTTTAATTTCACCGAGAGTAGGATTTAATTGGGACGTGAAAGGAGATAAAAAACTACAGGTGAGAGGTGGATCAGGGTTATTTACTGGTCGTTTTCCTTTTGTTTGGTTAGGAAACCAAATTGCCAATCCGAATTTTTGGTTTTATCAAATGGTTGACCCTGATTTTAAATTCCCACAAGTTTGGAGAAATAGTTTAGGATTGGATTACCAATTGGAAAACGGGGTTGTGCTTACTACAGATATATCTTACACGAAAGATTTAAATGGCGCTCACGTGCAAAATTGGGGATTAAAAACACCAACAGGAACTTTAAGCGGTGTTGATAATAGAAATATTTATTTGGATTCGGATTATATGGTTGGTGCATTTGGAAGTAAGGCAAATGCTTATGTATTTACAAATTCAGACAAAGGAAGAACTTTAAATGCTTCCTTCAAAGCACAAAAATCTTTTGAAAATGGTTTATATGTTATGGCTGCTTATAATTACTTAAACTCTAAAGATGTAAACTCCATTGAAGCGGAAATTACAGGAGATGCCTTTGCATTCAACCCAACGTTAAATAATGCAAATGATGCAACTTTGGCATATTCCAAATACGGTGATACGCACCGATTTATTGGTGTAGCCTCTAAAACATGGCAATATGGTAACAATGACCAATGGGGAACTTCACTTTCAACATTTTTTGAATATGCACAAGGTGGAAGATTTTCTTATACTTATGGGGGAGACATCAATAATGACGGTTCTGGCGTGAACGATTTAATTTATGTTCCAACCGCAGCTGAAGTAAACCAAATGCAATTTTCTGGTTCTGGCCAGGCAGCTGCATTTGAGCAATTTATACAACAAGATGAATACTTAAGCGGAAGAAGAGGTAGCTATGCGGAACGTTATGGTGCTTTAGCTCCTTTGGAGAGGAAAATGGGATATGAAATTTATTCA
Source organism: Flavobacteriaceae bacterium (assembly GCA_016649745.1). Classification (GTDB taxonomy): domain Bacteria; phylum Bacteroidota; class Bacteroidia; order Flavobacteriales; family Flavobacteriaceae; genus Lutibacter. The sequence continues at coordinate 17,788 of JAENXD010000048.1, read as the reverse complement.
GGAATTGAAAGTTTCAAAAACCAATGCTATACAATTCAGTATCGATATTTTGAATGTTGGGAACCTACTTAATTCAGATTGGGGATTGGTGCAACAAGCAAATGCTGTACAGCCAATTGGCGTTTCTGTAGACGGAACAGGAACACCAACTTATACTTTTAATCCTGATTTAAAAGATACATTTGTATATGATGCAAGTTTATTATCAAGATGGCAAATGCAATTTGGATTGCGTTATTCATTCTAAATTTTAAAATAAGTATATTTGAACCGCCCAAATTGGGCGGTTTTTTTATTTAGATAACAGATGAAACGAGCATAACAAATTTTGATACACTAAGGAATGATTAATAGCGAACAGCATCTGTTACCTCTAAAAAATGAAATTTAAACAGATGAAATACAGACAATTAACCAAAGAACAATTTTCGGAATTACATAAAGAGTTTGCTGAATTTTTGGCGACTCAACAAATTGATGCAAAAGAGTGGAATAAAATAAAAGAGAAAAAACCTTCTATGGCTGAAGAAGAATTAAATATATTTAGCGATGTTGTATGGGAAGATGTTTTAAGTAAAACGGAATATTTAGAGCATATTTCAGCAAATGACATCAATTTATTTAAATGTAATTCTGGAAAAATTATTAGAATTTATATCAAATTAAAGGACAAAAATAAAAATTTTTTAAGCACAAATGATTTCCAATGGTTCTTGAAAAATCCGCTTGATGAACAATTTGAGTATTTTAAGGCTGAAAAAGAGTATGCAAAAGAGCGCAATTTTGAATTATTTGAACTCATTGAAATGGGAAGCCAAATTTCAAAAGGGGAATTGTTTACTGCAATTAACCAATTAATAGGTTAACGACTTTAACTACACCAACTGAAGCTTTTTCTGCTAAAACAGTCAAATTTGAATAGAGATTCTGCTGGATAGTTGGTTTTGGATCAATAAAATAGATAGAAACAGTAGGCTTTGCACAATTGATTAAATGCGCTGCCGGATATACTTGCATGGACGTTCCCACAATAATTAAAATATCAGCTTCGGAAGTGATTTCCAGTGCTTTATCAAACATGGGTACATTTTCCCCAAACCAAACAATATGAGGCCTTAGCTGCGAATTTTCTTCACATAAATCACCTAAAATCAAATCTTTTTTCCAATCATAAATTAAGTTGGGATTTTTGGTGCTTCGAACTTTCAATAATTCGCCGTGCAAGTGCAATACTTTCGAACTTCCTGCGCGTTCATGTAAATCGTCAACATTTTGCGTTACAATGCTAACTTCATATTTTTTTTCTAATGCGGCCAATGCCTTATGCGCTTCATTTGGAAAAACTTCAAATAACTGCGACCTTCGTTTGTTGTAAAAATCCAATACTTTTTCCTTATTTTTTTGCCAGCCCATAGGAGAAGCAACTTCCATAACATCATGGCCTTCCCATAAACCATTGGAATCCCGAAAGGTATTAATACCGCTTTCGGCACTGATGCCTGCGCCTGTTAATACAACTATTTTTTTCATATCTTTTAGTTATTCAAAAGTAAAATTTTATCTTTGAAAAAACACCCAAATTAGATGGTAGATTATAAATTTATTGAATATTTAGAGCAATTTGTATCAGAAAAGAGAAGAAATTTATTCAATAAAGTTTTGGAAAATCGCACACGGCATTTTACGGTTGCCATTGAGGATATTTTTATGCCTCAAAATGCCAGTGCTGTTGTTAGAAGTTGTGATGTTTTTGGTTTACAGGATGTTCATATCATTGAAACTAAATATAAATTTTATGCATCAAACCATATTGCCAAAGGTGCTCAAAAATGGTTAGATTTTTCAGTATATAAAGAAAAAGATAACAACAATACTTTAGATTGTATAGCAAACTTACGCTCAAAAGGATATAAAATTATTGCGACAACCCCACATAACGATTCTTGTTTGTTGCAGGATTATGACATTACTGAAAAAGCAGCTTTCTTTTTTGGGGTAGAGAAGGCGGGGCTTTCAAAGGATGTGATGGACAATGCAGATAGTTTTTTAAAAATACCGATGGTCGGTTTTACTGAAAGCCTTAATATTTCAGTGGCAGCCGCAATAATTCTTCAAAATTTGACTGAAAAACTTAAGAAATCTGATGTGAATTGGCAATTAACATCACTTGAAAAAGACGAAAAATACCAGCAATGGATGGAAAAATCCATAAAAAGTATAAAAAAAATTAAGGAAAATTATTATTTAAAAATAGCTAATCAACTGTAATTTTTTCAATAAAAGCAATAGAATCACATCTTTTCACGGTTAGCATGATGTTTTTTAAACGATCTCTACCTTGTATGTTATACTGAAAACAAGAATCTAATTTAATTTTATTCCAAATATCAACATTTCCATTTTTTAAAATTTGGTAAACGCTTAAGGAATCTATTTTATTTGAATTTAAGACTTGCAATGCTTCCGAAGAGAAAACCTGTGGCTTTCTACGAATACTTTTTAATACTCTGGCATTAGGCAGATAATCAAATTCGGCACTTTTTTTGTCAAGAAAAAAGAATACCATTACAATACCAAAAAATAAACCAATTAAATAATAGGGCAAACGTTGTTTAACTGTCATTTTATAAAAACAATAAATTTATATCTCTAAATGGTAAATTAAACCAATCGGCCACTGTTTTATCGGTTAAAATACCGTGGTAAAAGTACATCCCTTTTTGCAAACTTCTGTCAAATCGCGCTGCATTTTCAAATCCGCCCTCTTCAGCAATATCCAATAAATAAGGCGTGAAATTATTACTTATTGAAACTGAGGCAGTTCTTGAATAGCGAGAAGGAATATTTGGAACACAATAATGAATAACACCATGTTTTTGAAAGGTGGGTTTTTTGTGGGTGGTCAATTCAGAAGTTTCAAAACAACCGCCACAATCAATGCTAACATCAATAATTACGGCACCATTTTTCATTCTCATCACCATTTCTTCCGTAACTAAAATAGGAGAACGTAATTTACCTCTAACGGCTCCAATGGCAACATCACAGCGCATCAATGCTTTTTGTAATGTTTTAGGCTGAATGGTTGATGTGTAAATAAGATGTCCCAAACGGTGTTGTAAACTTCGTAATTTCGCGATAGAATTGTCAAATACTTTTATGCTGGCGCCTAAGCCCATTGCAGAACGGGCCGCAAATTCACTCACGGTTCCTGCGCCTAAAATGACTACTTCTGTTGGCGGAACACCACCTATATTCCCAAATAATAAACCTTGCCCACCATTGTTGTTGCTCATTAATTCACCAGCAATTAATATCGAAGCCGTTCCTGCAATTTCACTTAGTGATTTTACAATTGAAAAAACACCTTGGTCATCTCTAATAAAATCAAAGGCGATTGCAGTAATGCGTTTGCTTGCCAATTCCTCAAAATATTTTTTTGTCTGAGTTTTTAATTGCAATGCTGAAAAAAGGATGCTTTGCGGATTCATTAATTTAATTTCATCTAAAGAAGGTGGTTCAACTTTTAATATCATTTGACAACCAAATGCTTCTTTTATATCATAAGAAATTTTTGCTCCGGCTTCAGAATATTCCTTATCCGAAAAGTTTGCCCCATCACCGGCTCCGTTTTCAATCACAAATTTGTGTCCAAGAGCAGTTAATGCAGCAACAGCATCAGGGGTTAAACAAACTCTTTTTTCCTGATAATGAGTTTCTTTTGGAATTCCAATAACAAGTTTGCTTTTCCTTTTTATAATCTCTAAAGTTTCTTCTTGTGGAATTAACTCCTGCTGACTAAACGGTGAAGTAATTTTTTTACCCATTATTTCTAAGTTCTATAGTTCGTAATTGGTCGCTATTTGAGATTATTGTAATAGTTACCGAATTTAAAGGTACTAAATTTTTTACTTTTTCTGGCCATTCTGCCAAGCACCAGCAATCACTGTAAAAATATTCTTCAACGCCAATATCTAAAGCTTCATTTTCATTGTTAATTCTGTAAAAATCAAAATGATATATTTTTTTGTCATTTGCGGTATGATATTCATTAATCAAGGAAAAAGTAGGGGAGCTAACTGTGTCTGAACTGCCCAACTGACTTACAATTTCTTTAATTAAAGTGGTTTTACCCACGCCCATTTCTCCATAAAAAAGCAATACTTTGTGCTTTGCGGTTTTTATAATTTCTTTCGCAATTGCAGGTAATTCCTGTAAAGAGTAATTTTTAACCATCCACTATGTGTTTATTTGTTTAATCGCTTATTTGTTTAACTGTTTATTCGTTTAGTAGTAAATAGAAAAAACTCCTTGCTGCAACTGAAAACTGTACACTTATTTTATTTGTTTAACTATTTATTTGCTTTAACCATTAAATTTTAATCTTTCCACTTGTCAATTCCCCCTTCGGGGGCTAGGGGGCCTATTTAGGCACAAATATAGCACAGGGAATGATCATTTCCTCTAAAGAGATTCCACCATGTTGATAGGTGTTTTTAAAATAGTTAACAAAATGATTGTAATTATTTGGGTAAGCGAAAAAGAGATCTTCTTTGGCGAAAATAAACGCGCTATTTATTGAAATTGATGGCAATAAGATTTCTTTAGGATTTTTAATGGCATAAACATCTTTATCTTCATAGGACAAACTTCTTCCTGTTTTGTATCTTAAATTGGAGCTTATATTTTTATCGCCAACCACTTTTGAGGGAACCTTAGAATTTATGGTGCCATGATCGGTTGTAACTATCAATTTTAATCCTAAATTTTGGGCTTTTTGAATGATTTCCAACAAAGGTGAATTTAGAAACCAACTGTTGGTTATCGACCTATAAGCCTTGTCATCACTAGCCAGTTCTTTAATAACTTCCATTTCAGTTTTTGAATGGGAAAGCATATCAACAAAATTGTAAACAATGACTGTTAAATCATTTTCTTTGATGGAATTAAAATTTTCAACCAATTGTTTTCCTGCTTTCAAGTTGGTTATTTTATAAAATCCCCATTTAATATTTTGTCGAAGTCGTTTTAATTGTGCGGCTAAAAATTCTTCTTCATATAAATTTTTACCGCCTTCATCTGGGTCATTTTTCCAATATTCAGGATGTTGCTGTTCCATTTCCAAAGGCATTAAACCTGAAAAAATAGCATTTCGGGCATATTGAGTCGCAGTTGGCAAGATACTGTAAAAAGTGATTTCTTCCTGTTTTTTATAATATTTGGTAATGGTTTGTTCTAAAATTTTAAACTGGTCGAAGCGTAGATTATCGATAACAACCATTAAAGTTCCTTTTGAGGTATTGATCTCAGGAAGTATCACTTTTTTAAATAAAGTATTCGACATAATGGGCGCACCTTCACCCTGAATCCAATCTTTATAATTTTTCTTTATAAATTTAAAAAATAATGAGTTTGCCTCTTGTTTTTGACTTTCCAATATTTCAATCATTCCTGAATCGCTGATGTTTTCAAGTTCCAATTCCCAATAAACCAACTTTTTATAAACATCAATCCACTCCTCATAAGAATTTACCATTGCCAAATCCATGGCTATTTTTCTAAATTCCTGCTGATAATTTGAGGTCGTTTTTTCTGAAATTAAACGAGAATGGTCTAAATTCTTTTTTAAACTCAACAATATTTGATGCGGATTAACCGGTTTAATTAAATAATCTGCAATTTTATTTCCAATAGCTTCTTCCATAATGTATTCTTCTTCGCTCTTGGTAATCATCACAATTGGCAGGTTTGGTCGGTTACTTTTTATTTGACTTAACGTTTCTAACCCGCTTAAACCCGGCATATGTTCATCTAAAAAAACAATGTCGTAATTGTTTTCTTCACACATGTCAATGGCGTCGGCACCATTATTAGATACGGAAACAGAATATCCCTTTTTCTCCAAAAAAAGAATGTGAGGTTTTAAAAGATCTATTTCATCATCAACCCATAAAATTTTTATATTACCCATATTGTTATCTTTGCACTATCATTTATAAAACTCATTGTTTTGAACGAAAAAAAAACGAACAAACTAAAAATATTAAACGACCCAATTTACGGATTTATTACAATCCCTAATATTTTAATTCACAATTTAATTGAACATCCGTATTTTCAAAGATTAAGAAGAATCTCTCAAATGGGATTGTCGTATCTGGTTTATCCGGGCGCCCACCACACACGATTCCACCATGCCTTAGGAAGTATGCATTTAATGCAGAAAGCAGTAAGAATTTTAAAATTTAAAGGCATCCAAATTTCCGAAGAAGAGGCAACGGCAGTTTATATTGCAATTTTATTGCACGATATTGGTCACGGACCATTTTCGCATGCTTTAGAGGGACAATTTATTAAAGGTATTGCTCATGAAAATATTTCATTGTTGTTTATGGAGGCTTTAAATGTTGAGTTTCATGGACAACTTTCATTGGCGATTGAAATATTCCATGGAAATTATCATCGTAAATTTTTACACCAACTTATTTCAAGTCAGTTAGATGTAGATAGGCTTGATTATTTAAAACGGGATAGTTTTTATACAGGCGTTGCTGAAGGAACTATAAATTCGGAACGTTTAATTACGATGCTCGATGTAAAAAATGATAATTTGGTGGTTGAAGAAAAAGGAATTTACAGTGTTGAGAGTTTTATTGTTTCCCGCAGAATCATGTATTGGCAAGTTTATTTGCATAAAACTGCGCTTGTGGCAGAAAAATTATTAGAAAAAATATTAAAACGTGCTAAAGAACTTTCTTTATCGGGCACAGCATTGCCTGCCACAAAAACATTGTCCGCTTTTTTAAAACAACCCATTAATGAATCTCATGTTTCTCATGAAAACTTAAAATTGTTTTCGAAACTGGATGATTATGATATTTTGGCTGCCATAAAAGAATGGATTTCTAGCAATGATAAGATACTTTCAAATTTGTCTAAAAGTCTTGTTAACAGAAGATTGCCTAAAGTGGCACTTCAAAATGAACCCTTTACCAAAAACCAATTGTTAATCATAAAACAACAGGTTAAAGAAAAGTTCCATTATAGCGATGCCGAACTAGATTATTTTGTATATCACGGTGAAATCTGCAATCAGGCTTATGATGCAACAAAAAATAATATTCAAATTATCTATAAAAACGGAAGCTTAAAAGATGTAACAGAGGCATCTGACCATTTAAATATACTGGCATTGTCTAATCCGGTTTATAAGTACTATATCTGCTATCCTAAGAAATAGGTAGAGTTGAACTTTTTTTTTACTTTTGCATACGATGAAATTTACAGCAATTCAAATAGCAGAAATTTTAAAAGGAGAAATCTTCGGAAATAAAAACGTTGAAGTATTTAGTCTTTCAAAAATTGAAGAAGGAGAAAAAGGATCTCTAACATTTCTGTCAAACCCAAAATATAACCCTTATCTCTATACCACAAAAGCCTCCATAGTAATTGTGAATATGGACTTTGTGCCTGAAAAAGAGGTTGAAACAACCCTCATTAAAGTAAATGATGCTTATCAGGCTTTTTCAACATTATTGAAGCTTTATGATCAAGTGAAACTAAGTAAAACTGGAATAGAAAATCCATCTTTTATTGATGAATCAGCAATTATTGGCACTCATTTATATTTAGGGGCTTTTTCTTACATAGGCGCCGACGTTTCCATTGGTGATAATGTAAAAATTTATCCGAATGTTTATATTGGTGATAATGTAAAAATTGGTGATAATGCCATAATTCACGCAGGTTCAAAAATATATTCCGAAACAATTATCGGTTCAAATTGCATATTGCATGCCGGTGTAATTTTAGGTTCGGACGGATTTGGCTTTGCCCCGGATGTCTCGGGGATTTTCAATAAAATACCCCAAATAGGAAATGTTGTTATTGAAGATAATGTTGATATTGGCGCGACAACAACTATTGACAGAGCTACATTAGGTTCAACCATTATAAGAAAAGGTGTTAAATTGGACAACCAAATTCAGATAGCACATAATGTTGAAATTGGTGAAAACACGGTTATTGCAGCGCAAACAGGTATTGCAGGGTCAACAAAAATTGGTGAAAATTGTATGATAGGAGGACAAGTTGGGATTGTTGGTCATATAAGTATTGGAAATAACGTTAAGATACAAGCGCAGTGTGGCGTAGGAAGAAATATTAAAGATAATGAAATAATACAAGGATCGCCTGCAATGGGGTATTCAGATTTTAATAAATCATACGTATATTTTAAAAGATTACCTGAATTGGTTGCAATTATAAATACGTTAGAAAAAGATATTAAAGCTTTAAAAGGTAAAAAATGAGGAATAAACAAAAAACGATCAAAAATGAAGTAACACTATCTGGTGTTGGTTTGCATACAGGCAATAAAGTCACCTTAACTTTTAAGCCTGCGCCTATAAATCATGGATATATTTTTGTGAGAAAAGATTTAGAAGGAGAACCAATTATTGAGGCAAGCGCAGAATATGTCATAAATACGCAAAGAGGCACAAACCTAGAAAAACACGGTGTTTTTGTAAATACTTCTGAACATGTTTTAGCTGCAGTTGTTGCTTTAGATATTGACAATATTATTATTGAAATCAATGCTCCGGAACCTCCAATTATGGATGGGTCATCTAAACATTTTGTGGAAGCCTTAGAGAAAGCCGAGATTCAGGAACAAGATGCAGACAGAGATGAGTATATTGTTAAAAATATCATTTCATATAAAGATGAGGAAACAGGAAGTGAAATTATTTTAATGCCTTGTGATAATTATCAAATAACAGCTATGGTTGATTTTGGCACCAAAGTTTTAGGTACCCAAAACGCAACAATGAATTCGCTTTCTGAATTTAAGACTGAAATAGCGAATGCCAGAACTTTCAGTTTTCTTCATGAACTAGAAACTTTATTGGACAATAATTTAATTAAAGGCGGCGATTTAAACAATGCCATTGTTTATGTGGATAAAGAAATATCTGAGGAAACAATGTCTAAATTAAAAAAAGCCTTCAATAAAGAAACACTTACTGTTAAACCAAATGGCATCTTAGACAACCTTACATTACGTTGGGCAAATGAAGCGGCACGTCATAAATTGTTAGATGTTATTGGAGACTTGGCTTTAGTTGGCACAAGAATCAGAGGGAAAATTATTGCAAATAAACCGGGACACTTAGTAAATACTGTTTTCGCAAAAAAACTTCAAAAAATTATTAAGCTTGAAAAACGAAATTGTGTTCCAAAATTCGATTTAAATCTGCCTCCGTTAATGGATATTCATAAAATTATGAGTATTCTGCCTCACAGACCTCCTTTTTTGTTGATAGACCGGATTTTAGAATTATCGGACAGGCATGTGGTGGGAATGAAAAACGTGACCATGAATGAAGCTTTTTTTGTTGGTCATTTTCCAGGAGCACCTGTAATGCCAGGTGTTTTACAAGTTGAAGCCATGGCACAATGTGGCGGCGTATTGGTATTAAGCACTGTTCCAGATCCGGAAAATTACTTGACTTATTTTATGAAAATGGATAATGTTAAGTTTAAACAAAAAGTTTTACCAGGAGATACTTTAATTTTTAGTGCTGAATTGATTTCACCAATAAGAAGAGGAATCTGTCATATGCAGGCTTATGGCTATGCAAATGATAAATTGGTAGTAGAGGCAGTATTAATGGCGCAAATTGCCAGAAAACCTACAGAATAATGAATCAACCTTTGGCATATATACACCCACAGGCAAAAATTGCAACAAACGTAGTTGTTGAACCTTTCACCACAATTCATAACAATGTCATAATTGGCTCAGGAACTTGGATTGGTTCAAATGTAACCATTATGGAAGGAGCCAGAATTGGAAAAGATTGCAGGATTTTCCCCGGAGCAGTTATTTCCGCAATTCCTCAAGATTTAAAATTCGATGGAGAGGATTCGTTGGCAATTATTGGAAATAATACCACAATTAGAGAATGTGTTACGGTAAACAGAGGCACAAAGGCACTTGGCTATACAAAAATAGGTGACAATTGTTTAATTATGGCAACCACCCATGTGGCACATGATTGCATTATTGGTAATAATTGTATTTTAGCAAATGGATCTATTATTGCGGGACATGTCACTATAGGTGATTACGCAATTCTTAGTGGCTTGGTGGCTGTACATCAATTTATTCATATTGGAGAACATTCGATGGTTTCAGGAGGTTCTTTGGTGAGAAAAGATGTTCCTCCTTTTTCTAAAGCCGGTAAAGAACCATTGTCTTATATAGGTATTAATTCGATTGGATTGAGAAGAAGAGGGTTTGATACAGAAAAAATTAGAGAAATTCAAGACATATATAGAATCTTATATCAAAAAAATTACAATACTACGCAGGCTTTGGAAAAAATTGAGGCCGAAATGGAAGCAACTAAAGAAAGAGACCAAATAATTCTTTTCATTAAAAATTCTCAAAGGGGAATTATGAAAGGTTATACAGGAAGTTAATAATTAATAACATAAAGTACTAAGTATAAAGCCTTATTAACAAAGCTGAGACTTATAATTTAGAGCTTAAAACTTAAAACTATAAAAAATGGCAACAACATCAGATATTAGAAACGGATTGTGTTTGAGATATAATAATGATATTTTCAAAGTAATTGAATTTTTACACGTAAAACCAGGTAAAGGCCCTGCTTTTGTGAGAACAAAAATGAAAAGTTTGTCTTCAGGTAAAGTCTTGGATAATACATTTCCTGCAGGAAGAAAAATAGAAGATATAAGAGTTGAAACTCAAAAATTTCAATATTTATATCCAGAAGGGGATTCATTTCATTTTATGAATACACAAGATTATAATCAAATCACTTTGAGTAAAAACGCATTGGACGCACCAGATCTTTTAAAAGAAGGTGAAATTGTAACTATTATTATCAATACGGAAGATAACTTGCCGCTTTCTGTCGATATGCCTGCAAGTGTGATTTTGGAAATTACGCATACAGAGCCCGGGGTAAAAGGAAATACTGCTACAAACGCAACTAAACCGGCAACTGTTGAAACAGGTGCAACTATTAATGTTCCTTTGTTTATTAATGAAGGTGATAAAATTAAGATAGATACTGCAAAAGGAGCTTATTTAGAACGCGTTAAAGAATAATTATTATGAAACGAGCTTTACAAATTTCGACACACAAAGGAATGATTAATGGCGAACCTGCCTGCGGCAGGCAGGCAGCACCTGTTACCGCTAAAAAATAAAATTTAAACAGATGAAACTCCCAAGAAAATATAAATTGAAAGAAATTGCGGACATTATCAATGCAACTTTTGTAGGTCCTGCCAATTTTTCAATTTCAGGTTTTAATGAAATTCATGTGGTTGAAGAAGGCGATATTGTTTTTGTTGATCATCCAAAATATTATGATAAAGCATTGCACTCAAAGGCCTCGGTTATTTTGATAAATAAAAAAGTGAAATGCCCTGAAGGAAAAGCATTGCTGATTTCAGAAGATCCGTTCACAGATTTTAATAAACTTACGAAACATTTTAATCCGTTTAAAGCTGTTAATTCATCAATTTCCAAATCGGCAGTAATAGGGAAAAACACTGTTATTCAACCAAATGTATTTATAGGGAATAATGTTAAAATTGGTGCTAATTGCCTTATTCATCCCAATGTGACCATTTACGACAATTGTATTTTGGGAAATAATGTAACCATCCATGCCGGAACTGTTTTAGGGGCAGACGCGTTTTATTATAAAAAACGTGCAGATGGTTACGATAAATTGGTTTCGGGTGGTAGCGTGATTATTGAAGATAATGTTGATATTGGTGCACTTTGTACTATTGACAGAGGTGTTTCTTCCAATACAACCATTAAAAAAGGCACAAAAATAGACAATCAGGTTCAGGTAGGTCATGATACTGTTATAGGCGAAAATTGTTTAATTGCTTCACAAACTGGCATTGCAGGTTGCGTTATTATTGAAAATAATGTCACTTTATGGGGGCAAGTTGGTACAAATAGCGGAATTACCATTGGCGAAGGCGCGGTTGTTTTAGGACAAACAGGTGTAACCAAATCGCTAAAAGGAGGCATTAGTTATTTTGGAACACCAGTGGAGGAATCAAGAAAGAAACTAAAGGAAATAGCCGAAATAAAACAAATGATAAAAAATCAAAAAAAGTAATAATTTCAACCATCTTAAGCTTAGAAAAAATTACTTTTGTAATACGATAATACTTTAATTCAAAAATAAACTTAAATGAGCGTTTTAGTCAATAAAGATTCAAAAATAATTGTACAAGGATTTACTGGAAGTGAAGGTACTTTTCACGCAACTCAAATGATAGAATATGGAACAAATGTTGTTGGTGGCGTAACTCCGGGTAAAGGAGGAACTTCTCACTTAGACAAACCTGTTTTTAATACCGTGCAAGATGCAGTTGATAAAGTAAAAGCAGATACGTCAATAATTTTTGTGCCACCGGCATTTGCCTCTGACGCTATTATGGAAGCTGCCGCCGCAGGAATTAAAGTAATTATTTGTATTACAGAAGGCATTCCTGTTGCTGATATGGTCAAAGTAAAAGCTTATATTGATAATAAAGATTGCAGATTGGTTGGACCTAATTGTCCGGGCGTAATTACACCAGGCGAAGCAAAAGTAGGCATTATGCCTGGTTTTATTTTCAAAAAAGGAAATGTAGGTATTGTTTCCAAATCTGGAACATTAACTTATGAAGCTGCCGATCAGGTGGTGAAAAAAGGATACGGAATTACTACAGCCATTGGCATTGGTGGTGATCCAATTATTGGAACAACCACAAAAGAAGCTGTTGAATTGTTAATGAATGATCCAGAAACTGAACTAATTGTAATGATTGGCGAAATAGGGGGACAATTAGAAGCTGAGGCCGCACGTTGGGTAAAAGAAACAGGAAATAAAAAACCTGTGGTTGGTTTTATCGCCGGGCAAACTGCTCCAAAAGGTAGAACAATGGGACATGCAGGCGCAATTGTTGGAGGTAAAGATGATACGGCACAAGCAAAAATGGCAATTTTAAGAGAAAATGGAATTTACGTTGTGGAATCTCCAGCTAAAATTGGTGAAAAAGTAGCTGAAATATTAGGAAAATTAAAGAAGTAACAGCCAAATAATAGGTTAGTTACAATTTTTAAATAAAAAAAACCTTTGAATTTCAGAGGTTTTTTTATTTTGAATTGTAAGGAATTGTAAAAAAAACTACTAATCCCAAAAATAGAGGTTTATGAATTTTAAATTAAATAAAAAGTCTATTTCAAATATTATTTTTGTAATAGCTATAGCAGTATTGTTGTATCCACCTTCACGAGAGTGGTTTATGCGCCAAATTGCCTTTGCGCCATCCATAAAAAATGTTGAAAAAAGTGAAAAATTAAGTTCTTATGATTGGAATTTAAAAGGATTAAACACAGAAAGCATCAATTTTAAGGAACTTGAAAATAAAGTTATTTTTGTGAATTTTTGGGCTACTTGGTGTCCACCTTGCCGAGCAGAAATGCCAATAATACAAAAATTATATGCTGATTATAAAGATAAAGTGGCTTTTGTATTTGTAACCAACGAAGATTGGGAAAAAGTTGAGGGATTTTTTAATAAAAACGGATATGATTTACCTGCCTACAATTCAGCGAGTGTTCTGCCGGACAGTTTTACGCAAACAAATAGCATTCCAGCGTCGTACTTAATTGATAAAAAGGGGAATATTTTAATTGCTAAAACAGGTTCAGCTGATTGGAACAGCAATAAAATCAGAAAATTATTGGATAAATTAATTGCGGAATAAAAAATTGTTTATTTGTTTAGGCGTGTAATTGTTTAACTGTGTAATCGTATAGTTGTTTATTATTTTTGCCTTTTAACTCCTATCCCCAGCCCTTTCCGAAGGAAAGGGAGTTTGTATTGATTAAAATTGAAATTTTAGAATTATTACTTTTTAATTATTAATCATTACTTCTCTTTTATGGTGCTTCCTTTTTTAATGGCTTTATGGTTTTCATAACAAAGCAAAACTGCTTCAATAAGCTGTAAATCGCTGGCGGATTTTATAAAATAGTCGGAGTAATTACATTCATTTAACAATTCATTTAATTCTTCGCCGGTCATCCCTAAATATTCCATCAATAATTCTCTGTTAAACTTGGCTTCCAGCATATTGCGAAGATTATCATCATCTTTCAATTTCTTTAACTTTTTTAACTGGTTCGGACTTCTACCAAACCTATTGTACACATAATCAATGGGTCTAAAAAGGGCATCAATAGGTGAATTAAATTCTTTACGTTGTCTCGATCCTACCTCATAAGTTTGAGGCACACCGTTTATATGAATACGGGAATATTTATCTTGGGGGACATTTTTTGCATCAATTTCTAAAACACCAATAAGTTTGTAGGAATTAACTACAATTTCATCCAATTGTTCAGTTCTTTCATACAATTCAATAACCAACTCATTTCCTTTTAGTAAATCATTGGTGATTTTTAGCTTTATGGATTGAAAACCTAAGTAAGAAACATAAATAGTGTCATTTACGGTGGTTGCGAGTTGGAACATACCACTGTCATCAGAAACTGCTCCTATTACAGAGTTTAAATTAAATAAAGTTGCCCCTATTAATGGTGATTTATCGGAATTACTGATTACTTGTCCTCTTAGTGTCACTAAGATCGAACTTTTTTTTAAGGTGTCATTATTTTTATTTTCTTGGGAAAACCCTTGAATTGAAAGTAAAAATAAAGCGGTATATAATATTTTATTTAGCATATGCAATTATACTGATTTATGCGTAAAGTTATGTTAAAGATGTGTAAAAAATAGTTTTTTTAGCATTAAAAAGTGGTACATAAGTAATTAAAATCGATTTGATTGAAAATGACAAAATCAAAATCCTGTAATACATTTAGGAAGCATGGGATTGAAATCGTGTGTAAATATTATTGGTTAAGGAAAAGATGATTACCCCTCGTTTTAGGAAATAATTATGAGGAAATTAATTCTAAAAACATTCAGAAAACACCTCCAAGCGAGTAAAACCAACAGTATTATACCTAAAAGACTGTAGATTTTTCTTTGAAATTTAAGTATTTTTGCATTTATGATTAAAAACATACAACTTCGGATTCCTCTTCAAGAAGAGAAGATTGAAGGTATTTTAGAGAAAAAGTCGGCACGCTTGTTAGGTATTGACCAAAAAGATATCAATGCAGTAAAAGTGTTAAGAAAATCTATTGATGCCCGAAAGTCTGATATATTTTTTAATTATAAAATTGCGGTATATATTCGCGAGCAACTGCCTGAATCTTCTGAATATTCATTTGAATACAAAGATGTTTCTTCTGCTAAAAAAATACATATTATCGGTTTCGGACCTGCAGGTATGTTTGCCGCATTGCGTTGCATAGAATTGGGTTATAAACCTGTGGTGTTGGAAAGAGGAAAAAAAGTTCAGGAAAGAAGGCGAGATTTACGCGCTATCAATCAGTTTCATCTTGTGGATGAAGATTCGAATTACTGTTTTGGTGAAGGCGGAGCAGGAACTTATTCCGATGGAAAATTGTACACACGGAGCTTAAAACGCGGAGATGTGCGACGGATTTTTGAAAACTTTGTATTTCACGGTGCCTCTGAGCAAATTCTTATTGATTCTCATCCGCATATTGGAACCAATAAATTACCTAAAATTGTCGAAAATATTAGAGAAACAGTCTTAAAATACGGAGGGGAAATTCACTTTGAAAGCAGGGTAGTGGATTTTGTTATAAAAGATCATAAATTGAAAGCCATTAAATTACAAAATGATACTGAAATGCCTGTTGAAGCACTGATTTTAGCAACCGGACATTCGGCTCGCGACATTTATTATTTGCTGCACAGAAAAAATATTTTCTTAAAAGCTAAATCTTTTGCCATGGGTGTTCGGGTTGAACATCCTCAGCAAATTATTGATTCAATTCAATATCATTGTGAAGATGAACGCAATGAATTGTTGCCTCCAGCTGCTTATAGTTTGGTTCATCAGATAAATGACAGAGGTGTGTATTCATTTTGCATGTGCCCAGGCGGATTCATTGTCCCTGCCGCAACTGCTCCGGGAGAAGTTGTGGTAAACGGAATGTCGCCTTCAAAACGAAATAGCAAGTTTGCAAATTCAGGAATTGTAGTGGAAATAAATGTAGAAAAGGATTTGCATAAATACGAGCAATTTGGTGTTTTGAAAGGATTGGAATTTCAAAAAGATTTAGAAAAACTGGCTTTTTTGGCTGGTGGAAAAAGTCAGGCAGCCCCAGCACAAAGACTTACAGATTTTGTGAAAGGTCGTTTGTCGAACAGTTTGAATGAAACTTCTTATCAACCGGGGTTAAAATCGGCGCCTTTACACTCTTTATTGCCAAAAATAATTGGAGGCCGATTGAGAAAAGGTTTTATTGAATTCGGACAAAAAATGAAAGGGTTTTATACCGAAGAAGCAAATGTGGTGGGTGTGGAATCACGAACTTCTTCACCTGTGAATATTCCTCGAAAAGAAAACTTGGAGCATCCTGAAATTGCCGGACTTTTCCCTTGCGGAGAGGGTGGAGGCTATGCCGGCGGAATTGTTTCTGCCGCAATGGACGGGGAGCGTTGTGCCGAAGCGTCCATAAAAATCATTCAGTAAAAATTTAATGACCTTTTATTAGCTAATTTTTTCTATTGCTATTCCCATAAAATTTCGTAATTTTAAAAGGCTCTTTAATAGCATAATAAAATTCTTTTTTATTGCTATAATTTTTTAGTCTAAATAATTGATATCCCTCTATAAATTTCAGCCTTTAGACAGTTTATAATACGTATTTAAAACCTCAATTTATTAACTTTTAAATCATAAAGTATGTACCCATCAGTATTTTTCACAATTATTATTGTATTGTTTTTATTTAGCGGAATACGAATTATTTTTGAATATAAAAGAGCTTTAAAATTTAGATTTGGGAAATATGTTGAAATTTTGGAGCCTGGATTCAGATGGATTATTCCAATTATTGAAACAATTCAAATTGTTGATATTCGTGTTATTACCTTTAATATAGATTCTCAGGAAGTTATGACGGCAGACAACGTGCCTTGCAGTATTGATGGTGTTGTGTTTTTCAAAATTGATGACCCGGAAAAGGCTGTTTTAGAGGTTGAAGAATACAAATTCGCCATTACACAATTGTCGCAAGCCGCTTTGAGAGATGTTTGCGGAAAAGTGGAACTGGACACCATTTTGTCTAAAAGAGAAGAAATGGGAAAGAATATTAAAGGGATTGTTGAACAGGAAACCAAAGAATGGGGTATTGTGATTATTGATGTTAAAATTAAAGACATTCAATTACCTGAAAATATGAGGCGAATGATGGCCAATCAGGCGGAAGCAGAACGATCCAGAAGAGCCAGAATTATCTTGGCACTGGCGGAAGAACAAGCAGCCGGTAAGTTGTTAGAGGCAGGGAAATTGATAGATCAATCGCCATCGGCAATTAAATTAAGATTGTATCAAACCTTAGCAAATATTGCTGCTGAAAAGAATTCAACTATTATTTTTCCGTTCCCGGAAGAGGCATTGCCAAGAAATACTAAATAAAGTTGTAACTAATCAGTATATTAATATTTTAAAACTAATTGATTATTAGACTGTTATTTTTTTTACCGCAAGGGTCGCAAAGAAAAAGCAAAGGTCGCAATATTAATTATAGTTGATTTACAACACATTGCGTCCATTGCGATTTCCTTAG
>JAENXD010000254.1 GCA_016649745.1 Flavobacteriaceae bacterium | reverse complement strand
TTGAAGGCTTTGTTTAACTGCATAGCATCGCTACGGAGTTCAAAAAAGACAAAAAGTGAGTGAAAAATAACATTTTGTAGCCAATTGAAAAAAGTTTAAACCAGTTCACTAATAATTATCTACATCTATATTGAATTTGATAGAGCGAAATTGATTTATGGCCTGAAACGCGTTTTTAACCCGCTGGATTTGGTTTTTACTTACTGCCAATGATTGTTTTTGTGGAATTTTAACGATTAAAGTTCTGATATAATAATTTCTAATTTTTGAAATTCCCGGAGTTGATGGTCCTAAAATATCGTGTTTAAAAATTGAAACTAACGATTTTCCCAACCAAATAGCACCTTCTTCTACCCTATTAAAATCCTTGTGACGCAAGGTGATTTTAATTATTCGATAAAATGGCGGATAATGGTATTGCCAGCGTTCCTCCAATTGTTCTTTATACATTTCTTCAAAAGCAGTGGTTGAAACTTGCTGTAATATTTGATGGTTCGGGTTATAGGTTTGTACTGCAACCTTACCTCTTTTACTGGCGCGTCCTGCCCTGCCCGAAACCTGCACCATCAGTTGATAGCTTCTTTCATGAGCTCTAAAATCGGGAAAATTCAGCATATTGTCGGCATTCATAATTCCCACCAATGACACGTTTGCAAAATCCAATCCTTTTGAGAGCATTTGCGTACCCACCAATATGTCTATTTCCTGCGATTGAAATTGCCCTAATATTTTTTGATAGCTGTACTTTCCACGTGTGGTGTCTAAATCCATTCTTCCCACTTTTGCATTTGGAAACAATTCCAGCAATTCTATCTCAATTTGCTCGGTTCCAAAACCCTTGGTATTTAATTTTTCGCTTCCGCAAGCGCCACAATTATGAGGCATTGCCTGCCGATGCCCACAATAATGGCACCGCAATTCTTTTCTGTAATTATGGTAAGTTAAGCTCACATCGCAATTAGGACATTGCGGCGAAACCCCACAAGTTTCACATTCCACAACTGGTGCAAAACCTCTTCTATTCTGAAATAAAATAACTTGCTCTTTATTGTCTAATGCTTCCGTAATCATTTCAAGTAAACGGTCGGAAAAATGACCGGTCATTTGTTTTTTTCGATACTTTTCTTTTACGTCAACCAATTCAATTTCAGGCAATAAAACATTGCCAAATCTTCTATTTAGTTCAACCAATCCGTATTTGCCTTGTTGCGCGTTGTAAAATGTTTCAATGCTTGGCGTTGCAGAACCTAATATTACTTGAGCATTGTGTAGATTTGCCAAAACGATTGCGGAATCACGTGCATGATATCTTGGAGCCGGATCATACTGTTTAAAAGACGGCTCGTGTTCTTCATCAACTATGATTAACCCTAAATTAGAAAAAGGCAAAAACATGGAAGAACGGGCGCCCAAAATTAATTGCGCTTTTTGTTTATTTTCCAATACATTATTCCATACTTCAACACGTTCATTCATGGAGTATTTTGAATGAAAAACCGACAAATATTCTCCAAAATAAAGTTGCAGTCTTTCGATTAATTGCGTCGTTAGCGCAATTTCGGGAAGCAAATAAAGCACTTGTTTTCCTTCTTCAACAATTTCTTTAATTAATTTAACATAAATCTCTGTTTTACCACTGCTTGTGATTCCTTTTAAGAGTACGGTTTGTTTGGTTTTGAAGTTTTCTTTTATGGCAATATATGCTTCTTCCTGATGGGAAGTCAGTTCTTTTATCTTACCCGATTTTCCATCGAAATTAATTCGATCCGTTTGAATAAAATAAATTTCAAAAATTCCTTTATCAATCAATGATTTTATCACTGCTGAAGAACTGTTTGAATCCTCCTGAAGCTGCGTAATTTTTATAGGGTTTTTTGCAGACTGTAATTGAAAATAGGTTAAAATAATGGCACGTTGTTTTTTTGCCCGACTTAGGGAATCTATCAATTCTGATAATTTTTCGGGTGCGTTCCACGCTTCTGTTAAACGAACATATTTTTCTAATTTCGGTTTGTATTGCTCATAAATTTGCTCTTTAACTACAATAGCATTTTTATCAATTAAGGTTTTTATGATTGGAAAAACAGTTTTTTTTCCAATTATCTCAACAATTTGCTGAATAGAAAGTTGGGATTGATGTTGTAAGGCTTCAAAAATTAAAAATTCTTCATTGGAAAGTTCTTCTTCATTTGTAAAATCTTTAACCAATTGAACTTCCGTTTCGCTTTCTAACAAAAAAGCAGAAGGCAATGCAGCCCTGTAAACTTCGCCTAAAGAACACATATAATAACTGGAAATCCATTCCCAATGGTTAATTTGAATTTTGTTTACGACAGGAATTTCATCTAAAATCTGATAAATTTCCTTTGCTACATAACCAATTGGTGGTGCTTGATGAATTTTATAAACTAAGGCTGTGTAAATTTTTGATTTCCCAAATTCCACAGCAACACGCATCCCTTTTTTTAAAAAAGTTGCTTCCGCTTCGGTTATTTTATAGGTAAATAACTTTTGCAAAGGAATCGGTAAAATAACATCAATAAAATTATCCAAAGGTTTTGGTTTTAAAACGTAAAAATATTTAAAATCAATTTAATAATCGGCGATTGTGGATAATTTAATTTTAAAAATTATAATTCAAACGTGACTTAAGTTGCAATATAATTACATTTTTAGAACTACCTTAAAGGTAAAAAATTTAAAGAAAAAATCATGAAAAAATTACTAATTCTAGGATTGTTAATCTTTAGTTTATTAAGTTGTAACAATAAAAAGCAAGAGGAAAAACAACCTATAAATTCTGATTACACTGCTCTCCAAAAAACGGCGTTATCAATTTTTGGAACATTACCAACTGTTGCGGAAAATAATAAAAATATTTTATCTGATGAAAAGGTGCTGCTTGGTCAAAAATTATATTTCGAGAACAAATTATCAAAAGACAATACACAAAGTTGCAACACCTGTCATAATTTAGCTACTTATGGGGTAGATAATTTGAGCACTTCTCCTGGAAATGATGGTGATTTTGGCACAAGAAACTCCCCAACTGTTTTAAATGCGGCATTACATACATCTCAATTTTGGGACGGTAGAGAGCCAGACGTTGAAGCACAAGCAGGCGGCCCAATGATGAATCCAATAGAAATGGCGATGCCAAGTGAAAAGGTAGTTATAGAAAGGTTATCTAAAATAGCTGAATATAAAAATTTATTTGCTGCTGCATTTCCAAATGAAACAAAGCCAATTTCATTTACAAATATTAAAAATGCAATAGGTGCCTTTGAACGGACGTTGATAACGCCTTCAAAATTTGATGAATTTACGGCTGGCGACTTAAAGGCGCTATCAACTATAGAAAAAGAAGGCCTACAATTATTTATAGACAAAGGATGTATTGCTTGCCATTCAGGTAATGTATTGGGAGGAAATATTTACCAAAAATTTGGTATTTACGATGATTATTGGAAATACACAAAAAGCAGCAAAATTGATGAA
>JAENXD010000227.1 GCA_016649745.1 Flavobacteriaceae bacterium | reverse complement strand
TAAAAGAAGAACCTTCTGAAGCTGACGTTCAAAAACAAATTAGGGAAACTTTAGAAAAACTTCAAGGTAAATCTAAAAAAGGAAAAGGGGCAAAACATAGAAGAGATAAAAGAGATACGTTCCGAATACAAACTGAAAAGGACTTTGAACAACAGGAAGCTGAAAGTAAAATACTAAAAGTATCAGAATTTGTGACAGTGAGTGAAATTGCAACCATGATGGATATTCCTGTTACCAATGTTATTTCAACATGTATGTCTTTAGGATTGATGGTAACCATGAACCAACGATTAGATGCAGAAACACTTAGTATTGTTGCAGAAGAGTTTGACTATACATTAGACTTCGTAGGTGCAGAAGTTGAGGAAGCTATTCATGAACAGGAAGATGACATTGAAGGATTAAAACCAAGAGCGCCAATTGTTACCGTTATGGGACACGTGGATCATGGTAAAACTTCCTTATTGGATTATATCCGTGAAGAAGATGTAATTGCCGGTGAATCTGGAGGAATTACACAACACATAGGCGCTTATGGCGTAAATTTAAAAAACGGTCAAAAAATAGCATTCTTGGATACTCCAGGTCACGAGGCCTTTACAGCGATGCGTGCCCGTGGTGCTCAAGTAACGGATTTGGTGATTATTGTTATTGCAGCTGATGATGATGTGATGCCACAAACCAAAGAAGCCATTAGCCACGCACAAGCGGCTGGTGTGCCAATGGTTTTTGCCATCAATAAAATTGACAAACCAAACTCAAATCCTGAAAAAATTAAAGAACAACTTTCCCAAATGAATTTATTGGTTGAAGATTGGGGAGGAAAAATACAGTCTCAGGAAATATCAGCCAAAACAGGACAGAATGTTGAGGATTTGCTTGAAAAAGTATTGCTTGAAGCTGAAATGTTAGATTTAAAAGCAAATCCGAATAAAAGAGCCGTTGGTACTGTTGTTGAAGCTTTGTTAGATAAAGGTCGCGGCTATGTTTCCACAATTCTTGTTCAAGACGGAACATTAAAAATTGGCGACTATATGCTTGCCGGAAAACATAGCGGTAAAATTAAAGCTATGTTTGATGAACGTGGAAATAACATGAAAACAGCAGGACCTTCAACACCGGTTTCTGTACTAGGCTTAGACGGAGCACCACAAGCAGGAGATAAATTTTACATTTTTGAAGATGAAAAAGAGGCAAAACAAATTGCTTCTAAACGGTCACAATTACAACGTGAACAATCTGTTAGAACACAACGACATATTACGCTTGATGAAATTGGAAGAAGAATTGCCTTGGGCGACTTTAAAGAATTAAACATTATCTTAAAAGGTGATGTGGATGGTTCTGTGGAAGCATTAGCAGATTCATTGCAAAAACTTTCAACTGCAGAAATTCAGGTAAATATCATTCATAAAGGTGTTGGGGCCATTACAGAATCAGACGTATTGCTGGCTTCTGCATCTGATGCCATTATTATCGGATTTAACGTAAGACCATCAGGAAATGCTCGAACTTTAGCCGATAATGAAGAAATTGACATCAGAGCATATTCTATTATTTACGATGCTATCAACGATTTAAGCGATGCTATGGAAGGCATGTTATCTCCTGAAATGAAAGAGGAAGTGACAGGTAATGCTGAGGTTAGGGAAGTTTACAAAATTTCTAAAATTGGAACTATTGCCGGATGTATGGTAGTTAGCGGTAAAATTTTCAGAAATTCTAAAATTAGAATTATTAGAGACGGCGTAGTGGTGCATTCAGGTGAATTATCTTCATTAAAACGTTTTAAAGATGATGCTAAAGAAGTAGCAAAAGGTTACGATTGCGGAATTCAAATTAAAAACTTTAATGAAATTGAGATGGGTGATTTAATAGAAGCTTACCATGAAATTGAAGTTAAGAAAAAACTGAAAAGAAACTAATAAGTTTAATCTTACATAAAGCAACACTCTTAAAAAAGGGTATAAAAAAAGCTAGCATAACACTAGCTTTTTTTATTTGCCAACTGCCCGCAGGCAGCATCAATATCTTTCCCCCTGCTTCTTCGAACATTTACAATAATGTCGTTCATTTCAAGAATGCTGATATAATCGGAAATAACCTGTGGCTTTGCCTGTTGAAAATTTGGGTCGCCTATTGGGTTATACTCAATTAAATTTACTTTACAAGGCACGTATTTACAGAATTTAACTAAGGCCATTATCGCTTCTTTGGTGTCGTTAATTCCATTCCAAACAACATATTCATAAGAAACCCTGTTGTTTGTTTTCGCATACCAATATTCCAAGGCTTCTTTCAAATCCTGCAAAGGAAAATCTTTGGTAAAAGGCATTATTTGATTTCGAACTTCATCAATTGCTGAATGCAAAGAAACTGCTAAATTAAATTTAACTTCATCATCTGCCAATTTTTTGATCATTTTTGGAATTCCAGAAGTAGAGACTGTAATGCGTTTAGACGAAATTCCCAATCCTTCCGCGGCAGTAATTTTATCAATAGCCTTTAAAACATTGTTATAATTCATTAATGGTTCACCCATACCCATAAAAACAATATTTGACAATTTGTGATTGTAGTACAATAAGCTCTCTTTGTTAATCGCCGCCACCTGATCGTAAATTTCATCGGGATTTAAATTTCGCATCTTTTTTAATTGTGCGGTAGCACAAAAACTGCAGTCTAAACTGCACCCAACCTGACTTGATACGCAAGCTGTAGTTCTTGATTCTGTCGGGATTAAAACCGATTCCACAATTAAACCGTCGTGCAGCCGAACTGCATTTTTCACCGTTCCGTCTGAACTGCGCTGCATCGTATCAACTTCAATATGGTTGATCACAAAATTTTCTTCAAGCATTTGACGTGTTTCCTTCGAAATATTGGTCATGTCTTCAAAAGAATGGGCGCTTTTAACCCACAGCCATTCATAAACCTGATTTCCCCTAAATTCCTTGTCCCCTTTCTCCACAAAAAATTCGCGTAATTGGGTTTTGGTTAAAGCACGTATGTCCTTTTTTTTAATCATTTTGAACAGCGTTTATAAAAAATAGGCTGTCTAAAAAAGTTTTGAAAACCGTCATTCTGAACTTGTTTCAGAATCTCATCACGCTGATTCTCAATTATTATGAGAACCTGAAACAAGTTCAGGTTGACGAAAATTTCACTTTTTAAACAGCCTCTTAATTATTAAAAAATAGTTTTTTAATTATATAATTAACATCGCATCGCCGTACGAATAAAATTTATATTTTTCTTTAACGGCTTCTTCATAGGCTTCCATTAAAAAGTCGTAATCCGCAAAAGCGGCAGCCATCATCATTAAGGTAGATTTTGGCGTATGAAAATTGGTAATCATGCAATTGGCAATGCTAAAATCGTAAGGAGGAAAAATAAATTTATTGGTCCATCCGTTATACGAATTTAAGTGACTGTTAGATGAAACTGCACTTTCAATACCACGCATTACCGTTGTGCCCACAGCGCATATTCTTCGTTTTTGGTCAATAGCGCTGTTCACAACATCTACAGCCTCCTGCATAATAATTAACCTTTCAGAATCCATTTTATGTTTAGATAAATCCTCAACTTCCACAGGATTAAAAGTTCCCAAGCCCACATGCAATGTGATTTCGGCAAAGTCAATTCCTTTAATTTCCAAACGCTTCAACAAGTGTTTGGAAAAATGCAATCCCGCAGTTGGAGCAGCAATTGCGCCTTCATGTTTTGCATAAATTGTTTGGTAACGCTCTTCATCTTCCTTTTCAACAGCTCTTTTAATATATTTTGGCAATGGTGTTTCCCCTAATTCTTCCAATTTTTTTCTGAATTCTTCATAGGTTCCATCATATAAAAAGCGCAATGTTCTTCCTCTTGAAGTAGTATTGTCAATAACCTCGGCAACCAAACTTTCATCATCGCCAAAAAATAATTTATTTCCAATTCTAATTTTACGCGCTGGATCAACCAACACGTCCCACAACCTGCTTTCTGCGTTCAATTCTCTCAATAAAAAAACTTCAATTCGCGCCCCAGTTTTTTCTTTCTCTCCGTACATACGAGCGGGAAAAACTTTGGTATTGTTTAATATCATTAAATCTCCTTCATCAAAATAATTAATTACTTCTTTAAAAGTATGGTGTTCAATGGTATGTTTTTTTCTATCCAAAATCATTAATCTAGACTCATCCCTATTTTCTGCCGGATATTCTGCCAATAAATCTTCTGGTAATTCGAACTTAAATTTTGATAATTTCATTTGTATCTTTTTATTTTTATTTATTGGTCACAACTAACAAGCCATCAATCATTTCCTCTAATAAGGAACTTTTTATGCTACTTGTTTCATCTGTTTAAATTTTATTTTTTAGCGGTAACAGCTGCTGCCTGCCTGCTGGACAGGTAGGTTCGCCATTAATCATTCCTTCGTGTATCAAAATCTGTTATGCTCGTT
>JAENXD010000088.1 GCA_016649745.1 Flavobacteriaceae bacterium | reverse complement strand
TTATTGGTCATATGTAATTGCTTCGCCTGTTCGCTATCGCTCGGGTCGCATATCTTCATTGGTGTTTGTATCGTGTTTCCGTTATGCTCATTTCATATAAATACACAGTGTCCCTAATTATAAGTTAGCACCTACTTTTGGTATTAAACAAGTCCTAGTTTATAGGTTAAAGCGATTGACGCAGTTTTCTGTTCTACTTTTGTCCAAGAATTTAATCATCATAATTTAAAAAAGTAAAATCATGGAAACAAAAATTAAAGAACATGCAGAAAAAACAAACCGTAAAACAGGACATGTAAAAAAAATAAAATTTGGTGTATTGCCAATATTTTTATTTACAGTTTTAATGTTCTCATCACAAGCAACATTTGCACATTGTGATTCTTATGACGGACCGGTTATTAAAGATGCCGTGAAAGCCCTTGAAACAAACAATGTTGATTTGGTGTTTAAATGGTTGAATGAAAGCCAAGAAAAAGAAATTACCGCTTTATTTTATAAAACCTTTCAACTTAAAAGTGGAGATAAAGAGGTTTATGCCATAGTGGAAAAACATTTTTTTGAAACTTTAGTGCGCCTTCACAGAGAATTAGAAGGTGCACCATATACAGGATTGAAACCCGCAGGAACCACAAAACAAATTATTCAAATGACTGATAATGCCATAAAAGTTGGCAACGTAGATGGTTTTTTGATAAAATTGAACAAACATATAGAAAAAGTAGTTCGCGAAAAATATGAAAAAGTTTTGGAACTAAGTAAAGTGAAAAACAATTCAACAGCACAAGGCAGAGCTTATGTAAAAGCCTATGTAGATTATACGCATACTATAGAAGCCATTGACGATATACTTTCACATAGCGCTGATGCCCATTCTGGTCAAAATTCACATAAGGAATAATCAAAAAACACCAAGCAATTGGTGTTATAATATAAAGAAAAAATGAAAACAGAAAAAATTCAATTAGAAGAACTCACCTGTCCAAGTTGCATTACAAAAATTGAAAGTGTGTTGTCAAAAGAGGAAGGTATGGAAAAAGCCAAAGTGCTTTTTAATGCAAGTAAAGTAAAAGTAACCTATAATGAAGATAAAATTTCAGGAGAACATATTACCGATTTAATTGAAAAGTTGGGATATGTGGTAAAAAGTACGTAAATATTTACTTTATATTGAATACGGAAAAATCCCTCAATGAGGGATTTTTCCGTATGTAGTTCGGCTATTAGACATTGAGCAAAAGACTTTTTATAAAGCAAACAACAAATTAAAAAGACAAACAGATGAAAATAAATCAGAAAAATATATTAATAATTGCTTCCGGCTTTTTACTCATTGCTGCCTTTATATCATATCTTCTAAAGTTGAATAGCCTTTTGATAAATATTCTTTTAATTGCTGCCTCCGTTATTGCAGGATTTCCAATTGTAAAAAAGGCACTTCAGGCTATCCGTATGAAAGCTTTCAGCATTGAACTTTTAGTGTCAATTGCAGTTATTGGTGCAATAATTATTGGTGAATATGTTGAGTCGGCAGCAGTTACCTTTCTGTTTTTATTTGGTGCTTTTCTGGAGGCAAGAACATTAGAAAAAACACGTTCCTCCTTAAAATCCCTCGTTAAAATGATTCCAATAGAAGCAACTGTGGAGCGGGATGGCAAACTGGTAACTATTCCTGCGGAAGAAGTAAAAAAAGGTGACCACGTTTTTATTCAGTCTGGTGAAAAAGTGGCAATCGACGGTCGGGTTTTTTCTGGAACTGCTTTGATTAATGAAGCAACAATTACTGGCGAATCTGTGCCAGTAAAAAAGGAAAAAGACACTAAAGTATATAGCAGTACAATACTCGACAACGGTTATCTTGAAGTGGTGGCGGAAAAAGTTGGGAACGACACCACTTTTGCCAAAATTATTGATATGGTAGAAGAAGCGCAGGAATCTAAAGCAAAAACCCAGAAATTTCTGGAACGGTTCGCCAATTTCTATACTCCGGGAATTTTGGTTCTTTCAGCTGTTGTTTTACTGTTTACTTGGGATATTCACATCACCCTAACTTTTCTTGTTATTGCTTGTCCCGGTGCGTTGGTTATTTCTGCGCCTGTGTCTATAGTTGCCGGTATCGGAAACGGAGCTAAGCATGGAATTCTTATAAAAGGCGGCGACAAAATGGAAAAACTGGCTAAAGTTGATGGAATAGTATTTGATAAAACAGGAACTTTAACCCAAGGAAAGCCAACAGTAACAGCCATTAACACCTATGGCATAGAAGAAGATGAACTCCTCTTAATGGCCGCAGAAGTTGAGGTCGCTTCTGAACACCATTTAGGGCGCACTATTGTAAAAGAAGCAGAAATTAGGGTACTGAAACTTGTGCATAAACCAAATAATGTGCAGATAATTAAAGGACAGGGAATTAAAGCGACTGTCAATAAAAAAGAATTGCTGACAGGAAACAAAAAAGTACTCATTAATAACCATATACCCTTTACTGAAGCCATGGAAAATGATGCTCTTGAGCAGGAAATAAAAGGCAATACTGCAGTTTATGTAAGCGATAATAAGCGCCTGCTGGGCATCATTTCAATTGCTGACAAAATTAGGGAAGAAGCAGCGGAAGTCATCTATAAACTCAAACAAAGTGGAATTCGGAATTTGGTGATGTTAACCGGAGATAACGAACATACTGCCAATAAAGTGGCAAAACAACTTGGAATTGAGAAAATCTTTGCCAACTTACTTCCTGAAGATAAGGTTGAACATGTAAAAGCGTGTAAACAAAAAGGAAAAATATTGGCCATGATAGGTGACGGCATTAATGATGCTCCTGCAATTGCTACAGCCAATGTTGGTATTGCGATGGGTGGTGCAGGTACCGATATCGCAATGGAAACCGCAGATGTTATTTTATTGTCGGATGACTTGAATAAATTGGTTTATGCTTTTAAGCTTTCTAAAGCTACTGTGCGAAATATGAAACAAAATATGTTCTTTGCCGTAGGAATTGTTTTTCTTTTATTGACAGGCGTATTAACCGGAAAAGTTTTTTTTGCTTCCGGAATGCTTATTCATGAACTGAGTGTGCTTATTGTTATCCTAAATGCCATTAGATTGGTTCATTTTCCAAAGTATCAATTTGAACTTAATCCCTAATTTTATAATCAATACCTATTAAACATTCATTGGATATAAATCATTTTTTAACTTCATAAAAATGATTTAATAGATGACGAAATAAAGAAGTAAGAATTGGTATTTTTACCTTTTAAAGTATCTTTTTAGTTGTCCGATTCATCAGTGCCATATAATAGCGCAATAAATTCCGATTTAGAAATGTCACCAAAATATTCCTCAATTTTAATTCCGTTTAGTTTATTTGAAATAGTCTCTTTGTCATACTTCACACCGACCAAAAGCTTTTCTATATTTTCTAAAGGTTCTTTGCCGAAGAAATCCCCGAAGATTTTAAGTTCAGTAAGATATCCTTTCTCCACAAGCATTCTCACGTCAATTTCTCCCACGGGGAAACGCTTGGTACGTTGGATGTTGAATTTTGGGGAACGGCCATAATTCCAGTCCCAGGAATCATACTTTTCTTCTTTCAAGGAATAAACGGCTTTCCACTCATCAGGTGTTAAATGGTAGGTTTCAAAAGTTTCTCTTTCTTTATACAAACTACTTAACAAAAGTGCTCTAAATTCTTCTATCTTTAATGGTCTCTCAATAAATTCACTAATATTGGCCACACGGCTGCGCACAGATTTGTGTCCTTTAGATACAATCTTGCTCATTTTTACCTGAAGCGCGTTCGCAACTTCTTCAAGATTGGTGTCAAATAATAAGGTGCCATGGCTTATCATTCGCTTTCCTGTTGAAAATTGAGCGGTTCCGGATATTTTTTTATCATTCACGAGAATGTCGTTTCTTCCTTTTAACTCGGCTTCCACTCCTATTTTTGAAAGTGCACTAATAACAGGTTCCGTAAATTTTTTAAAGTTGTTCAAACTTGTGCTGTCATGATTGGTGATAAAACTGAAATTGAGATTTCCGTAATCATGATATACGGCACCACCGCCTGAGATTCTTCGCACTACGTGGATATTATTTTTTTCTATATAATCATGATTTATTTCTTCGAGTGTATTTTGATTTCTTCCTATAATTATGGAAGGTTCGTTAATATAGAACAATAAATAATCAGATTGCGAAGTGAAATTGCGAAGTGCATATTCCTCCAAAGCCAGATTTAGCCTTGGGTTGGTATGCCCTTCATTTTCTATAAAAATCATAATTGGGTAAATTAATTTTAGAATGTCAAAGGTAAAGAATTAATTATAAGATAATTTTATCTTTTTATTATAAAAACTGGATTTTATTCCAAAAAAATTCTAACTTTATAATAGAATACAGTTTCTTTTTCAAAAGTGACTCATCTCTTTTGGAAAAAACATCAAAAAAATATTTTTATTAATCCTGTTAAAACTACTAACATGACTAAAAATCCTTATCAAATTAAAAAGATATTAAATACTTCAAACGGCGATTTTACCTATTACAGCCTTACTGAACTTAATAAACAAGGTCATCATATTGATAAATTACCTTTTTCTATCCGGATTTTATTAGAAAATGCTTTACGTAATTTTGATGATTTTTCGGTAACCGAAAAAAACATTGAAACGCTGTTGCATTGGAAACCGAAAGGCTCCGACATGGACATTCCGTTTAAGCCTGCCCGAGTGCTGATGCAGGATTTTACAGGAGTTCCTGCGGTGGTTGATATCGCAGCGCTTCGTGCAGAAGTGGCGAGAAAAGGAAAAGATCCGAATATAATTAATCCTCTAATACCGGTTGATTTGGTTATAGATCATTCTGTTCAGGTGGATTATTTCGGAACAGAAGATTCCTACAAACACAATATGGAAGAAGAATATAGGCGCAATACAGAACGTTATCAATTTCTGAAATGGGCTCAAAAATCTTTTGATAATTTTAGTGTAGTACCTCCGGGAATGGGTATTTGCCATCAAGTGAATTTAGAATACTTGTCAAAAGTAGTGGTTGAAAGAAACAGGGAGGTTTTTCCTGATACCTTGGTGGGAACTGACAGCCATACGCCAATGGTGAACGGTATTGGTGTTGTGGCCTGGGGCGTGGGCGGCATTGAAGCCGAAGCTGCAATTCTTGGTCAGCCCCTTTATTTTATAATGCCAGAAGTTATTGGGCTAAAGCTTACAGGCAAACTTCCGTTGGGTTCAACCGCCACCGATTTGGTTTTAACTATAGCCAATATGCTGAGAAAATTTGGAGTGGTTGGCAAATTTGTTGAAGTCTTTGGCTCCGGTTTAAATAATCTTTCCGTTCCCGACCGGGCAACCATCGGCAATATGTCGCCTGAGTTTGGATGCACCATTACCTATTTCCCCATTGACGATAAAACTTTGGAATATATGCGAAAAAGCAATCGCTCCAAAGCGCAAATTGCTTTGGTAGAAACCTATTGCAAAGCCAATATGCTGTGGCGAGAGCACGAAGATAAAATCACCTACACGGATGTGCTAGAGTTGGATCTTTCAACTATTGAGCCCACAGTTGCTGGCCCTAAACGGCCGCAGGATAAAATTCTGTTGAAAGATTTTAAAAACAAATTTATTGAGCTGTTAGACAAATCGTTCGGCAGAACATACCTAACGCAAGAATCTCGCGAAATTCAAAAATCCATCATGAGGTTTGAAGGCGAAGGAGGCGATCAAATTCAACAAGAACTTGGAGATAAAGCGCTATTGCACAATGAAAAATCGGAAACTGTAAACAGTTTAAAATCTGTTTGGATTACGCGAGGGCAACAACAATTTATGCTTTCAGACGGAAATGTGGCTATCGCAGCTATTACTTCCTGCACCAATACCTCCAATCCGTTTGTGATGGTAGGAGCCGGATTGGTGGCCCGAAAAGCCAGAGAACACGGAATTAATGTAAAACCCTGGGTAAAGACTTCGCTTGCCCCTGGCTCTAAAGTGGTAACCGACTATTTGGAAAAAGCCGATTTAATGAAGGATCTCGAAGCCCTACAATTTCATCTGGTAGGTTATGGCTGCACATCATGTATCGGAAATTCAGGCCCATTAACACCTGATATTGCAAAAGCTGTTGACGACTATAACCTGATCCTTACGTCCGTCCTTTCCGGAAACAGAAACTTTGAGGCAAGAATCCATCCACAGGTAAAAATGAATTTCTTGATGTCGCCTATGCTGGTGGTAGCTTATGCCATAGCCGGACGGGTAGATATCGATTTGATCAACGAGCCGATAAGCTACGACCCCAACCTGGAACCGGTTTACCTAAAAGATATTTGGCCAACTGATGATGAAATCAATGAAATTTTAAGCCGTGTGCTGTCGCCTGGCGATTTCGCAAAAAATTATGGTGAAATATTTGAAGGCAATGAAATTTGGAGGAATTTGGAGGTTCCTGCAGGCAAGCTGTATGAATGGGATTCAAATTCCACTTATATCAAGGAAATTCCATTTTTTCACAATATTTCCGAGCGCCTTCAACCTATGGAAGATATTAAAAATGCCCGGGCCTTATTGGTGTTGGGTGATAGTGTGACCACCGACCACATCTCCCCTGCTGGTGCTTTTAGCGCAGAATCCGACTCCGGTAAATATTTATTGGAACGAGGCGTTAAAAAAGAGAACTTTAATTCTTATGGATCACGCAGGGGAAATGACGAAGTAATGGTGCGTGGCACCTTTGCCAATGTGCGTATTAAAAATAAACTGGCAGAAAAGGAAGGCGGTTATACCAATCATTTGCCTTCAGGAAAAGAGATGTCCGTTTACGATGCTTCTTTGAAATACAAGGAAAAGCAAACTCCTTTATTGGTTTTGGCAGGGAAAGAATATGGTAGCGGATCTTCAAGAGATTGGGCCGCCAAAGGCACCTTTCTGTTGGGAATAAAAGTAGTATTGGCTGAAAGTTATGAACGTATTCACAGAAGCAATCTGGTTGGAATGGGTGTTTTACCCCTTCAATATAAAAGTGGTGAAACTGCCGACAAACTAGGGCTTACAGGTAAAGAAATATTTACCGTAACTGGAATTTCGAAAGATATCAAGCCCCTAAAAATTATACAGATTTCTGCTAAAGATGAAAATGGGAAAGAAATCAAATTTCAGGTAATCGCACGTCTCGATTCAAATATTGAAATTGAATATTACCGTAATGGAGGTATTTTACAATATGTATTGAGACAATTTTTGGAAAAAGAAAGTAAATTAGAACGTTCAAAATAAGTGATTATAAAAAACCGATAACTTATAACAACAAAGGAACTAGCTGATACACAAACCACATTTGCTCCCGAAAACATAAAGGCATGGAAAAACTTCAGCAAAACTGTATTTAAAGAAGGCGCCCTTCCGGAAAAAACAAAACAACTGATTGCTGTGGCAGTATCACACGTCACTCAATATCCTTATTGCATCAGATCGCATACTAAACAGGTTATGCAGAAAGGAGCGAGCAAGGAAGAAATTATGAACGATATGGGTTGCCTCTGAAATGCGTGCCAGTGCCGCTCAGAAGAGTTTATTATGGAACAAATCCCAGCAAAACCGAAAGATTAATCAAGAATTTAAAAACTCTTTTAACCGAACAATATAAACAGTTTTAATGAAAGCATTTTAAAACAATATTTATTAACCTTAATATATCATAATTATGCAACAACAATCAATTCTATTACTTTTTTTAGTATTAGCCGGTATTGCGACCATTGTCTTTACCTATATTTATTTATCTTCCATAAAAGCCGGACAATCGGAACAGGGGATGTCAAATCCATTAAAAAAACGCTTTTGGTTTATACTTATTCTGTTTGTAATACTGGGCATTTTTGCCTCGGTAACTATTCCCAAATCGCCTTACTTTCTTTTTTCAGATGAAACACCGACAAAAGTGGTTCATGTTTCGACCATGCAATTTGGCTTCATACTATCAGAAAAAGCAATTGACCCAAAACACCTTTCTGGAGAAGCCATAGAATTACCAGTCAATCAATTGATTGAATTTAGAGTAACCAGTTTAGACGTAAATCACGGCTTTGCCATCTTTAATCCTGAAGAAAGATTGATTACACAAACTCAGGCAATGCCGGGTTATGTCAATCGTCTTCGCTATAAATTTAGCGAGCCAGGTACCTACAATATTTTCTGTTTAGAATATTGTGGAATGGCACATCAAGTTATGAGATCATCTTTCATTGTTAAATAGGCACTAAAAAAAATATAAATCATGGAATCTATAAAATCAAGAAAAATTACTGCTATCTGGATTATAACAATACTTACTTTGTTTGTTGTAGGCATTGTATTGGGCATAATTATGCGACTCAATCAGGCAGGAACGATAGTACAATCACCAGTTACTTTTTATGTAAATATGACAACTCATGGATTAACGATGATCGGTATTTGGTTTGTAGCCGGCATGGCAGCCATTAACTATTTAATGGATCGTTATGTAAAAACAAGTTATACAGTAAATGTTATTGCCTTAGTGCTTACAGTTATTGGTGTATTGATGCTTTGGACTTCTACTTTCATAGGAAAATTTCATGCTGCATGGACTTTTCTTTATCCGTTACCGTTTAAGGTGATGTGGGCTCAGTGGGCAACGCCTTTATTTTTAATTTCCTTAACTGTTTTAGGTGTTGGATGGCTGATCTGGAGTTTAAGCCTAATGACCCAGATACTTAAAAAGTATACCATATCACAGGCATTTGCGTGGCAGCATCTTAAAAAGAATCCAAAAGTAGAAACGCCTCCTTTTATACTTATTAGTATGATTACCCTCGTAGGCATTATCGCTTGTCTAATCGCAGCAGTAATACTTATCGTACTCTTTTTTGCCGAATACTTTTCTAATGGTGCTTTTGTAAATGATGCATTATTGATGAAGAATCTTACCTACTTCTTCGGACATACCATTGCCAATGAAATGCTTTATTTAGGCCTGGCGGTTATCTATGAGCTGTTTTCTGAAGTTAGCGGAAGACCAAAATGGAAAACAACTTGGTATGTGTCGTTAGCCTGGAACTTTACTTTGGTGTTTATACTCACTGCCTTTTTCCACCATTTATATATGGATTTTGTTCAGCCGGAAGGCCTGCAAATCGTTGGTCAATTAGCTTCCTATCTGGCAAGTTTACCAGCTGCCGGTGTTACGGTGTTTAGTGTTTTTATTGCTGTATACAGAACTAAAATAAAATGGTCGTTAACAAACTTATTGTTTTTTATAGGTGTTGCAGGATGGGTTATTGGTGGTTTAGGCGCTGTAATTGACGCTACCATTAGCAACAATGTTGTACTTCATAATACACTGTGGGTGCCTGCACATTTTCATACCTATAACGCTATGGGAAATGTATTATTTAGTATTGGGTTTTTCTACTGGTTTTCTACTCAATTTACTAAAAAAACTGATTCTAAAATGTTCACAAAGCTAACATTGACAATACTCCTCATTGGCGGAATTGGATTTCTTTTGGCCTTTTATATTGCTGGCGCAGATTCCATTCCCCGCAGATATAGCAACTACCCGGCAGAACTCTCTGTAGGAGCACCTTTGGCTTTGTGGGGTGCCATTTTTGCTACCATTTATTTGATTGCCATTCTAATCTTTTTCTTAAATATTTCTAAAAGATGTTTAAAAATATTGTTCTCACCGTCATAACGGTAAGTTTTGTTCTTATGGCAAATGCCCAAAGTGTCTCTGCAGACTTGAAGGAGGAAACGAATATCTATGAAAAGATATATGATGCCCCTTTAACCATTGCCGGAAAACAACAAATTGCTTTCCATAAACTCTATTCCGGAAAGCCGCTGCTTTTGGCGCTTGTCTTTACACGATGTTCTGGAGTGTGCAACCCCTTTTTATTACGGTTGAGTGAAAATTTACAGTTTAGGAATAAGGATAATTCCTTTAATGTTTTGGTACTTAGCTTTGATCCAAGAGATAGCATAAAAGATATGGAGTTCATGGCGAAAAGGTTTGGACTGGAAAACAATAAACAATGGCTATTTGGGATTACGAGCAATATAGAAGAATTGAACCAATCCGTTGGTTTCTCTCCCGTTTTGGACAGCTTAAGTGGCCAATATAACCATGACGCTCTTTTGGTAGGCATAAACAGCGACGGGTATATCACAAAAAAATTAATAGGAATAAGACAGGGTCATGACCTAGCGTTATTGATTGCCAGTGTAAACAATATTTATTCGCCAACTTACCGCTTGCCAAACAAAAATGCATTGTTCTCTTGTTTTAATTATGATCCGGCAACAGGTAAAAACACACCTGGATTAGGGTTGCTTTTCATAGCGCTTCCCGCTGTTATAACCGTGTTGCTACTTGTCTCTATCAGCTATATCGTTCGTAATAAATCTGATAGAAAGGAAATAAAAATAGAATCCTAAACTCTCAATATAATTTCTAAAAACCATTTTAAACATTATTCAGAATAAAAAGTTAAGGGAAAATAAATTCTAAACAAAGTAAAGTACAAAAATATGATTGAATGATAATTAGCCAAAAGATTGCCACTATAAATGGTGCTTACCGCGACCGAAGCAGTCAATATTTTTTGACCACCAAAATGAATTACCATCACAGATTAATCATATAATTTGAAATTTTAATTTTATTTAGGACAAACTTGTCCTATTTGATTTTTTTAATTATCTTTACACCTCTTAGAATATTAATTCATTCATAGGAATTTATCCTTTGTCGACTGAAATGGATAATTTTCGTATTTTTTAATCTTATAAATAATTAAAATATTTTATCATGGAATCAGACAATTTATATCCAAAAACAACCAAAGAACTTGCAGATAAAAAAGCAGCATTAGCCCCTAAAAATATTGAAGCCTGGCGAAATTTCAGCAAGACTGTGTTTGAGGCAGGCTCGCTTCCGGAAAAAACAAAACAATTGATTGCCGTTGCTGTTGCCCATGTTACGCAATGTCCGTATTGCATTAAATCACACACTACCCAAGCAATTAGAAAAGGAGCAAGCAAAGAGGAAATTATGGAAGCCATATGGGTAGCCGCCGAAATGCGGGCGGGTGCAGCTTATGCCCACGCAACCATTGCGATGGCCGAAATGGAGAATCATTCCTAAACTTAAAACAATGGAACAAAGATTAAATTATGCAAAAATAGCTCCAGACGCTTTAAAAGCAATGTTGGAACTTGAAAAGTATGTAGCAGATTCGGGACTTGAACGTTCCTTGTACGAATTGGTAAAAACGCGAGCTTCTCAAATAAATGGTTGTGCCTATTGTTTGGATATGCACACCAAAGATGCTCGGAAGGCTGGAGAAACTGAACAACGCTTATATGCATTAAGCGCTTGGAAAGAGGCTCCTTTTTATACTGACAGAGAGCGGGCCGCTTTGGCATGGACAGAAGCCTTAACATTAATAGCTGAGAATGAAGTGTCGGATGCATTTTATGAAGCTACCATTAAGTGTTTTAGCGAAAAAGAGTTGGTTGCACTAACTATGGCGATTGTTGCAATTAATGGATGGAATCGCTTGGCAATTTCATTTCGAACTGTCCCGGGAAGTTATGAACCTTAATGGAGTTGTCATTTAATATTTTAGAAAAATTATCAAATGGAAATTAGTCAAAAGATTGCGGTGGTAACAGGTGCCAGTAGTGGATTGGGCGCCGCTTTTTCGGTTGCTCTGGTTGCAAAAGGCGCTATAGTTTATGGTCTTGCACGCAATTTAGATAAACTCGATACGCTTCAAAAGCAATTGGGCAAAACATTTATTCCGGTTAAGATGAATATTACCGACCAAAAAGCCATTGCTGCTTGGGTGAAAAAGACTTTTTATGACACCTACATTCCCAATATTCTGATCAATAATGCCGGAGTCGGATATTTTAGTAAAATAGATGAGCTTCCATTGCAACATTGGCACGATATGATCAATACCAACTTAAACGGAGCCTTTTACATGAGCTCGAACATAGTTCCGCTTATGAAAAAGAATAATGCTTCATGCCACATTGTCAACATTGGTTCTATCCTTGGGAAAACCACCCGACCAGACAGTGCCGCCTACTCCGCTACAAAATATGGCATTCAAGGGTTTAGCGAGGCTTTATCTAAAGAGTTGCGCACCTATAATATTAAAGTAACCTGTGTGAATCCGGGAAGTATAGAAACTCGTTTTTTTGAACAATCAGGTATTGAGTCTCATAGTAATATGTTGCAACCCAAAGACATCGCTACCTTCATCATCCATGTTTTAGAAACTCCGTGTAATATGCTCATTGATGAGATAACACTCCGGCCGTTGCTACCTAAAATGAAACAACAAGATCAGCGAGAACCTTCTTCTCCGGTTTGTTATGCACATAGCAGTGAAGTGAGAAAGGAATTTCAAAATGAAGAGCCATTAAATACTAAATTCGTGTCAACACATATAAAACCGAAAGACAAGCAAATATAGAGATGTTTTCAAAAGCCTGTCAATATGGAATAAAAGCAGCAATATTCATTGCTGTAAATTCTCAAGAAAATAAAAGAGTTAACTTAAAGGTTATCGCCAAAGAAATTAACGCTCCAATCGCATTTACAGCAAAAGTATTACAAATATTAACTAAAAATGGCATTATAGATTCCGTAAAAGGCGCCACTGGTGGCTTT
>JAENXD010000233.1 GCA_016649745.1 Flavobacteriaceae bacterium | reverse complement strand
TGTACCGCTGGAGAATATAATAAATCAGAATCTCTAGCAAAAGAATATCCTTTCGTTATAGAGGTATAGGCCTGAATAATTCCGATTGGCAATAAACTAAAAGCAACCATAGCCACCAATCCAATATTTAAAAGCCAAAATGCTCTTTTTAGCTTTGTGCTTTCCCAAGTTCTGTCTGAATAAAATCGCAAGCATATCAATATGAATCCCATTCCTAACATTCCATAAACACCAAACAGTGCTGTATGCGCGTGCACTGCCGTAGTATTTAATCCTTGGATATAATACAAAGCAATTGGCGGATTAATTAAAAATCCAAAAACACCTGCACCAATAAAATTCCAAAATGCAACAGCTATAAAGAAAAAGATGGGCCACTTGTATTTCTGCATCCATTGTTTGCTTTTTAGAAGATTCCAATTTTCTCTAATTTCAAATCCCATTAAAGAAAGGGGAACAACTTCCAAGGCACTAAATGTGGCACCTAATGCGATGGCTTGCACGGGTGTGCCGGAATAATACAAATGATGTAAGGTTCCAATAATTCCTCCGGCCAAAAATATGCTGGCTGAAGCTATAGATACTCTTCCTGCGGTGCTGGGTGATATTATTTTCAACCTGGAGAAAATAAAAGCAATAACAACCGTGGCAAATACCTCAAAGAAACCTTCAACCCATAAATGAACCAACCACCATCTCCAATAATTAATAACCGGCAAGCTGCTGTTTTCTCCATACATCAAGCCAGAGAAAAAGAACATTCCAATTGCCATTACCGATACCAATAAAATAATTAGTAGGTTTTTAGAAGAATCATTTTTACGAATGCCATAAATAACGTGTCTGCTCACCATAACAACCCAAAGCACAAGCCCAATTCCAAGAAATATTTGCCAGAATCGCCCTAAGTCCATATACTCATAACCTTGATGACCAAAGAAGAAATTCACAGTTAAACTTAAAAATTGATGCACGCCTAACCATTCTCCCAACATAGAACCGAATACAATAACAATAAGTGCTAAGAACAGAAAATTAATGCCAAAAACTTGATATTTCATTTCTTTTCCTGAAATCATTGGCGCTAAAAATAATCCTGTTGCAAGCCAAGTGGCCGCAATCCAGAATACCGCCAATTGTGTGTGCCAGGTTCTTGTGATTGAATAGGGTAAATAGCTTGACAATTCAAAGCCAAAAAACGCTTGTCCTTCTACGGTATAATGGACTGTTAAAATTCCTAAAATAACTTGTAAACCAATAAGCAATGATATGACTATGAAATATTTAAGAACCGCTCTTTGTGACCACGTAAATTTCAGGTTTTCCAAAGGATCGCTATCTGGTTTTGTAAGGATCTCACCCTTTTCGTGATTTCTTAAGTAATAAAAAGTAAGAATTCCTATAAATAGCAACAAAAGCACAATAGACAATCCAGACCAAATCAGGGAATTTTTGGTGATGTTGTTATCGATCAATGGTTCGTGAGGCCAATTGGAGGTATAGGTATATTCTTTTCCCGGCCTGTTGGTGCTTGCGGCCCAGGAAGTCCAAAATAAGAATGCATTTAATTTTTGTAATTTATCTTTATCGGTTAAAGCGCCTTTCGGAATGGCATATTCTGCTTTTCCTTCAGAAAAAATTGAGGTATAATGTTTAATATTACTTTGAATGGCGGCCAATCTGCTTGCAGAAATTGTAATCGTACCATCCGATTTATTATAGGAGTTTGTTTTTATGTCTTTAATTAATCGGGCTTTTAATGCTGCTTTTTTCTCAACATCCAAAGCATCATAGCTCATTTGAAAATCATTTTGTGCCCAAGCCTCAAGCATAAATACGGCCTCTTTATGAATCCAATCTGCTGTCCAGTCTGGTGCTACGTAACTTCCGTGTCCCCAAATAGAGCCAACTTCCATTCCTCCAATTGATTCCCAAACATTTTGTCCTATTTGGATATCTTCTTTTGTATAAAATACCGCGCCTGTTTCTTTTATAATTACTTTTTCAGGGATGGGAGGCTGTGTTTGGTAAACTTCTGTACCAACCCATATGAGTACTATAAATGACAGTACAACAACACTGGTAAATGCAATCCATATTTTTCTCATCTAAACTTACTTTTTTTTGTTATTAATAGTTATTAATTATCTTTTTAATCGTAATAAATCAGCATCTAAATCATGTAACAATCCCGATAAAGTTGAGTTCTCAAGCATATTTTTGAGATGCTCTCTTATTTCTATAAATTCATGGTGTATCGGACAGGGTAATTTTTCATTACAATGGGACAATCCTAAACCACATCTTGTAAATACAGTGTCCCCATCAAAAATTGTCACCACTTCACTTAGCGTAATGGAATCAATTTTGTCTTTTTCTATAATAAAACCACCATAAGGACCTTTAATCGATTTTACCAATTCATTCCTGGTGAGTTTTTGCAATATTTTAGCAGTAAACGCCTGGGGAGAATTTATTTCATCTGAAATGGTTGACAAACTTACCTTATTGTTTTGTGTGGTTTGCTGTGCAATAAAAATGATTGCCCTAAGTCCGTATTCACATGAATTTGAAAACATGATTTTTAAATTTTTTGGCAAATTTAGGCTATTTTTTATAACGGACAATAATATCCTTTATAAAAATATATTTAATGCAATTTGTTAAAAATGGCAACTTTGCAAAAGCTTTCAAAAGGAAAAAAACAAATGGAAAATTATTTAAGTAGCGTTAACAAAATAATTAATGATGCCTATAAAAAAATTTATATCTTTTGACCTAACTATTTCCCAATGATGAATCGGGTGACAATCCTGTGGCTGTAAAATTATTTCACAGAATGCGTGTGGTGAAAGATTTTTTTGCCGCCAAAAAATTCAATATTAGATTTCCGGTTAGTTCAGCAGGTTTTAATTTTTCCTTAAAAATTATAATACCATATTTATGATAGGCCTGCTTGACTTTATTGGCTTCTTTGGCTTTATGCAAATCAAACAGCACCCTTTCAGGATGATCTATATTCTTAAGCCTTTGAAATTGCAGCGTAGATATATTCAATCTGTTCTGTTCTTTGGTCATCAATCCAGCGATGTAATAAAAACAGGAAAGAGTCTAAGAAAAATCATAAATTTGAACAATAATTTAATGATTATTATTCATAGATGAAATTCCTTTTTTTAATAGCGGCTTTTAATGCGTTCTTTTTTGCAATTTTATTGTTTCAGAAAAAACCCAGGGAATTGCACGATAAAATATTAATTTTATGGTTGTTGTATTTGGGGCTGTTTATTGGGGTTTATTCCTTTTATTCCCATGAATTATTTACGCATTTTAAACTGTTGTCCATCAGTTTTATTTCGTTGTTTTTATTGCACGGTGTATTCTTGTATTTCTACATTACGTCATTGGTATCTTCTAAAAATATTTTCAATAAAACCAACCTCATCCATTTTGCGCCATTTGTCTTATTTAACTGCTATCTGCTGGTAATTTCATTATTTCCTGATATTTCAGAAATGATTCGAATGGATTATGCACAAGTAAATATTTCTCCGCCATTTTTATTTATTTTCTTTTTAATTGCAACAATATTGTCGGGGCCATTATATTTTGCTGGATCTATACGATTGTTTAAAAAACTGGATATCAATATCTTCAATAATTTTTCTTCTTCTGAAGAAATTGATTTGATTTGGTTAAGAAAACTTGTTTATATTTTTGGCATTATTTGGACAGCTTTAATTGTCATCACGGTCATACACCATGTGTTTAATTTATTTTCTATGGTTTTTTGTACCGACGGATTGTTTTTGTCCCTGTCGGTTTTTGTAATTTTAATTGGTTATTTCGGATTAAAGCAGCAGGTAATTTTTAGTGGTGATACTGAAAATGAACAGATTTTTGTTGAAGAGACAAAAGTAAAATATGCTGGTTCACGATTAACGGAAGCCGAGGCAAATCAATTTGTGGACAAACTTAACAACTTTATGGTTGCGGAGAAACCTTATTTAAATCCAAATTTAACACTGCAAGAGTTAGCTTCTGAATTGGAGATTTCTACACATTATCTGTCACAGATTATAAATGAAAAATTCAACCTTAACTTTTTCGATTACATCAATCAGTTTAGGGTAGAGGAATTCAAAGTAAAAATAAGCGACCCAAAATTTGAAAATTACTCCTTTCTGGGCATCGCATTTGATTGCGGATTCAATTCAAAATCGGCTTTTAATCGAATCTTTAAAAAATT
>JAENXD010000209.1 GCA_016649745.1 Flavobacteriaceae bacterium | reverse complement strand
TTTTTTAATTGGATAAATGAAAAAACTCAAATCCAAAATGCAAGCAAAGTCAGGTCTTTTAAAGGTTTAATTGTGCATATATTTGGAAAACTTACTGCCTGTTTTTTAAAGCCAATTGTTAACCCTTAATTCGCATTATTATTTAAGAACTAAGATTTTTGGATAATCAAATTTTATAAACCGAATAACTGCGAATTTTTAAAATAAAAAACAAATGATTATTAAAGAATTAAATGGCATAAAACCAATTTTTGGAAAAGATTGTTTTATTGCGGAG
Organism: Flavobacteriaceae bacterium; assembly: GCA_016649745.1. Classification (GTDB taxonomy): domain Bacteria; phylum Bacteroidota; class Bacteroidia; order Flavobacteriales; family Flavobacteriaceae; genus Lutibacter. The sequence continues at coordinate 4,725 of JAENXD010000209.1, read as the reverse complement.
AATGCTGTAATTATAGGTGAAGTAATCATGGGTAACCAATGCAGCATTTGGTACAATGCCGTTATTAGGGGCGATGTACATTACATAAAAATGGGAAATAAGGTGAATGTTCAGGATGGCGCCGTGATTCATGCGACTTATAAAAAATCACCAACAAATATTGGAAACAATGTTTCAATTGGTCATAATGCTATGATTCATGGATGTACCATACACGATAATGTATTGGTTGGTATGGGAGCCATTATTATGGATGACTGCATTGTGGAAAGCAATTCCATCATCGCTGCCGGAGCAGTTGTCACAAAAGGAACTCACGTAAAATCTGGATGCATCTATGCCGGTATGCCTGCAAAAAAAATAAAGGATATCAGCGAGGAATTAATTTCAGGGGAAATAAACAGAATTGCCGATAACTATGTTAAGTATGCAGGTTGGTATAAGGAGGAAAAATAGTTTTAAGTTTAAGTTTTAAGTTGAAAAGTCCTTGTTTTTCTCATGCCGGTACCCAAATCAAACTCCCTTTCCTTCGGAAAGCTTGCCTGCCGAGGTAGGGGCTGGGGATAGGAAAAGAGTTAGAAATCTGATTTTTCAACGGTAAAGTTTATTGCAACGTCGCTTAAAATTTCACTTAATACTTTGGTTTCCGAATTGGTGTAAAATTGATGATGACTTTTTGTTGTTGAAGTTGAAAGCAAGTTGTGTTTTTCTAAAATGGCTTTTGTTTGTTTGGCAACCGCTTCACCTGAATCAATAATAGTTACACGTTCGCCAATTATCTTCTTAATTTGCGGAATTAAATAAGGGTAATGCGTACAACCCAATACCAAATGGTCAATATTAAAGTTTAACATGGGTTTTAAATAGGTTGAAAGCAACTTATTTATTTCCGGGGAATTTAATTTCCCTTCTTCAATTAAAGGAACCAGCCCTTCGCCGTCCTGCTCAATTGTGGTAATATTTTTGGTATACTCCTTGGTGGTTTTTTCGAATAATTTACTTGACAAAGTTCCTTTTGTGGCTAAAATCCCTATAGCACCGGTTTTACTTAAAATGGCTGCGGGTTTTATAGCAGGTTCGATTCCAATGAAAGGAACGGAATAATTTCCCCTTAAATAATCAATAGCGTTGGTAGTGGCAGTATTGCACGCAACGATGATTAATTTACATCCTTTCGAAATCAATAATTCGGTATTTTTAATGCTTAAAGCAATAATTTCTTCGGAAGACTTTTCACCGTAAGGCGCATTTTTACTGTCGGCCAAATAAATGGTGTTTTCATTTGGAATCAGTTTCACCACTTCTTTCCAGATAGAAGTTCCTCCAATACCTGAATCAAATATACCGATGGGTTTATTTTTCATTAGAATAAAAGTAAAAAAAATCCCGCATTTGCGGGATTTTTTTACAATTAATTATTGTTATTATTTAAGGCCTAATTTTGTTTTCACTGCAGGCAACAAATCTGTTCCATTGGCCACAATTAAAGTAGATGCCTCTAAAACATAAGTAAAACCTTGCGCAGTAGCAACGTCATCAATTGCTTTTTTTGCTTTTTCTAAAATAGGTTTCAAGATTTCATTTCTTCTGTTGGTAATATCTTCTCTTGCAACTTGAGATGCTTGATACAAATTTTGTTGGTCTTTTTGAACTTCAGCACTTCTTTGTTGATTCACTTCATCAGTTTGAGAACTTGATTCAGCATCGTATTTTTTTAATTTTGCTTCAAGTTTAGTTTCTTCCGCTTTTAACTCAGTTTCATAAGTTTTACTCAATTTTTCAATTTCAGTATTCATTGTTTTTGTCTCTGGCATAAGGCTTATTAACAAATCAGTGCTGATATGACCAATTTTAGTTTGAGCTTGCAAAGTGTTGAATCCTAAAGTAACTATTGCAATTAATAATAAGGTTTTTAAATGTTTCATTTTTGCTTGTTGTTTAAATTAATTATTTTGTTTTTTTTCTTTCTGGGCTTTTTTGGCCGCTTCAATTTCTTTTATTCTTTGTTGTCTTTTTTCTTCAATAGCTTTTTTTTGTTCTTCTCTTTTCTTCAGTTTTTCGGCTCTTTGTTCTTCAATTTTATTTTTTAATGCTTCTTTTTTTGTTTCTCGGTCGTCTATTTTTTCTTGCAATGCTTCATTATTATTTTGGGCATTGATTGTGTCTTCATTTTCGATATTGCTTTCAACATTGGTTTCTTTCCGATTTTGTTTTTCTTTTAAGGCATCTACCTTCTTTGATCTTGTAATGCTGTTCAGTACCAATTCACTAATGTCAAATTCCTTATTGGTGTACAACATAAGTAAAGAACTCGACTTGTCCATTACAAAATCAAATTTTCTTTTTGATGCAATATCTTGAATTGCATTGTACACAATATCTTGAACCGGTTTTACCAATTGTTGTCTTAAAAAGAACAAATCACCATTCGTGCCAAAATGAGCAATTTGTAAATTTTTTAAATCCAGTTCCATAATTTGAATATCTTCCTCTTTTTCTTCAATCAACGCTTTTGTCAGGAGCGCTTTTTCATTATTTAAGGCAACTCTTAAAGCTTCAATTTCTTTTTGTTGCTGCTCAATATCATTTTGCCAAGTAATTGCTTTGGTATTAATTTTTGATTGGGCTTCCATATATTCAGGAATGTTTTCTAAAATATATTCCAAATCGACAAATCCAATTTTTTGGGCTTTTTGTGCAATTGATGAAAAGCCCAGAATTAAAAATGCAAATAAAAAAATTTTCTTTGTCATAACTGAAATGTATTTAGAAAAAATCGTGCCATTTAATTATTCCTATACAAATATAACTTTTTTTGGTTAAAATTGTTGTCCAATTATGAAGTGAGTTTGCCAACCTGATTTTGTAGTTTGTCCCGGTAATGGGTCAAATCCGTTAGCGAAGTCAATTCCTAACAATCCGAATGCAGGCATAAAAATTCTTAAACCAAGCCCCGCAGATCGTTTTAACACAAACGGATTAAAGTTTTTAAATCCATCATATGAGTTTCCTGCTTCTAAAAATCCTAAAACATAAATGGATGCCGATGGTTTTAATGTGATGGGATATCTAAGTTCCATTTGGAATTTGTTGTAAACAGTACCACCGTCTATGGATGATAAACGTCCGTTTTCATAACCTCTTAAAGCAATGGTTTCTCTGCCGTCCAATTGATAGGAAGCCATCCCGTCTCCGCCAACAAAGAATCTTTCAAAAGGGGAGTCTCCTAATTTTTTATTGTAATTTCCTAAAATACCAAATTCCGCATTTGACATGATGACTAATTTATCTGTTAAGGCAGTGTACCATTTTCCTTTGAAACTTGCTTTATAATACTCTAACCATTTGTATTTTTCCTGATCATCAATAGTTGAATAATCTTTATTGTCCAGTAAAGAGTATGGTAATGTTAGTTTGGCGCCAATGCTGAAATCGGAACCGTAAGTTGGGAAAACCGGATTTGAACCGGCAGAACTTCTTCCTAAAGTAATGCTATAAGACAAGTTATTTGATTGTCCGCTTGAAAATGAAAATGTTGAAATTGGATAATCTTTTAAATCATACAATTGGTAACTGATACTTTGTGATAAAGTAAAATAATTATCCGGCCATTTTAAACGTCTTCCTAAACCGACTGTAAGGCCCACAATATTTAAACGTTGGTCTTTATCAACTTTATTGGTTGTGTAATCGTATCTGAATTGTTTAGAATTGTAGATTGAAAACGACAATGATTGCGGTTTTTTGCCACCCAACCAAGGTTCAGTAAATGAAAAACTTGAAGTAGTGTAATACCTGCTTTTTTGAAGTCGCAATGCCAGCGTTTGACCATCTCCCATTGGAAGTGGTTTATAAGCTTTCCCATTAAATATATTTTTAACAGAAAAATTATTGAACGACAATCCTAACGTTCCAATAAATGAACCTCCGCCATAACCTCCTTGCAGTTCTATTTGGCTGGAGCCTTTTTCAGCAACGGTATAATCAATGTCAACTGTTTTGTCTTGATAATTTGGATTTAAATCGGGAGTTATTGCTTCAGCATCAAAAAAGCCTAACTGTCCAAGTTCTCTAATGGTTCTTATAATATCGCTTTTGCTGTATAAATAACCCGGCTTTGTTCTAATTTCTCTATAAATTACATGGTCGTTGGTTCTGTCATTTCCATTCACGGTAATTTTTTTAATACGAGTTGGCGCATCTTCGTAAATTCTGATTTCAACATCAATAGAATCGTTATTTATTCTTGTTTCAACGGGCATTACTCTTGAAAAAAGATAGCCATTATCCTGGTATAATGTAGTGATGTCATCAGAATCTGGTTTTCCCGTACCCGAAACTCTTTCTTTCAATACTTTACCATTATAGGTATCTCCTTTTTCTATTCTTAAAATGCTTTGAAGTTGATTATCTGTATATCGGGTGTTTCCTAAAAAGCGGATATCGCCAAAAATATATTTTTTTCCTTCTTCTACTTTAATATCTAAACTGATGGTGTTGTCATTATTATAGGTTAGGGAATGATCAATAACTCGGGCATCTCTATATCCTTTTTCGCTATAGGTTGTTACAATATTTTCCAGATCTTCATTAAAATCAGCTTCAATATATTTTGATTTTTTCCAAAATCGCCCAAAAAAAGCTTTTTTGGTTTTTTTCATAGCTTTTTTAAGTTTTCCATCACTAAAAGCTTCATTCCCCTCAAAATTGATATTTTTTACTTTT
>JAENXD010000283.1 GCA_016649745.1 Flavobacteriaceae bacterium | reverse complement strand
GATTTGTTTGGTCGTTTTCCTTTGAGAAAGAAAAAATGGTAAGTCCTATAAATATAAGAAACGTCACCAATGTTCCACCCAGAAAGAAAGCCCTTGCTTGTTTTTTAGATAACATAGTTTAACAGTTTTAATTGATTATTTGGTTATTAAATAATTAAAGACCTTTTTATCTTTTAATAATGCGAAATTATAGTCTTCTTATTTATTAAACTATGACTTTTATCATAAAATTTACGCGTCAGGCGACTCGAGTGAAGTACCTACATTTTTTAAGGTTAAAAGATTCCCTTTATCAGCAATTTCTTTTGCAAACTCCATAATTGTTAAGTCCCTAAACTTCGCCAATATATTGTTTTTAAAAGGCACTACAATAAAATGCACCGGACAAGGATTTGCAGAATCACATTCGTTTAAACCCAAAAAACAACCATTTAATTTATTTAAACCATCAATATTATCAATGATGTCAAGTACATTTTTCTGTTTATTCTTTTCAGATAAATAGAAACCGCCGTGCGGCCCTTTAGTGGAAGAAATGATTTTCCCCCGCACCAGCTGTTGAAATAGCTTTGCCAGGAACGGACTTGGAACTTCTATATTTTCCGCAATTTCCTTAATGCTAATTTTTCTTTCCTCATTTGAATGTTCTGCTAAATACAACGTGGATAAAATAGCATACTTACTGGCATTTGACAACATCTCTAATCTTTTTTACAATTAATTTCAGCAAAAGTACCGAAAAAAGAGTAAATAGTATTATATTTTTTTGAATTTAGCTGTAAAATGTCTCATAATGGGCGCTTCCTCCACAATTACATACCCCGATTTTGCTTCTTCCCGGGTATCATAAATATTCTTCAACGCAACGGCAATATAATCCATATGATTGTTGGTGTAAACCCTTCTTGGAATGGCCAATCGCACCATTTCCAAATCAGGATAACGATTTTGTCGTGTTATCGGATCTCTGTCTGCCAAAACTGTGCCTATCTCAACGCCTCTGATGCCGCCAACGATATAAATCTCAACAGCCAAAGCCTGCGCCCTATATTCTTCTCTCGGAATTTTTGGAACAAATTTATTCGCATCTAAAAATATGGCGTGACCGCCGAAAGGCTGTTGCACCGGAACACCAAAATCGACCAATTTTTGTCCCAAGTAGGCAATTTGCTCTACCCTGCTTTCTAAATAATCAAACTCAGTCGCCTCATCCAAACCAATAGCCAATGCGCCCATATCACGGCCGTTCATTCCGCCATAAGTGATAAAACCTTCGAACATAATATTAAAAACGGTCGCTTGCTTAAAAACCTCTTCGTTTTTAAGCGCAATAAAACCGCCCATATTCACCAATCCGTCCTTTTTGGCGCTCATTGTCATTCCGTCGCCGTAAGAAAATACTTCCTTGGCAATTTCCTTAATGGATTTATTTTCATAACCAGACTCGCGTTTTTTGATAAAATAAGCATTTTCGGCAAAACGGGCCGCGTCAAAATACAACGGAATTCCGTATTTTTTGCATAAAGCTGAAACCTCTTTGGTATTTTGCACAGAAAGTGGCTGTCCGCCCGCACTATTGCAGGTTATAGTCAATATTACAAAAGGAATTTTTTCTTTGGGATGGCTTTTAAAAACCTTTTCAAGCTTATTTAAATCAACGTTTCCCTTAAATGGATGCATATTTGAGGTATCAAAAGCTTCATCAATGGTACAATCTACTGCTTTGGCTTTTCTGAATTCAATATGGCCTTTTGTGGTGTCGAAATGTGAATTTCCGGGAACGATATCGCCT
>JAENXD010000035.1 GCA_016649745.1 Flavobacteriaceae bacterium | reverse complement strand
TCTTCTGAAATGCTGTAATTAAAAGGTAATTTAATGCCCCAGTCTTTCGGCAATAATTTCCCTAAATTCACATTGGTGACCACATCATACAATTTAGTGTCTTGTTGGCTGCGTTCATTTACGCGTTGTTCAATGCCGCCAAAACCTTCTGTTTCCATTCTTCCGGTTACGGAAACATCCGCAAAATCGGCAAAATTTGCGTCGGCGCTTACCACGGCCGCCCATCCGCCTTTATCGTCGAACTCCGTAACGCGCAATTCATTATACCAAATCTCAACACTTTGATTGGTGCTTGTAATATTTTCCACACCTAACATAATGGTTTTTATATTCGCCAAATTCGGATTTCCTTTTACCCTTATTTCATAACCTTCCAACCCCTGAATAGGCGAAGGCATATTTACCGCCGGGTAAAGCACATTTGGCGCTATTCCTGCTTCAAATCTTAACAATTTAAGTTTTCCCAAATTTTCCAAAAGGACGTCCAAATTATTTTCTTCAGGCCAAATTTCAAGCGGTGTTGTAACGCCGTAATTGGATATCGTCAATAATTTTTCAAGCTGATAATAGTTGTCGTCCAAATCACTTCCAACTCTAATGATGGCCTTTAATTCATTGTCCTGAACCTGGGGTTTTGTTTGAACACCTTCGGCATGCAAAAACAATTTCAGGTGTTTGTACATTCTTAAATCTACCTTTACATTTTTGAATACCGCCCTTGATTCTCCAGGTTCCAAATCGATGACTTTTAACGATAACGATTGCTCATTTTGCTTTTGCAAAGTGGTGGTTCCCCTTAAAATTTCACGCTCTATTCCTGGAGGCAATACATAAGGAATTGGGCTTCTGCTTTCGTTTTCCTGAATATTGACAACGCCAACCTGAAAATTTTGCAGTTGCGCATTTGTTAAATCTTGCGGAGGAACAATAACGTCATCCAATGTTTTTGTGTAACGTCTCCAATCACCTCTAACCAACTGCAACTCCCCAAAACGCAAAACAACCGGCATTTTAAATTTGGTTAAAAATATTCGCATAAAACGAATGGAATTAAACCCTGTAATATTGTTGACAACCTCATCCGGGCTGCCTACCTGAATCCTAAATTGCAACCATCTAAATTCTTTTTCACTGCCGTCTTCAAGCTTAACTTTTACTATTTTTTCATCAACAATATTGTTTTGACCTATCACCAAATCGTTTTTATTTAAAGAAACTTTATATTGATAATAGCTTTCCACCGTATTCATGGTTTGATCTTTATTGATGTCTTCAACATCTGGAAACGTTGTTGCTGAAGTTGGATAGCTTTCGGTTGATAAATTGTTGGTAGGTGAATTTCCCTGCGTATTGTTATACTTTTTATAGCGCGTTAAAATAGAGGCATTGTTGGAATCATATTCTGAACTTCTAAAGTAGGAATAATTATCATTTGCAGGATCTGGGCCAAAAGCAGTTCCGAACAATTGGGTTTCTTCATTGTCATTTAATCCATCATAACCAATATCCTGACTCAAACGTTCATTGTCTTTATCGCTGAAAGCGTACAATAAAGATTGGTTGGTAGGGATTTTACCCCAAACTGTCGGTTCGGTATTACTGGTGCTCAACGGATTTTCCGGCAATCCGTTTTCATACATTTTTCTGCCGTCTTTTAAAATATCTTCTGAAACATTTCCAAGGTTAAAATATACTTCACCAACCTGATTTTCGGGATCATTCGGATTTAATCCTACAGGCAATCCTTCTGCATTTGTAATGGAATAATGGTCGTACGGATCCATCAACCAAAATTGAATATACTCCACGTTAGATTGTTCAAAATCAGTTGTGGTTAAAGGTCTTGTAATCCCCGCCCATCTGTCTTCCGGGTTGATAAATTTCCCGTCAGCACCCACATTGGAAGTGTCATAATTATAACTTCCCCTTTCATTTGGATAATAGGCCAAATCTAATGTTCTAACTACCGTTGACTGTGTTAAATCCAAGTCTTGTTCAGGGAATAATTCTTCATACCTAATTCTTCTGACCTCAGCGCGAGAAAGCTCGGTATTGTCAATATTTCCGGGTTGTAATGAAGATCCTCCATAAAATAAAGGATCAACTGTATACCAGGCCAATCTGGCTCTTTTGTATCCGTAAGGCAGCCCGTTAGCATTTCCTCCCAAATCAAATTGTGTTTGGTATTGTGGTGTACTTGCCATATACCATTGCTGAATTGTTCTTATTTCTATAGGAATCTGTGAGCCTTCAAAATCATCAACATAAGAAGTGGCCTGCCCGTCTAACTCAATTCTTTTTGGAGAACCCGGAATTAAATAGGCGAAATCTCCTCGAATTGAAAAGTTTGAAGGAACGTCCGTATCTATATTAGGTAGTTTGTTTACCCATTTTGTAAATTTCGGAACTTCTGTTCCAAAGCTTGCATTTAGCCCAAAAATAGTATTGTTGATTGGCTCCTGCCCAAATAATGCTTTTTGAGTGATTGGTTTTTCATTTAAATTTAAAATGGTTACTCCGGCAATAAAATTATCTGAAAATTTATGCTCAATATCAACTCCCAAAAAGCTTTTTGTCTGTAAATTGAAGGTGGCATTGTTTTCAACAGAAACTTCAATTGGCGCATTGGAAGCTTCTAAACTTGGATTGATAATTTGAACCCTTCCCATTTGATAATCTACCACATAGTCAACACCTTCAACCAATTCTCTTCCTCCGGAAGTTACCCTAACCGAGCCTGGTGTCACATTAAATGCTCCTAAAGGAATCCCGTTAGCACTTTCAGATTTATGGTATCCTTTTAATAAATACTTGTCTTTTTGCTGAAAATTATTTTTTGCTTCAGATTGCGTAATTCGGTATAGTTCATTAAAAACATATGTTTCATCAGCACTATTGGTCAATTTCAACTGTAAATCTTTACCGAAAGGTTCAACATTTGGAAAAATAATATATCCTTTTTCCGAATTTACGGTAGCGCCTTCAACATAATCGAAATAACCATCGCCTTCAGGTGTGTAAAACTGACTTTGGTCGAGCCTGTCCACATCCAACAAATTTAACAATGTTTTGTCTGAAACACCCGGAGTTTGTGCATTTTGCAATACGTTTATCGGCACACCTGTGGCATCATCAGCATACAAAAGCTCTAGCCTAAAACCGTCGGGCTGCATTCTGTAGGTTTGCAGAGAATAGATGTTTTTCATCATCAAATCCCACAATGGAATTTCGGTGCTTATAATTTCACTTCGCAATAGTTTTACCACAATATTTTCAGGCGCAATAATTCCGTCGCTGGTAAATTCACCAACTTTGTAAACTTGGGAATCTCCACTTATCGTATATTCAAAAGCCACTGCAAGCACATCAGAATCGGCCAATCTTCTGTTTAATGAAATATATCCCAATTGTGGATGCACCCTAAATTCATCAGATCTTAGTTTTATGGCATTCTCCAATACCGAATAATCTCGGCCTTGTTGCATGGCAAAAGGTGACAAGCCGTTGCTTACCGTTGAAATATTACGAATGGGATTGGTGGTTGTTAATATGGATGAAATATTGTTTGCATTGTTTGAAGGATAAAGTGTACCCGGAACAGGGGTTACATTTGCCGGACCAATATTTGAAGGATCACCTTCTCCAATGTCAGAAAGCGCGACAATATTTCTGATATCAATGGTTGTGGCGTTTCTATTTGTTACCCAAACCTCCACTTTTGTGATATTTATTGCGCTGTTGATTAACGGATAATCCTTTAACGCTGTGTTATAATTATCCCTAAAATATTGCGCTAAAAAGAAGTGACGATTTTCATCATAATCCGTTGCCTGCAACTCAAATTCCTGAATGGTTGAACCTCCCTGCGCAGCAACTGTTTTTGTTTGTGATTTTTGTTCGGCAAAAACGCCCGTAACTGTAGTTTTGCCGAATTGCAATTGTGTTTTAACCCCAAATAAGCTTTGAGCGCCTACAATTAAGGAGTTTTTTAGGGGCATGCTTACATTCCCAACTTCTATTTTTTGAAGTATATCATCTTCCGTTGGCGTATATTCCAACTTTATTTGATTTTGGAAATTAAAGGTGGATTGTGTGTCGTATTGGGCACTTACTTTTAACTTAGTTCCTACTTTCGCTATAATACTGGCACTTATTTCCTGGTTAAAATCGAATGTAAAACTTTTTCGGTTGCGTTCAGACAATTGCGGATTATCGACTTTCTGATAGAGCATTCCCAATTTCACCAATACTGATCCCTGCGGATTTACCTCAATGGTATTTCCTCCAAAAATGGATTGAAAAAAATCGGATTTTACGTAATAGGTTGGCAATAAGTTTTTTTGAGCATCAACACTTCCTGCTTTTTTAGGGTTGGTTGCACTAATTTTGCTTTTATAATAGGAAAGCATATCCTTTTTCAACTGGTATTGTTTATACTCTTCCTGAGTCATAAAAATCGGGTACTGCACGTAATAATCTCCAATTTTTTCAACAACCATATATTTTCCCAACTCGGTATCATAAATAATTTCAGATTGCTTTGGGTCGGCAAGAAACAAACTTCCTTCCTGATAACTCTTAAATGGGTATTTTAATTTTATGGTGTCGTTTACTTTTTCAACAATGGTAGTGTCTTTTAGAACTAACACAGAAGGCGTTTGGGCTTTAACTGTTGAAAGAAAAAACCAAAAGAAAAAAAATGAAATATATGTTTTAAGTATATATCGCCTGTATTCCAAATTCTATAAATTTTTCAATGCGTTTTTTATTAAAACCTCAACACTTAGCGTTTTGTCCTCAAGCAGTATTTTATCCACTACTTTTTCAATCTGCTTTTTATTAAATCCTAAGACTTCTAAAGCTGATAACGCTTCGTTTTTAACTGTATTGCTTTGGCTGGCGTAAACTTCGTCAATGGCATAGGTTTTAGAAATTTTATCTCTCAAATCGACCAAAACACGCTGTGCGGTTTTAATGCCGATTCCTTTTACAGACTGAATAACGCCGACATTATTTGAAGCAATGGCCTGTTGAATTTCATCCGTAGTCATAGATGATAACATAGTACGGGCAATACTTGGCCCAACCCCAGAAACTGAAATAAGCAATCTGAATATTTCACGTTCAGTTTTATTGATAAACCCATATAATGTATGCGCATCTTCCTTGATAGAAAGATGCGTATACAAAATAACAAATTCATTATCGGGGAGTTGAGAATATGTATTAAGAGAGATATTAAGCCAATAGCCTATTCCATTCGCCTCTACTACGGCAAATGTCGGATTTTTTTCAACTAACTTCCCTCTTATGTGCGTTATCATATTTCATTTTTCTATGGACTTCCAAATGTACTAAAATATTATTTACTATTCGTTTTTTTCCTGTGCATGCACAATTGCCACACAAGCCATATTTACAATTTCATCAACGCTTGCACCAAGCTGAAGAATATGAACAGGTTTTTGAAGTCCCATAATAATAGGTCCGATAGAAACTATTTGATCAAATTCTTTCATTAATTTATAGCCAATATTTGCTGATTCTAAACTTGGAAATATCAATCCATTCACTTTTTTGTCGTTTAACTTGGAAAATGGAAACTTCTCTTTCATTAATTTAGGATTCAACGCAAAGTCGGCCTGAATTTCACCATCCACATTAACCTCCGGATATCTATCGTGCATAATTTTAACAGCCTGTGAAACTTTTTCTGCCAATGGAGAATTTGATGATCCAAAGTTTGAAAATGATAACATGGCCAAATTAGGTTCCAATCCAAACATTTTCATTGAAGTCGCTGTCATATAACAAATATTTGCCAACTCTTCTGCTGTTGGTTCTATATTGATTGCGGTGTCTGAAAAGAATATTGGACCTCTTTTGGTTAACATGATATTGGTTGCCGCAATACGCTTCACTCCTTTTTCTCTTCCAATTAACTCAATCATTGGCTTCACCACTGTTGGGTAAGCTCTTGAGTATCCAGTTATTAAAGAATCTCCTTCGCCTTCATTTAACATCATGGCCGCAAAGTAATTGCGTTCACGCATTAATTTTTGGGCAGCAAATAAAGTGATTCCATTGCGTTTTCTTTTTTCCCAATATACTTGCGCATATTTATTTCTGCGTTCTTCTTCTTCATCACATTTAGGATCCAAAATTTGCACATCTGCAGAAAAATTTATTTCCTTCATCAATTCATAAATGATTTTTTTGTCACCTAATAAAATAGGTGTTCCAATCTCATCATCATAAATAATTTGCGCGGCTTTTAACACATCTAAATGATCTGCTTCCGCTAATATTATGGTTTTTGGATCGGATTTTGCGCGATTCATCAACATACGCATTAACTTGCTTCCTGTTCCCAATCTTTCGGCTAAAGTTTCTTTGTACGCCTCCCAATCAGTAATTGGTGCTTTGGCTACGCCTGATTCCATTGCTGCTCTTGCTACGGCCGGCGGAACTTCAGTAATTAACCTATGGTCAAATGGTTTAGGGATGATGTAATCTTTACCAAATTGAATATTGGTTTCTCCAAACATTATATTTAAGTATTCCGGAACGGTTTCTTTAGCCAAACTTGCTAAGGCATAGACGGCCGCTAATTTCATCTCTTCATTAATTTTAGTGGCTCTCACATCTAATGCGCCTCTAAAAATGTATGGAAATCCAAGTACGTTATTCACCTGATTTGGATAATCTGAACGCCCGGTGGCCATAATAATGTCCTTTCTTGTTGCTACGGCCAAATTGTATTCAATTTCTGGAGTTGGGTTTGCCATTGCAAAAACAATAGGGTTTTCCGCCATTGTTAACAACATTGCAGGTGTTACAAGATCTCCTTTAGAAAGTCCGATAAAAACATCGCAGCCAACCATGGCTTCTTCCAAAGTATGTAAATCCCTGTCAGTGGCAAATTCCGTTTTTTGGATGTTTAAATTTGGGGCATTTTTTCTAATAACCCCTTTACTGTCGCACATCACTAAATTTTCTCTTTTAGCTCCTACCGCCAAATAAAGTCTTGAACATGAAATAGCAGCAGCACCTGCACCACTCACCACGATTTTAACTTTTGACATTTCCTTTCCTGATATTTCAACCGCATTTATTAATGCCGCTGAAGAAATGATTGCCGTACCGTGTTGGTCGTCATGCATAACGGGAATGTCCAATTCTTCTTTTAACCTGCGTTCTATTTCAAAAGCTTCAGGAGCTTTTATGTCTTCCAGATTAATACCTCCAAAAGTAACCGCAATATTTTTTACTGTTTCAATAAATTTATCAACATCTTTTGTATCAACTTCAATATCAAAAACATCGATATCTGCAAATATTTTAAACAACAATCCTTTCCCTTCCATAACCGGTTTTCCTGCCATGGCTCCAATATCTCCCAATCCTAAAACAGCCGTACCGTTAGAAATAACAGCCACTAAATTTCCTTTTGCGGTATATTTATACACGTCATCCGGATTTTTTTCGATGGCCAAACACGGCTCAGCCACACCCGGTGAATACGCCAGCGACAAATCGCGTTGCGTTGCATGTTTTTTTGTTGGAACTACTTGAATTTTTCCCGGACTCGGGAATTGATGATATAATAAAGCTTCGCTCTTTTTTTTAGAATCGCTCATAATAATATATAATTTTTAATGAAAAATCTTAAGCTGCAAAGTTAACCACAATTGGTATAAAGGAAAGCTAACATTTATCATAGTTTAAAAAAAATGTGAAATTGCAACCTATAAAATTGGATTTTTGACAAATTTTTTTATTATAAAAACAGCAAGAAATTATCTTTTAAATGCACGTTTTTTCTGTTAATTAGTACTGAGCTATGCAACGGAATTTTGAGAACAAAAGCAATAGCCAACCTTAAAACATGAATTTTAGTGCACACTTAATGTTTGAGTATTTGTAATTGTTTTAAACTAAAAAACTCCTTAAAAAGAATTCCTGTAAACAAAAAAAGGATGTCTTTTCAGACATCCCCTCTTTCAAATTAAATTAACCAAACTATTATACTAAAACTTCTACTAATTTTTTCATTGAACCATTATTTTTTAAATCGAGATGCCAGCTAAATGCCTTTTCCATAACATGGGGCGTTTGACCGCCATGTTTTAGAGCCTCATCAACGTAATCCTGCATTTGCTCTTTGTAATCAGGGTGCATACAATTGTTGATGATAACCTGAGCGCGTTCTTTTGGCGCCAAACCTCTTAAATCGGCCAATCCTTGTTCGGTAACCAAAATATCCACGTCGTGTTCGGTATGGTCATGATGTGAAACCATAGGAACCACGTGAGAAATGGTGTTGTTTTTTGATGCTGACGGACAAACAAAAATGCTTAAGTAGGCGCTTCTTGCAAAATCTCCAGAACCACCAATTCCATTCATCATATGCGTTCCTCCCAAATGCGTAGAATTCACATTTCCGTAAATATCAAATTCAATGGCGGTGTTTATGGCAATAATTCCCAATCTTCTAATTACTTCAGCTGAATTGCTGATATTTTGTGGTCTTAACACAATTTTGTTTTTATAATCTTTAAAATTTTCAATAAATTTTTTATAACATTCTTCCGAAACAGTGATAGATGAAGCCGAAGCAAATACCATTTTACCTGCGTCAAATAACTCAAAAGTACTGTCCTGCAATACTTCAGAATACATGGTTAAATTTTCGAAAGGACTGTTTACAAAACCGGACAATACGGAATTTGCTATTTTTCCGATGCCGACCTGAATAGGTAATAAAGAATTGGTCAGCCTTCCATCTACCACTTCATTTTCCAGAAATTTAAGAATATGTTGGGCAATGGCAGTCGTGTTTTCATCGGGCGCAGAGATTTTTGCAGGGCTGTCTGGACGGTCCGTAAATACTACGGCGATTACTTTTTTCGTGTCAATTTTTATATATTCAGTTCCAATTCGGGTCTCAGGATCCGTTATTGCTATGATGTTTCTGTGTGGATAAGGCTTCGGAATAAATACATCATGAATTCCTTTGAAAGATAAAGGGATGGAAACATTTATTTCAATAATAATTTCATCGGCCAAATCGGCAAAAGTTGCTGAATTCCCAACCGATGTTGTGGGGATAATAAAACCATTTGCATCAATATAAGTGGCTTCAATAATAGCCATATTTACTTTTGGCAAATGCTGATTGTGCAACATTTCAGCAGTTTCGCTTAAATGCTGATCTACATACAACACTTCTCCTTTATTAATTGATTTTCTTAAAGTAGGATCGGCCTGAAAAGGCATTCTTTTATAAATGGCATGATTTTTTGCCAAATCCGCATCGGTATCATAACCAAGAGAAGCACCACTTAAAAGGGTGATTTGCACATCTTCTGTTTCTGCCCGTTTTGCAAACGCAGGCAATACGGATTTGCTGTCACCGGCTTTTGTAAAACCGCTTACACCAACAATTGAATTGTTTTTAATAAATTGTGCTGCCTCATCAGGTGAATAAATTATATTCTTATAATTTTCGTAAAGAATTCGTTCCATCTTTACTTCTTTATTGTATTTCATATAAAATATTTAATATATTAACACTAATTCGCCTAAATAAAAATATAAATCATTTAATTTAGATTTGCAATGTAGCCATTCCATACCTTTGTAATATATTTAAAATGGTCAATATTTTATTCAATTCAGCCAAATGCAGGAAAACGATTCTAAAAAGAAATATTATTTAACCGAGGTTGATAAAATTGAGAACAGCATTTACTGCCATCATGATCTTATGGGTGAAATTTATATTGAAACTCATGCCCATAAAAAAGGGCAATTTATTTATACTGAAGGTGGAATTGTTTACATAAAAACAGGTACAAAAACACACTTTTTACCTGCGAGGCATTATATGTGGATTCCTCCCAGGGTTGAACACTCTATATTTCCAAGTACCCCTGAAGTGATTATGCGCAACTTATATTTCCCGGTAGGAAAGACTGACGCTCCGTTTTATCATAACGTAGGGATTTACCCGGTTAATGAATTATTGTGGCATTTGTTGTGCTATACACGAAAATGGGATGGTGATATTTATAAAACTGATGAAGTAAGATTCCCTGTGGTTACCGCTTTTAAATTGCTGTTGGCACAAATGGCTACCAGTCCTTTAATGCTTACGCTTCCTCGTCCGAAAGATCCCAGATTAGAAAAAACCCTTGTCTATTTAAAAGATAATTTAGATAAAAATATTTCTCTGACAGAAATTTCTTCTCATTTGGGAATGAGCGAACGCTCACTTCACAGGTTATTTAAGAGTGATGTTAAAATGACTTTTATTCACTATTACACTTTGCTTAGAATGTTTAAGGCGCTAGAATATGTGCTTGAAAAGAAACACACTATTGGTGAAATTGCATTCATGGTTGGTTATAGCAGTTTGCCCACATTCAGCAACACGTTTTTAAAGATATTGGGTAAAAGACCTTCTGAATATTTGCAGGGAAACAGGATTTATTCGAAATAGAAAAGTCAACGTTATAATCCGCACTTATGATTGATTTAGGCTTTGAAAATAATAATCAAAATTTATAGGCTACATAAAATCCATAGTTTTCATCATTGATTTGAGGATAAAAAGAGATATTTTTTGAATTTTTAAACGGATTAAAATTCTTGAACGGTTCAAAATAATACACTAATTCTGTCACAATAATTCCTACTCCCGCACCTACTATTACATCAGACAACCAATGTTTGTTATTCATCATTCTAAAAGCTCCTGTTGTTGTTGCAAAAGCATATCCGCTATAAGCCAAAACTGGAGAAGCGTCTCGAAACTCCTCGTACAAAACGGTGGCATAGGTAAAAGAACTGGAAGAATGTCCTGACGGAAAAGAATATGGATCCCCATTAGGTCGCGTTTTTTTTGTTATCGTTTTTAAATTACCCGTGATTGTTTTTGAAATTAATTTTGAAATAAGTAAATATTTGCTCTGGTCAAACCAATGATTTCTAGCTTTAATGCCAAAGACATCAGCAATAAATATTTCCGCAGCAGGCGCATACCTTAAATAATCATCTATATGAACCTCGTAATTATTTCCAACCCTATTTCGTAAATCCATTTGAAATTTTCTCTCAAACCTGCTTTTGTTAATGAGTATCCCGACACCTATTAAAGTTACGGGAACAATACTTTTTTTTAAAAGATGATAGGATTTTATGCTATCTTTCTCAGGAGCGGTTAAAGTTTGCCCATTAACATCAAATATGCTCAGAAAAAGTATAATGAGTATATAACTTATCTTCATGTTTTTACTGAATATAAATTGCAAAATATTTTTAATCTAAAATAAACATATTTATTTTACCTGCCCTTGGATTTGTTAAACTATTTTTGATTGCTCTATATTCTGCGCAGTATTTTTATTCAAAAAGTAATTTTACAATATTCATCTTCAGAAACCTTTTTTGCTATCTGGATATATAATATATATAATTTTTTGATATTAATCTTTATTAAGATAATCATTCCCAAATAAGATATCAGGATCTGTTAATTCATTTAATTTTTCAATTAATTCTTTTTGAAGTATGGATAATCCATATTGATATGAAGCATTCATCCATCCAAATCCACCATTTGGCAAATACTCGAAATTTGTCCCTACATTTCCATATTCCGTATCAATGATATGCGTACAATTTACAACATCATATTTTTCGGGAATTGTGCCATTATAATTTACTGCATTTTTTGTAATTAGCCAAAGCCATCGATATACCAATTCTTGCGTTTCATTAATAAAATTATACTGCAGCAAACCTTTCCAAATTAACATTTGATGAGGTGCCCACCCAAACGGATAATCCCATTGTCTTTGTGGATTTTCTTTGGTTATCTCCCCTCTGGATTTTTTACTGGAACTTGCAATTCCTCCTTTGCATTTTAACAATGGAAGTGCATTTTTTACCAATAATTGAGCTTGGTGATTGCTGCAAAGTTTTGACCAAAGCGGATAAAAAGTAGTAGCTGACACGAAATTTTCAGATTGATTTTCATAAAAATTATAATCGAAATACAAACCTTCTTTTTCATCCCAAAGAAGGGTGTCAATTTGTTTTTTTCTTTCTTCAGCTTTAAGTCTCCAAAAACTGCTCGAATATGATTTGTTCTCATCACTTAAAAAATTCCCTTCAAAATAGGTTTGAATAAGGTCTGCAAAATCAACTTCATATTTATAAAGCAATGAATTTAAATCAACTGTATTTAAATGAGCACATTTATTTACAAACCTGTTTGAAGTGTCATGGCCGCTTTCACGCAAAGTTCTGTCGTGCGTAAAATAGCTGTCTAATTCCGGAACATCAATTTTTCGTTTTTTATATTTATCCTCAAATTCCAATAAAGGCATTTTCAATTTATCGGCATAAAATTCCATAACCTCCTTAAAATGACCTTCTTCAGTTTCAAAAACATAACCAATTCCTTCAGCAAGATATCTGTTTAACCCACTAGCTGTCAATCTTTTTCCTTCAACCATCCATACATTTTCATACTCATGAATTGCCGTGTTTAATTTTCCTGAAAGCCATACTAAATCTAAATTATTTGTTGCTTCAACATATTCTTTCAAAAGTGAAGAATAAAACGGCGGCTGCGTTCTTGTTAAATAGTAACTTCTATTTGCATTTAAAATTTTGCCATAATGTTTAATCTGATATTCAAAATTTTCAATCATTCCTTTTACCAAATGAAATTTTTGATCGATTAACAAACCTATTGATTCAAAATAACTGTCCCATCCGTACATTTCATTGAAACGACCACCAGGAACAACAAATGGTTCTCCTTGCACAACGCCATTCTTTTTATGCAATGCCAAAGCTAAAAGACCCGGTTTTTCATTTATTGATAAAACATATTCCGGACTTATATTTTTAGGGAGAATTTCAACCTTTATTTGAGTAAGTTCTTTTGCCAGGTTATTGTAATATTTACAAGCTTCTTTGTCTCCTTCTGGAATGTATATATTAAAATACTCTTGAGATACTTTTTCATCGAAAATTACTTTTTCCAATCCGCTTTTATCCATTGTTCTTGTTAAATCATCCCAATACAATTCTCTTATTAATCGAGAAACTCGTTGAGTTGGTTTTTCATAAATTCTTTCTAATGAAATAGAAGCAACTATACTTTTACCTTGTTTGATTAAAATGGCAAGTTCTTGCAATAAATTTGATAAAAAATAGGTTCCTTCAACGCTGTAGATTTCTCCATTTGTTTGAACTATATCAAATTTTTTAGGTCCTGTATCTTCAATTGTAATTTTTTTATCACCATCTGTATCTTCTTGTAACAATAAGGATTTTAAGGTTGAAGTAGGGTTAATTAATAACATATTTAGATTGATTTGTTAATCTATATAAGATTAGTATTGAAATTAATAATAATGTCATCGGTATTAATGTGTAGTAGAATGCTGATTCAGCTCCGTAGTTTTTAAATAACCATCCTACTATAGTTGAGCCTGAAGTTCCTCCAAGGGCAGAAAACACAACGATTAAACCCGTCATTGGGCTGTGCAATTTTTTAGGCAAAGCACTTAAAACTGAAGAATTCAACAAAGGATAAATAGGTGCTATAAAAATTCCTACAATAGGAAAAGCATAACCAATTAATGGAATATCAGTTATTGAATTAATAACACCAACCTCTGCTTCAATCGTTTTTGGCAAAATAAAAATGACCATTAACATAGCTATTACAATACAAAATGATAAAATATAAAACCAAGAAATGTATTTAGAAACAATCCCGGCACCAATTCTGCCAATTGCTAAGGATAAAGCGAAAATACTGGCCATCATGATACTAACATTGGGCGGAAGTTGTAATACACGCTTATAAAAAGTGGGTAACCATGTCATAATTCCTTGTTCGACCATTACAAACAAAAAGGCACTGCAAACAAAAATAAGAATGAGCATTTTGGTACAAAGCATTGCCATTTGTTTCACATCATCCAAAAGATTTATACCCGGTATTTCGTTTCCTTCATCGAACTTTGTAAAATATAAAAGCAAAAACGAAAGAAAAGCCAAACCTGCCAACAACCAATACACCCTAAGCCAAGCATCTGGATTGCTATTTGAATTAAAGGCCGGAAATAAAAAATAAGCCAGTGCAATTCCAATCATAAAAAAGCCTTCAATAGAGCTCATTAAACTGTTGTGTTCCTTTGTGGTGTTGGTAACAAGACCAATGACAGAGTAAACAGAAACTTTTATCAATGCAAAAGAAACCCCAACTGAGGCAAATAATATTTTTGCCGTCCAAAAAGAATTTCCAAAATACATAAAAATACAGGCAAACATGGATAATAATAAGCCTGTTAACATGGCTTTTTTATAGCCAATTCTTGGTAAAAATGAAGCGATTACAAATGAAACAATTGCTATTGGAATGTCTTTAAACCACTCTAAAGCACTTGCCTGAACTTCATCAACACCATAATTTTCCAAAGATTTTAATATTACGATTCCTACACTATTTAATAGAATAGCAAAAACAAAGTAATTTACAAATAATGATATTTTTATTCCAACATTCTTCATTTTAGCGTATTTATCTGTTGTTAAATTTTTGGAGAATTTATGAAATTAAAAATTACTGCACTTACCGAAATTCACTATAAAAATCCTTTGTGTAAATTTCGGTAAGTGCAGTAACCTTATTTTTTAAAAATTAATTGCAACAGATAATTTTGCTGCTCTTCCAAGAATAGATCTACCCATAAAGGTTTCTCCGCTTACCGGTGCAACTCCATCTTGTCTTCCGTCCGCTTCGGTTAAACCAATAGTGTTAAATAAGTTAGAAACATCCAATGCAAAACGGATATTATTCAAGGTATAAGATCCTCCTATATTAACCACATTAAATGCAGGAAGTTCAAATGTATTCCCAATATCTTGATACTTTTTACCAAAATAAGAAGAGCTTACATATACATTTATAGCATCATTTATATTATAATCCGGTCTAAATATAAAGTAAAAATTAGAAATTCTTCGAGCTGTATTTCCATTTAAAGCCGACTCGCTGCCTTCATAGCCTGTATATTCAGGATTTTGTAATGTTCCATTAAAATTAAGGTTTAAATCTCCCAATTTTACGATAGCTTCCAATTCCAGTCCAATATTTTCAACATTTGCAAATTTCTTTTCAGAAACTCCTCCTGTTTGAATATCTTGGTAGGTAATATTATCTAATTTCATATAAAATGCATTTGCGAATAATGCAAAATTAGGTGCTGAATATTTAAAACCCAATTCTGTTTGATCTACTTTTGTTGATTCCAATCCTTTTAAACCTTCCGTTCCAGCTCCGCTTTCAACAGCCGGGCCATAGAAAGATTCCTCAATTGGCGCTCTAAAACCATGGCTATAACGTACGTATGACGCCATATTGCTGCTTATTTTATAGTTTACAGCTCCGGTATATGATAATTCACTTAAATCATAGTTCCAATATGTGTAATCACCTTGTAGAATATTCACGCCGTTATCAGCTGTATTATTGTCGAGAACTCCTATGTCATTTCCCCAAGTACCGTGGTCTCCAACTCCTGAATATTTACTGTCATCATATCTTAGTCCAACATTTGCGGTTAAATCTTCCGACAAATCAAATTCTGCATCGGCAAAAAATGCATTTATCGTATTTTTAATTTGTGATTCTCTTTGCAACCAAGAGATTCCTGTAATTCCATGATAAGAATAATCCATCCCTGTATTTGAATCAGACAAATTAACCAATCTAGGATTGTCGGATGCACTTAATAATAAGCTTGACCAATTCCAGTTCTGATCAGATTTCCAATTAGAATAATAATATCCAACAGTTAAGTTTACTTTTTCTAAATTAAAATTGAAAGATAGGTTATTTGCGAAATTCTGCATATCCTTATGAATAAACCAATAATCGGCTCTTTTCAACTCTGTACCAGCGCTTAATGCATTGCCATTATCATCATACGTAAAAGTTGCATCACTACTTGGAATACCATATCCATCAGCTATTTGACTTTGCGTAGAGACATCTCCCATCCATTGCGAAGCAAAAATGGCATTATAATCTAAATCAATATCGCTGTTTTTAAAAGCATTTTTGACAGTAATTTTGTCTGACAAATCAAACTTAAATTCACCACCTATTGTATTTGTAATGGGATGAACACCATCTTCTAAATCAGCTTCAAAGAAACCTCCACCACCTTGAGGAACTTTTAACTTACTGAAATTTCTTGAAGTGAAAGTACCGTAATTAGCATCAAAACCAGGATATTCTTTAACCTTATCACCATCCATTACAAAAGGAGTTGATTGGTAAAAAATATTTCGGTCATTTAAATTTTTATAGTACAGACGTGCGTACCCTTTATCAAATTTATAAGTTACGTTCATCTTCACTTGCCCACCTTTATTGGCATCAAATCCCGGATCTCTTACGCCTTGGTCCACTCGATAAAAACCACCAACATTAAAGAATAATTTATCTTCAACAACAGCTCCTCCAACATTGAAATCAGTTCTAAACAAACCATAATCACCTACTGTTAATTTGGTAATTCCTTTCATTTCATTTTGACCGGTTTTTGAAGTGAAATTTATAATACCTCCCGGTGCTCCACTTGCAAAAATTGATGCAGAACCACCTTTAATAGCTTCCATTCTGTCTACTGTTAAATCAACACGATAAAAATTATCAATATTTGCAAACTGTAAAGCTCCGTCTTCAAAAATTGGTAATCCATCTTCTTGAATTTGAACATACTCATAAGCTCCGGCTGAAGGAATTCCTCTGGCAAACAAGTTGTTTCCAACTTCTCCACCTGAAGTTTCCACTAAAAACCCAGGAATAGATTGCAATAAATCCGCTGTACTTTGTGGTGATCTTGATTCGATTTGCTTAGCGCTCATTGTTGTAACTGCAATACTCGATTCCAATTTTGTTTTAGGATTTGATGAACCTGTGATAACTACTTCATCCAGAGATAATAAATCCTCTTGCAAAATAAAATTTTGAGTTGCGTTGGCACCACTAACAGTAATTTGATTACTTACTGTTTTATAACCAACAAATGATGCGGTTATCGTGTATGTTCCATCAGAAACATTGGCAATCTCATATTTCCCATTAAAATCTGAAGACGCTCCTTTTATCGTCCCGTCAATAATAACGCTTACTCCAGGTAAAGGTAGATTTTTTGCATCGGTTATCACTCCCGATACAGTAGATGTCTGCTGTCCCATTGCACTTGTAACAGCAATTAAGACAAAGGCTGTTAAATGTAAAAATTTTCTCATCTCTAATTGGTTTAAATTGAATAATTTGATCTATTTTTTTTCTAAATCTAAATACTTATACCTTAATATATTCACTTTTATTTAACGAAATCGGTTTCGAAAACTACGAAATCGGTTTCGAAACATTATTACTGTTTTATTTTGTCCCATTAACAACTCTTTTTTAGAATCAATAATATTACTTAACTTACACCTTTTATTTCATACAAATGAAACCTATCACACTAAAAGATATAGCTTTAGAATTAAATATCTCAGTTACTACGGCTTCCAAAGCATTAAAAGGATATAGTGATGTTAGCGATTCCACGCGTTTAGCTGTATTAAATTTGGCTAAAAAATTAAATTATTCGCCTAATTCAGTAGCCATAAATTTAAGAACAAAGCAAACTAAAACCATTGGAGTAATTATCCCTACAATTGTACACCAGTTTTTCTCAAAAGTAATTGATGGCATTATTGAGGAGGCTGAAAAACAAGGCTATTTTGTGATTACATTACAATCAAATGAAGATTTTGAATTTGAAAAAAAACAGCTTCAATTGTTAATGCAAAAACGAGTTGATGGTATTCTTATTTCTCTTTCCAACCAAACTCAGCAATGTGAACATTTAAATGAAATTCTTCAAAAAGATGTTCCAATTGTTCTTTTTGATAAAATAAACAAACTTGTCAATTGTTCTAAAGTCTATATTGATGACCAAAAAGCCGCTTATGATGCTGTAACTTATTTAATTGAAAAAGGGTATCGACGAATTGCGCATTTTAGAGGTTCTTTAACACCTCAAAATTCAATTGATCGGTTTTTAGGATATAGAAAGGCTCTTACAGAACATGGTATTGATTTTGACCCATCTCTTGTGTATTTATGTGATAATAATGATGATTTTAATGACGGATATACCAACGCTCAAAAATTATTAAAAGAACAGCCTAATGTTGATGCTATCTTTGCCATTACTGATCTTATTGCTGTTGGAATACTTAAATGCTTTAATGAAAACGGTATTAAAATTCCAGAAGATATTGCTGTATTTGGGTTTAGTGATTGGTTTATGTCATCGGTAGTTTCCCCTACTTTATCATCTGTAATACAACCAGGGTTTGAAATGGGAAGAAAAGCAACGGAGATTTTAATTGATGAAATTAAAAATCTAAATAATAAAACTTCTTATTCTTTTCAAAATGTTATTTTACCAACATCATTAGTAATTAGAAATTCTACCTGATTTTTTCAATAACTCTAGAACTAAAAAATCCTGCAAGAGCTGCAGGATTTTTTTTAATTAGTCTTCTTTTTTCTTTTCATCTTTGAGATAAAACATAGAGGCATCCGGCCTAAAAGCCCTTTCAAACCAAATTGGTCTGCGCTCTCCATGAGGTCCCGGAGCCGGGCGCGTCATTTTCATCCATTCCTTATATACCTCGTGCGATTTATTGGTGTCCACAAAGATATCCCCATAATGCTCGTCTTTTCCCGGTTTTTCAATGCGAACTCTTTGGTGCCAGCAATGCATTCCGCTAATTGGATCGGGATGAACTGCGTGTGTAATGTTTTGATGTACGCCACCGTCTTTCCAAAAAATCCGTTTGGAATCTTTATCAGAAGATTCAAAAGGTTCTATACCCGAAATGGTGTTCATTTTCCATCCTCCTTTTCCATTATTCTCAATGTTTACCGTATTTGTAGCCCATCGATTTCCTGTTTTATCCTGAGGTCTTCTCCAACGGCCAATATGGTGAGAACAGGCAACAACTCCCGGTTTCATACTTTGAGTTACCCAAACTTTATCGATAAAATAGCCAATATCGGTATTCATTTTTACCAAATCACCCGTTTTAAATCCCCAATTTGCAGCATCTTTTGGATGCATCCAAATCGGATTTCTGTTTGAAATTTCTACCAGCCATTTTGCATTCCCAGAGCGGGTATGAATCAAAGCCGGCAACCTGAATGTTGGAACCAGCACATATTCTCCTTTTGATTTGTCTAAATTATCGAGGTGAATGTGGCTTTTAATATAGGTCGGTGTGGCGTATTCCGGCCATTTCCAATCGACCATGGTTTGTGAATAAAATTCGTTTTTCCGTGATGGCGTTGGAAAACCTACCATCGCTTTTCCGCTGATCATCACACCAATTGCTTTTCCGTCTTTCGAAACAACATTGGTATCTTCATTCACTGTTGCTCCATTTAATTGCGCTTCAGTTAATAAGGTTTCGTTCTTTTTATATGATTCACCACTTTCAATTTCGAAGGCACCATATTTTTGCATGAACTGCAATTCGGTTATTCCTTCTTTTTTGGCAGTTGCCGGTAAGCCCGGTACGCGTTCAAAAATATATTGGTAATATTCGTCAATGGTTATTTTTTCTCCCGGTCGGTAAGGCGATTCAAAATGCTTGCGAATTCCCATACTTCCATCGGGATCTATCCTCCAGCTTAACTCAATAAAAAATTCATCTTCTTCCCAAACTTCACCCGGATTTACCTCATAGGTTAATTGCACCGGTTTTCCATTTCTTCGCGCAGCTTCCCGTAAAACAGGCTGACGAAAAGCAACCCATGTTCCTCCGTGGGTGGCATATGAATTAATGTCATGACGCTCAGAAGCCAATCCCATAGGCAATACAAAATCGGCGTGAAAAGCGGTTTCATTCCATGTTGGCGTTAATGCAGCGTGCAACCCGAATTTACTTTCATCCATAAACATTTCCATCCAGGTAAACCCGTCGGGATATGTCCAAACCGGATTGAAAACCCTTGAAAAATATACGTCCAATTTACCTCTTCCCTCTTTCAAAAAATGCGGAAGCAATTGGCTCATTTCAAAAAATGCCAATGGAAATTCCTTTGGAAAATGCAATTCATTCCACTGTTTTTGAGGCTTTGGTAGATTTGGCAATGTTGGTGCAAATTTGTTCCATTTATTTGGTGAAGTTCCTCCTTTTGTGCCCACTGCGCCAACCAATACGGTTAAAAAATGCAATGAACGCGCAACAGCCCAACCACCAAGGTTTGAAGCCCCGGCAGCACGCCAGTTATGTGACGCAAAACGTTCGCCTGCTTCACCTATTTTTTGTGCAATTTCAACAATCATTTCGGCTTTTACTCCCGATTCTTTTTCTGCAAATTCGGGTGTAAATTCCTTATATTCCTCAATCATTGAGGCAATATAATTTTCAAAAGTGATTGCTTTATCTGCATGTCTTGCTTTTAAGTATTCTTCCCAATTGGTCCAGTTTTCCAGGTAGTCTCTGTTATACAACTTGTTTTGTAAAATGTACAAAGCCATGGCCAATAAAACGGCAGCTTCAGTTCCCGGATAAGATGGCATCCAATAATCGGACATGGATGCGGTATTTGATAAACGCGGATCCATTGTGGCCAATTTGGCGCCTTTCATTTTTCCTTCAATAATGCGTTGTGCATGCGGATTGAAATAATGACCTGATTCTAAATGTGCTGAAATCAGCAATATAAATTTTGCCTCGGCATGATCCGGTGATGGCCTGTCGTAACCATACCATAAATTGTAGCCAAAACGGGCTCCTGAAGAACAAATATTGGTATGTGAGTTATGGCCGTCTATTCCCCATCCCTGCAAAATCCAGTTCATAAATTTTTCATGTCCCGGTCTTCCAACGTGGTAAGCGACTTCATTGTGTCGATTTTCTAAAATGGCCTTTCTAATGCGGGCAGAAATGGTGTCAAGAACCTCATCCCAACTTACCCGTTCCCATTGTCCTTCGCCTCTTTTTCCTTTTCTTTTCAGCGGAAATAAAATTCGGTCCGGATCTGTTAATTGATTGATTGTGGCCGGACCTTTGGCACAGTTTCTTCCTCTGCTGCCCGGATGGTACGGATTTCCCTCAAACTTTTTGACTTCCTGTGTTTCTTTGTCAATAAATGCCGTTAAACCACAAGCGCTTTCACAGTTAAAACACGTAGTTGGCACAATTTGATAAGTGACTTTTTCCTTTTTTGGCCAAACTTTAGGATTGTATTCTACCCAATTGTCCCATTTTTCCGGCGGTGGAAAATTCTCATAAAGCTGCGCTACTTGTTCATCAGTAAAATGACGCATATCTTGATCGAATTCCTGATAGCCTTCTTTATGTAAATTAGGAATGATTCCCAATTTTTCTGCAATACTTTCTATAAATGACGGTTTTTTGTAACCCATGGTGATTTATAATTTATGATTTTTGAATTACGAATTCTTTTTATTAATTAGTCAATTTATGATTTACAAATTTCAAATTGCCTTTTGCCTATTCACTATTGCCCTGAACTTTTAATCCTATCCCCAACCCTTTCCTTCGGAAAGGGAGTTTGATTGAGCCACTAAAGGAAGATATTTCTTATCTTTAACAACTCATTTTTAACTTTTCACTTCGGCTCCGCTCAGTGAGCAAACTTTTAACTTTTAACTTTTAGATTTCTAT
>JAENXD010000039.1 GCA_016649745.1 Flavobacteriaceae bacterium | reverse complement strand
TGAAGCAATCTTTGACTAGTAAGTTTTCTAATTCCGGGCCGTTTGTGGTCATTTTTTTTTAATGGCAGACCGCCTACCATTTACACTGCAAACATAAGTCTTTGCAACGGTATTTCAAAATTTTTAAAAGCGAATGCCCTGTTTAAAACTCTAAACTTCCCTGAGTTCTTCATTTTTTTCGTATTTTTGGAGGTTTAATAACAAGTTTTAAAAAACCCTAACAATTAAAAGATTCTTTGTTTCCAAACTACAAGTAAAATGATGAAAAATAGACTTTTAACACTCGCGTTAATCTTTGCTTTCGTTAATTTTAATGTTCAAGCCCAAAAAATTTCTGTTGCAGCGGCTTCCGACTTAAAATTTGCATTGGATTCCATCATTTCGGCTTATCACAAACAACATCCAAAAAATACAGTTGAAGTAACTTACGGCTCATCTGGAAAATTTTTTGAACAAATTCAATATGATGCGCCGTTTGATCTCTATTTTTCAGCCGATGTGAGTTATCCGCAAAAACTAAAAGCGCATGGATTAACCATTTCTGAAGTAAAAACTTACGGCATCGGAAGAATTGTCATCTGGAGTAAAAAAATTGACCCAAACAAGGATAAAATGAACTGTCTTCTTAATCCAAATTTGAATAAAATAGCCATTGCAAACCCCAAACATGCCCCTTACGGTGAAAGAGCCAAAGAAAGCATGATGTATTATAAAATTTACGACAAGGTAAAAAGCAAGTTTGTATTTGGAGAAAATATTTCCCAAACCGCCCAGTTTGTTCAGCTTGGCGCTGCCGATATCGGTATTGTGGCATTGTCATTGGCTTTATCTCCAAATATGAAGAAAGAAGACGGGAAATATTATGTAATCCCAGAAATATCCCATAAACGATTAGAACAAGGTTATGTTATTTTAAAACATGCCAAAAACAATCCAAACGCTACAATATTTTATGATTTTATTGCGTCTCCGACTGCAATAGCTATCTTAACCCACTTCGGATTTACACAAAAACAAACCTGATTTTAATGAACATACTTTCAGGAAATATCACAAGTATTCAAGGAAGCGAATCGCTTTCTTTAGTCAAAATTGCAGTTGGAAACACCATTTTTACGTCTATTATCATTAACACGCCCCAATCCGATACTTATTTTAAATTGGGAAATTCGGTTAATGTGTATTTTAAGGAAACCGAAGTGATTATTGCTAAAAATGAAAATTTGAATATCAGCATTCAAAATAAAATTATCTGCACTATAAATTCCATAAAGCACGGAGAAATTTTATGCGAATTGGAATTGAGTTTTGGAGAGTTCACTATTAAATCCCTCATAACCTCCAATGCCTGCAATACCTTAAATTTGAAAAATGGAGCTGTTGTTTTGGCATTGATAAAAACGAATGAAGTAAGTTTATCGCCCTATGATTAATTTAGATCCCTTATGGTTAACCGCCAAACTGGCATTAATAACCACCGTAATTTTATTGGTAGTTTCGATACCGCTTTGTTACTGGCTTGCGTACAGCAAATTTAAATTAAAGTCGGTTGCGGAAGCTGTTGTAAGTTTACCTTTGGTGTTGCCTCCATCCGTTTTAGGGTTCTATTTACTGGTTGCTTTCAGCCCACAAAATGCTTTCGGTAAATTTTTAGACCAATATTTTGACATTCGATTGGTTTTCTCTTTTGAAGGATTAATAATTGCCTCAGTAATATACAGTTTGCCTTTTATGGTTCATCCAATTCAGGCCGGATTAAAGAATTTGCCAATTTCACTCAAAGAAGCCTCTTTCACCTTAGGTAAATCGAGATTTACAACCCTTACCAAAATTTTGCTGCCCAATATAAAATCGTCCATTTTAACCGGAATTGTGTTGACTTTTGCGCACACTGTTGGTGAATTTGGAGTGGTTTTAATGATTGGCGGAAGCATTCCTAAAGAAACCAGAGTGGCTTCCATTGCCATTTATGATGAAGTACAAGCCATGAACTATGATGCTGCAAATTTGTACGCAGGAATCTTGTTTGCTTTTACATTCTTGATCCTATTGGGTGTTTACTTTCTAAATAGTTCTTTCAGCAAAGTAAATCCGTTGAATAATGATTAAATTTTACGCATATAAAACCTTGCAAACAGCCGATGGAAAACTTCCGTTGGAGGTTTCATTTTCTGTGAAAAAAGGACAATTTATTACCATTTACGGAAATTCAGGAGCGGGAAAAACCACCATTCTCCGTGTTTTGGCAGGACTCGCTGATACAGAAAAATCGCTGATAGAAGTAGATGGAGAATGTTGGAACAATACCGAAAAAAAAATAATGCTGCCCATACAAAAACGTTCTGTCGGATTTGTATTTCAGGATTATGCTTTATTTCCTAATTTAACCGTTCGGGAAAATTTGGCTTTTGCGGTGCAAAAAAGCCAGGATAAAAACATTGTAAATGAGTTGTTGGAATTGATGGAATTGCAATCTCTTCAAAACAGCAAACCCCAAAATTTATCGGGTGGACAAAAACAGCGAGTAGCTTTGGCCAGGGCAATTGCACGTAAACCAAAAATATTGTTGCTTGACGAGCCACTTTCTGCACTTGACGATGAAATGCGATTTAAACTGCAGGATTATATTTTAAAAGCGCACCAACATTTTCAGCTTACCACCATTTTAGTAAGTCATCACCTGCCCGAAATATTTAAACTTTCTGATTGGGTAATTTTGCTCGATAAAGGCAAAATCACAAAAGAAGGAACGCCTTCTTCTGTCTTTTCTGAAGACAAGATAAGCAGCAAATTTAAACTTACCGGAGAAATTCTTGCTATTGAAAAAAGTGATGTGGTTTTTATTGTCAGCGTAATTTCAGGATCAAATATCATAAAAGTAATTGCTACCGAAGATGAAATAAAAGAGTTAAAAATAGGCACAAAAGTATTGGTGGCCTCAAAAGCTTTCAACCCTATGATTCAGAAAATTAGCTAAAATATTTATTTTTAGGCTAATTTAAAAGTAATTTTTTTTCATTCATTTCATCCAGCTTACCTCATATAAAAAACTCGCTAATTTGCGAGTTTTTTTTATTTCAATATATTAAGACATCTTGTAAATTTCAATCATTTACTCCATTGTTTTCACTTCATTTAACACTTTTCAGATTTTGAATTTCTGCATTTACCTCATCTTGAGTTCCTTCAAAAACATTCTCTTCCGTTGAAATTTTCCCATTTTTTGTTATAGTTGTGGTAACAATGGCTTTTATAGAGCCATCGTCATTGGTAGTCATTACAACCTGTACTTCTTTAGAAGCTTCTTGCGTAACTATTTCTGTAGGCACCCCATTTTCCTGATTATAAGCTGCAATTTCTGCAGCATCCAATGCAATACTTGGCGCAATTACCAAAGCCACAACCGACATTAATTTCAATAAAATATTTAATGAAGGGCCTGAAGTATCTTTAAACGGATCACCCACAGTATCACCAACAACTGAAGCTTTATGCGCATCAGTTCCTTTTAATCCTTTTTCTTCAATAGTTTTTTTCGCATTATCCCAAGCACCACCTGCATTGGATTGGAAAATAGCCATTAAAACACCTGTTGTTGTTACACCGGCCAATAAGCCCCCTAACATTTGGGCCCCTCCAATATATCCCACCAATACAGGTACGGAAATCGCCATTAAACCAGGCAAAACCATTTCTCTTAATGATGCTTGTGTGGATATTTCAACACATTTTGAATAATCCGCAACACCATCAGCCTCATCAAATATTTTTCTGTCTTCCGGAGTTGCTTTAGACATGTCCGAATCATATTTTTTCATCACCACTAGCGCAGCTTTTAGCTGAGGAATGTCCCTAAACTGGCGACGAACCTCTTCAATCATAGCCATAGCTGCACGTCCAACGGCATTCATTGCCAGAGCAGAGAATACAAACGGCAACATACCACCCACTAAAAGTCCGGCCATAATTTTAGGCTCAGAAACATCAATAGACGTTAAATTTGCTGTTTGCATAAAAGCGGCGAACAAAGCCAAAGCTGTCAATGCTGCAGAAGCAATGGCAAATCCTTTTCCAATAGCGGCTGTTGTATTTCCAACAGCATCTAATTTATCTGTACGTTGACGCACTTCTTTTGGCAATTCAGCCATTTCTGCAATACCACCGGCATTGTCGGAAATTGGACCATAAGCATCAACAGCCAATTGAATTCCTGTATTTGCCAACATCCCAACGGCTGCAATAGCGATACCGTACAAACCGGCAAAATGATGTGATACTAAAATAGCTGCTGCAATTAAAAGAATTGGAATGGCTGTTGACATCATTCCAACACCTAAACCTGCAATAATATTTGTTGCTGCCCCAGTTTCTGATTGTCTAACGATAGACATAACCGGTTTTTTGCCAGTTGCTGTGTAATATTCTGTAACTTTTCCTACCAATAAACCAGCCACTAAACCGGCAATTGTTGCCCAAAACACACCCATTGAAGTGTATTCAACACCTTTAAACATCCAAGTTTCAGGAAGCATTTGATCTATCACAAAATAAGAGGCAATAACCATTAAGCCTGCTGAACCGAATTCACCAATATTTAAGGCGGTTTGAGGATTTCCCCCATCTTTTACCTTTACGAAAAATGTTCCAACTATTGACATGATAATTCCAACTGCCGCTAAAACCAAAGGCAAATAAATAGCACCTAAGCCATCAAACGAACTCTGAAAAGCTGGTATTGTCACAAAAGCAGCTCCCAACACCATCGTTCCAATAATAGAACCTACATATGATTCAAATAAATCGGCTCCCATACCCGCAACGTCTCCAACATTATCACCAACATTATCTGCAATAGTTGCAGGATTTAAAGGATGATCTTCAGGAATCCCGGCTTCCACTTTCCCAACAAGATCAGCGCCAACATCTGCTGCTTTGGTATAAATTCCACCACCAACACGCGCAAATAAAGCAATTGATGAGGCACCCAACGAGAATCCTGAAAGTACGTTCAGCACCT
The DNA here is from genome assembly GCA_016649745.1 of Flavobacteriaceae bacterium. GTDB lineage: Bacteria > Bacteroidota > Bacteroidia > Flavobacteriales > Flavobacteriaceae > Lutibacter. The sequence goes on along the minus strand of JAENXD010000039.1, from coordinate 15,234 downwards.
CAGAAATAACCCATCCTTGTCCGCTATAAAACATAAATAATGAACTCAATCCTAAAACACCAAGACCAACAACACCCAATCCCATTACGGCACCACCTGCAAAAGCAACTTCTAATGCTTTTCCTAAGGAAGTTCTGGCAGCTTGTGTAGTTCTTACATTCGCTTTGGTGGCAACTTTCATACCTATAAAACCTGCCAAAGCTGAACAAACAGCTCCAACAATAAAGGATAAGGCTACCATTCCGTTTGACCCATCCTCATACGTTCCTTTGAAATAAAGTAAAACTGCAACGGCAATCACGAAAATTGAAAGTATTTTATATTCAGCTTTCAAAAATGACATTGCGCCATCGGCAATATTTTTGGCAATTCTTGCCATTTTTTCATTTCCCCCATCTTGTTTGGTAACCCAAGAGTTTTTGAAAAATACAAAAACAAGTGCCGCGACACCAAATAGAGGTAAATATTTTACTATTAATTCCATTTCTTTAAATGTTAGTTATAATTAGTTAATTTATTTTTTAACAGGGGCTAAATTTAGTAAAATAGGACAGATAAAAAAAACCTTCTTAAATTTTTAAAGAAGGTTTAATTTTCATGCCATTATTTTATCGATTATATGGTAAATGTTCTCTTTTTTTTGTGTTCACTTAAATCATAGCGCTCCGTGCATTGGGCTACAATTTCATAAGCTTCTTTTACATCTCCCCAACCGCCAACATCCACCTTCTTTTTTTCCAAATCTTTGTATACCTGAAAGAAGTGCTCAATCTCTTTTACCTGATGTGGATTCATATCGGAAATATCATTTAACTCATTCCAAATTGGGTCAGAAATTGGCACACAAATAATTTTTTCATCCGGTCCTTTTTCATCAGTCATATGAAATACGCCAATAGGCTTAACTTCCATAACGCACATAGGAAAAGTTGGTTCGCCACCCAACACTAAAACATCCAGTGGATCCTTGTCCAGTGCCAATGTTTCAGGAACAAATCCATAATCTCCAGGATACATCATAGACGAAAACAACATTCTGTCGAATCTAATTTTATGCAACACAAAATCATATTCATACTTGTTTCTGCTTCCTTTTGGTATCTCAATTAATACGTCGAATGTTTTTTTTATTTTATCGCCCATTTTCTTTTAGTTAATTTTTATCAAAAATACAAAAATCATATCCTCCCAAACATCAAAATACGGTAATTTTTAGAAATGAAATCCGAAGGCGCCTTTTATGGCAAAATTATTGGCATTTGGCACATCTCTATAATTTCCTCTCCAGCTAAAATCAATTCTGAAAACTTTAAATATATTGCCTATTCCAACACTGTATTCATAATATCCTTTTGTAGGTGCAACATAATTAATGTTTGATGCGTTTAATGCAATATTTTTATCGGAAATTTCTCCCCAAACCCCTTTTATACCTACTATTTCCCGCAAATTAAGTTTTCTTAATAATGGAATTCTCGACAAGAATTTTCCATTAAAATTATGCTCCACGTGAAGAGAGGCATATGTGTCTGTCACAAATTCATAATAATCCAACAGGGAATAAGTATTTTCAATGGTAAAATAGGATTGATTTCCAGGCACCACATTGAGCAGTCCGAGTGGCACTTCCCCAAATGTTTTCCCAACTTCAAAAGTGGCAAACATTCTTCCCAAACCTCCAATTAATAAAGGCTGACGGTAATAAAACTGAACTTTCTGGTAATCAAAATCACTGTTAAATATACCTTTAATGCCTTTTGAATAATTCAAAAATAAGGTGGAGTAAACATCAGTTACTTCATTGCGTTCCACGCCATAACCAATGGTCTTTCTGTTAGGCGTGTACCTCACGGAAAAATCGATTTCAGACTGTGCCAATTCCGCTTTTTTAATGGTTTTTTCTTTATCAACCCAATAATCCAGATTAAAAGTTTCCGGGGAAGCCGATTCCAGCGTTCTGTATGATGTACCTACCCTAAATTCTAAATTATCACGAGGTTCAATCGACATATAGAAATTTGACAAATTAATTGAAGTCAGCTTGCTGTTGTCTCCAGAAGAAAATAAGGAAGATGATGCAAAGCTTCTGCCCATAACATCATTGGTTGTGGTTAAGCTAACGCCTATTTGTTCTATATCGCGCCTATTTCCCAGTCCAATGGTAAATCTGCTTTTAGGATTTAACATCCATTTTCCCGAAAAACCATATTTAAATTTATCGTCTTTAAAGCCGTAGGCTGTATATCCCTGAACTCGCCAAGGTTCATTTCCCCCTAAATAAGTTCTTCCTCCCGCACGTAAACGCCATCCTTCAACATCATTTTTTCCAAAGCTTGAAAAAACATCCCCAAAATCAAATTTATTAAACTCAATATAGCCTGAACCTAAAATGGAAACCAAATTATAAATGCGTTTAAATTTAGGGACTGTTGCCAAGGTATCTAACATTTTATAAATTCCTCTTTCATTTTCATTTAATTTCTCTTGCCGGTTAGTACCCCAATAATCATCAGCTTTCGTGTAAATATTTTTATCGTAAACGTTTATTTTCTCATTATAAAAAGCATCATCCTTCTTTTGGCTGAAATTGTAATCTTTATACATGGTGGTTCTTTTGCCATACAATCCTTTTGATTTGTCCTTTTTGTTCAAACTAAAATCAGACATCATATAATCCCGTTGCAGCAAAAACACCGAATCATTTAAAACCTCAAAATCCTGCTCAATATAAATATCTTTTACCCAGTTAATATTGGCACTTTTGTTGGCTTGCATATTAATTTTTTTGATGGCAAAAGTGCTGTCATTCACCCAAAAATTACCCTTAAAAGTCATCTCACCTTTTCTGCGGGGATAGTATAGAATATTAAAACACCATTTATTGTCAATAAATGCACTGTCGGCCAAAATGTAGTTGTAGGTTGAAATGCCCACAGCTTTTGAAATTGGACTTACAAAACTTTTGTCGAAAATTTTAATGTAGCTGTCGTATATATTATAGTCCACATACAGATCTTTAATAAATGCAATTACATTTTGATTGTTATTGAATCCTGAATTTTTATTGGCCACCAAATCTTCCCGAAGTTTTTTGCCGTCCTTGTTTTTACCATACGACTTATAAACAGATTCATTGATGAAAATTGGTAAAAAGGCTTTTCCGGTAACATATGAAGTGTCAATTCCGTCAAAAATAAATTCCATCCCTTTAAAAAGCTTGCTTTTTATCATTGCACTATCTACGTTATTCATGTCAAATTCCAGTTTTTCATACTTTTCATATTGAAATTGATCGAATAAATAGATGCCATTATGTCGTCTTTTGGCCCAAATTTTCTCTAAAATAGCAATAGCCGGATTTCCTTTTTTCTTCACCTTACCGCTGTAGATAAAAACTTGCTCTAATTGTGCAGCCTCCTCTTTTAAGACAATATTTAAATTAAAATCCCTGCTTTTTATGGGAATTTTTTTGGTTTCATAACCCAAAAATGAAACTTCTATTTGGGTATAAATTTTACTGGATTCCAAATAAAACTTGCCATTTTCATCAGAAACGGTTCCAATTGATGAGCCCACAAAAACAATATTGGCAAATGGAATTGAATGATTTTGTTCATCTCTAACAACCCCGCTAATTTTTATCTGGGAAAACCCGGCAAAAAAAACAAGCGAAAACAAAAAACTTAAGAGAATATTTTTTTTAGTCATCATAAAAAAACCTTTCAATATCATTTTGAAAGGTAATTGTTGAGCAAATTCTATGCCCTTATTTTTTATACAATACTTCTTTCACCGCTTTTACAACATCATTTGCATTTGGCAACCATTCTTCCAATAATACAGGAGAATAAGGTGCAGGCGTATCTGCTGTGGTAATTCTTCTAATAGGTGCATCCAAATAATCAAAAACATTTTCTTGCACCTGGAAGGTAATTTCTGATGAAACACTGCCAAATGGCCAGACTTCTTCTAAAATAACCAATCGATTTGTTTTTTTTACCGATTTAAAAATGGCCTCGCTATCCATGGGTCTAATGGTGCGTAAATCTATTATTTCAGCTGAAATTCCTTCTTTTTCTAAAATTTCGGCGGCTTTATAAGCCTCCTTAATTATTTTTCCGAAAGAAACAATTGTTACATCTGTTCCTTCTCTTTTTATGTCAGCAACTCCAATTGGAACAATATATTCTCCATCAGGCACTTCACCTTTATCTCCATACATTTGTTCTGATTCCATAAAAATAACCGGATCATCATCTCTTATTGCGGCTTTTAACAATCCTTTTGCGTCATAAGGATTTGAAGGCACCACCACTTTTAAACCAGGTGTGTTTGCGAACCAGTTTTCAAATGCCTGTGAATGCGTAGCTCCCAATTGGCCGGCAGACCCTGTTGGACCTCTAAACACTATTGGGCAATTTATTTGTCCGCCCGACATTTGTCTGATTTTTGCGGCGTTATTTATAATTTGGTCAATGCCTACCAAAGCAAAGTTAAAGGTCATATATTCAACAATTGGCCTGTTCCCGTTCATTGCTGATCCAATTGCAATTCCGGTAAAACCCAATTCTGAAATTGGCGAATCAATTACTCGTTTTGCCCCAAACTCATCCAACATCCCTTTTGAAGCTTTGTAAGCACCATTATATTCAGCAACTTCTTCTCCTATCAGGTAAATGGCTTCATCCCTACGCATTTCTTCGCTCATAGCCTCACATATGGCTTCTCTAAATTGTATTGTTTTCATTTTAATTTTGTATTTAGGATTTGCAAAAGTAAGCAATTCTGCTTTCACCTTCAAAAATAATCATTTTATTAAAAAAAGTATTATGCGCGCATAATACTTTTAAAAAAAATTAGTATATTCGTAGCATCATAAATAAAAAGACGTGTAATTTTATACCAAATATCCAAAACACAGATTCCATGAAAATATTAGTTTGTATCAGTCACGTTCCGGACACTACCTCGAAGATTAATTTTACAGAAAATAATGCTAAATTCGACAGTAGCGGAGTGCAATATGTGATAAATCCCTACGATGAATTTGTCCTAACCAGAGCCATGTGGTTTAAAGAAAAACAGGGGGCGACAGTTACTGTGGCCACCGTTGGAAATGCCACTACCGAACCTACTTTACGCAAAGCTTTGGCCATTGGCGCCGATGATGCCATTAGAGTAAATACGGAAGCTTTAGATGGTTTTACCGTTGCAAAAGAATTGGCCGAAGTGGTAAAAAATGGCGGATACAATTTGGTGCTCGCCGGAAAAGAATCTATCGATTATAATGGTGGAATGGTGCCTGCAATGCTTGCCACCTTTTTAGACTATAATTTCGTAAATGCTTGTATCGGACTTGAAATTGAAGGAGATAAAGCCACTATTTCCCGTGAAATTGATGGTGGAAAAGAAATTCTTTCCTCAAATCTCCCATTAATTATAGCCGGGCAAAAAGGTTTGGTTGAAGAAAAAGATTTGCGAATTCCAAATATGCGCGGCATTATGATGGCGCGTCAAAAACCATTGACAATTGTTGAACCTTCCAATGGAAATCCAACAACTTCAATAGTTTCTTTTGAAAAACAGCCAGCAAAATCGGCTTGTAAATTAGTGGATGCAGATAATGTAGAAGAACTCATTAATTTATTGCACAACGAAGCAAAAGTAATTTAATGCATTATTGTTTAATCGTTTAATTGTTAAACAAGAATTAAAAATATAAATTCATTTTAGTTTTAAATTTAGAAAAAAAAACTCTAAAATCTAAAATCTAAAATCTAAAATCTAAAAAAATATGTCAGTATTAGTTTTTGCAGAATCACCGGAAGGAAAATTTAAAAAATCTGCTTTAGAAGTGACTTCCTATGGGAAAAAAGTTGCTGAGCAATTAGGAACCAACGTAGTGGTATTGACGATAAATTCGAGTGAGTCAGCCCTACTTTATAATTATGGTGCCGAAAAAATTTTAACAGTCACAAATACCGCATTGAAACCCTTTAATGCGAAAGTATATGCCAATATTGTTAAACAAGCTGCTGAAAAAGAAAGTGCACAAGTTATAATCATCGAATCAAATTCAAACGGACTGTACTTTGCCCCTATGGTTGCCGCCAGTTTAAATGCAGGTTATGCTAGCAATGTTATTGCGTTGCCAAATGAAACTTCCCCTTTTACAGTAAAAAGAAAGACGTTTTCAAACAAAGCTTTTAACAACACACAAATACTAACCGATATTAAAGTGATTGCACTTGCAAAAAATTCCTTCGGATTGGTTGAAAACAAGGTTTCGGGCACAACTGAAGAATTTTCTCCTATTTTGGTTGAAAGCAAACTTACCTCAACTTCCATTGAGCAAACTTCCGGTAAAGTTACTATTGCCGACGCCGATATTGTAGTTTCAGGAGGAAGAGGCTTGAAAGGCCCTGAAAATTGGGGAATGATAGAAGAACTGGCCAGTGTTTTGGGAGCAGCGACAGCGTGTTCAAAACCCGTATCCGATTTGGGCTGGAGACCTCACAGTGAACATGTTGGACAAACGGGAAAACCGGTATCGGCGAACTTATATATCGCCATTGGAATTTCAGGCGCCATTCAGCATTTGGCCGGTGTAAACTCCTCAAAATTTAAAGTGGTAATCAATACAGATCCTGAAGCGCCTTTCTTTAAAGCTGCAGATTACGGTATTGTTGGTGATGCTTTTGAAGTAGTTCCAAAATTAATTGAAAAGTTAAAAGAATTTAAAGCGAATAACGCATAATTTTATTAAATTGTGCCTCTAAATAAGGCTGCCTAATTATTGGGGATAAAATCCTTTGATTAGACAGTCTTTTTTGTTAATTTTAACTTATGAGTTTAGTTCGCCTAAATATAAAAGGAATATCTTACAGTCAAACACAAAGCGGTGCTTACGCCTTGGTCCTAAGTGAAGTAGAGGGCTCAAGAACGTTGCCGATTGTTATCGGGGCTTTTGAAGCACAGAGTATCGCCATTGCTTTGGAAAAAGAAATTAAACCTCCTCGTCCACTTACACACGACTTATTTAAGTCTTTTGCCGACCGATTTCACATTGCAATTAAGCAAGTTATCATTCATAAATTGGTTGATGGCGTGTTTTATTCAAGTTTAATTTGTGAACGCGATAAAATCGAAGAAATTATCGATACCCGAACTTCAGACGCGATTGCTTTGGCAACAAGATTTAATGCGCCAATTTATACTTATGAAAATATTTTGGACAAGGCTGGAATCTATTTAAAAGCCAAAGATGAATTAACGGGCGAAAAGGATACCTTAAGCATTGAAAAATTAATTGATGAACCCGAAAAAGCAAGTTCGTTTTCAAAGGACTCTCTTGAAGAATTAAATGAAAAATTAAGCAAAGCTGTTCAAAATGAAGATTATGAATTGGCGGCAAGAATTCGTGACGAAATAACCAAACGCACTTCATAACAACAAACTTTATGCTAAAAAAAACAAGCTTAGCAATCCTTTGCTTCTTCAGTATTTTTTCAATAAACGCACAAGAAACCATCCAAAATACGATCATCGACAACCAAGGATTCACAACAACTTCATTGTGGCGCGGGGTTTTGGGAATGGTGTCTTTGCTTCTTATTGCCTATTTGTTAAGCAGTAACCGAAAAGCCATTAACTGGAAAACAGTCGGCGCAGGTATAACTGCCCAATTGCTTATTGGCATTGGTGTTTTAAAAGTTGCTTTTGTTCAGGCAATATTCGAATTTGTTGGTGGAATTTTTACCAATATTTTAGATTTTACGGCAGCCGGAAGTCAATTTTTATTTGGTGGTTTAATGAATATTGATTCCTACGGATTTATATTTGTGTTTCAAATTTTACCCACAATTATTTTCTTTTCCGCATTGACTTCCTTGTTATTTTATTTGGGCGTTATTCAAATTATCGTCAAAGGAATGGCATTGGTATTGACCAAATTATTAAAAATTTCAGGTGCTGAAAGTTTATCGGTTGCCGGAAATATCTTTTTAGGCCAAACGGAAGCGCCTTTAATGATAAAAGCTTATCTGGAACGCATGAACCGTTCAGAAATATTATTGGTAATGATTGGCGGAATGGCCACAGTTGCAGGAGGTGTTTTAGCGGCTTATATAGGGTTTTTAGGCGGAAGTGATCCTGTGTTGCGCCTTCAATTTGCCAAACATTTACTGGCCGCTTCAGTTATGGCAGCGCCCGGAGCCATTGTAATCTCAAAAATGCTGTATCCACAAACTGAAGAAATTAATACCGACGTAAAAGTTTCCCAGGAAAAAATTGGTTCAAATATTTTAGATGCCATTGCGAACGGAACTACTGAAGGTTTAAAACTTGCCGCCAATGTTGCCGCAATGTTACTGGTTTTCGTGGCTTTAATCGCTATGTTAAACGGAATTTTAGGATGGGTTGGCTCCGTTACCCAATTAAACGGATTGATAACTGAATATACTCCATACCAACAATTTTCTTTGGAATCTATTTTAGGAACTGTTTTTGCGCCATTAATGTGGTTAATTGGCGTAGCCAGGGAAGATATGATGTTGATGGGACAATTGTTGGGCGTAAAATTAGCCGCAAGTGAGTTTGTGGGATATATTCAATTGGCCGAGTTAAAAAATTTAGCCAATGTTACCCATCTTACTTATAACAAATCGGTCATCATGGCTACATATATGTTGTGTGGTTTTGCTAATTTCGCTTCAATCGGAATTCAAATTGGCGGCATTGGTTCCCTAGCGCCGGGCCAAAGAAAAACATTGTCAGAGTTTGGATTAAAAGCAGTTATTGGAGGTTCTATAGCTTCTTTACTTTCAGCAACAATCGCAGGGATGATTATTGGATAAAACTGTTGAAAGGTTGAACTGTTGAACTGTTTAACTGTGATATATTTATTTTAAACGATTAAACCCTTCAACAAATAACCAATAATTGTCACCAAATAAACAATAATTATGAGACAATATCTAGACTTAATTAAATACGTTCAAGAGAAAGGAACGCTAAAAGAAGACAGAACAGGAACTGGAACAAAAAGTGTATTTGGATATCAGATGCGGTTTGATTTAAGTGAAGGATTTCCTATGTTGACCACAAAAAAACTACATTTAAAATCCATTGTTTATGAGTTGTTGTGGTTTTTAAAAGGGGATACCAATATTCAATATTTAAAAGAACACAATATCAAAATTTGGGATGCCTGGGCGAATGAAAACGGTGATTTAGGTCCGGTTTACGGACATCAATGGCGGAACTGGAACAGCGAAGGCATTGATCAGATTACGGAAGTTATAAATACCATAAAAACAAATCCTGACAGCAGGAGAATGTTAGTTTCAGCCTGGAACCCAAGTGTTTTGCCCGATACTTCTGTTTCTTTTTCCGAAAACGTGGCCATGGGTAAAGCGGCTTTACCCCCTTGTCACGCCTTTTTTCAATTTTATGTAGCAGACGGAAAATTATCCTGCCAATTATACCAGCGAAGTGCCGACATTTTTTTGGGCGTACCTTTCAATATTGCTTCTTATGCTTTATTTACCATGATGGTTGCGCAGGTTTGCGATTTAAAGCCAGGAGATTTTATTCATACTTTTGGCGATGCGCATATTTACAGCAACCATAGCGCACAAATTGATTTGCAATTGTCAAGAATGCCCAGAGAATTGCCAAAAATGGAAATTAATCCTTTGGTGAAAAATATCTTTGATTTTACATTCGAAGATTTCAATTTAGTAAATTACAATCCGCATCCACATATTAAAGGAGAAGTTTCAGTATAAAAACCGGACTCATAATATTTTCAATTAATATTAAAAATATTTTTGATACCGAATAATATTTAAAAATTATTAATTCTTTAATACAGAATTAGTAAAACATTTAATATATTTAGGCTTCATTAAAAAAAAAGCAAAATGAACGCACCAGAACTAAAAATCAAAATAATTCAAAGAATAATTGAAATCGAAGATGCTGAACTTTTAAAATCTATTGATGGTCTTTTTAATACTTCAGATGAAAATATTTCAAAGTTCTTAGCAAATGCATCTGAAAAATTTCAAAATGATAATGCAGATGAAACAGAAGATTTCAGTGGTTATATTAAAGAATGGGTAAAAAATATGTAAAATGAATTCAATCAACGAACAACACGAATTATACGAAAATGCTCGAAATCGCACAAAACAAAAAAAAAGACTATATACTCATTTTATAATCTTTTTGGTGGGCGCGGTATTTTTAATACTCCTTAACAAAGTTTTGAAAGTTGGTGAAACGTTTGTTGAAAATTGGTTTGTTTGGGCTATCACCTTATGGTTCTTCTTTTTTGTGTTGCATTTTATCAATGTTTTTGTTACCAATCGCTTTATGGGAAAAGAGTGGGAACGGTTACAAACAGAAAAATTAGTAAAAGCACAAGAATTAAAAATTGCCAAATTAGAAAAAGAAATGGCTGATGAAGCTGCTTTAAAAGCCGAAAAAACACAAGCACTCTATAATTACGAAATAACCAAAAAGACCGAAAAAGAAGACGATCAAAAAATTCAATAGAAGAATGATTACTATTATTGCGGCCATTGCGGAGAATAATGCCTTGGGTAAAAACAATCAACTTATTTGGCATTTGCCAGCCGATTTAAAACGATTCAAAAAAACAACTTTAAACCACTGCGTTATTATGGGTCGAAAAACATTTGAATCGTTGGGAAAGCCGCTGCCAAACAGAACAAATACCCTAATTACCCATGATAAAAATTACAAGGCAGAAGGTTGTATTGTGGTGAATTCTTTAAAGGAAGCTCTTCAATTGGCAATGAAAGAAGATGAAAATCCGTTTATTTTGGGTGGCGCAGAAATTTACAAACAGGCAATGCCATTTGCAGACAAACTCGATTTAACTTTTGTTCACCATAAATTTGATGCGGATGTTTTTTTTCCTGAAATTGATAAAAAAATCTGGAAAGAAACTTCACGGGAAGATTTTAAAGCAGATGAAAAAAATAAATACAATTACAGTTTTGTTACCTTTGAGCGCCTTTAATTATCTTACTTAATTTCTAACACAAAAGGCATTCTTGCCTGCATACCCTTTAACTCTGAAAATTGTTTTAGGATTTGGTATGTTTTATAATTTTCCAAGCCCAATGCTTCAATCATCACTTTTTCTTTTGATTTCATGAAAGGAAGACCACTCAATTTTTCTCCTAAATCTAATTTATAATCTGGGTAATTACGTACTTTATAGTCTGTAACTTCTGCCAATTCAGCAGCATAACTTATGGCATCATCCAAATTTCCCAACTCATCAACCAATCCGTTTTGCAAAGCATCCACGCCCGCCCAAACACGACCTTGAGCAATACTGTCTACTGCTTCAATACTCATATTTCTTCCTGTAGAAACCCTTTCGACAAATGTTGTATAGATATCTTCAACACCTTCTGTGGTTACTGCTCTGAACTCATCAGTGATTGGTTCAAAAACGCTATAGCTTGGACTTTTATTGGTGCTCACCTGCTCTGCATTTATTCCAATATTATCGGCCAACTTGCTCATATTTGGGATTGCTCCAAAAACACCTATAGAGCCAGAAATAGTTGTTGGTTCCGCAAAAATTCTATCCGCATTACAGGCAATATAGTAACCGCCAGAGGCTGCAACATCACCCATTGAAACCACTAAAGGAAGTTCTTTTTTGGTCAATTCCAATTCTCTCCAAATTAATTCTGAAGCCAATGCGCTTCCTCCCGGTGAATTTATCCGCAACACAATTGCTTTTACATTTTTGTCTTTTCTTGCTTTTCGCAAGGCTTCAATAATTAATTCCTGACCAATATAATCTTCATTTCCTTTACCATAGATTATTTCACCTTGCGCATATATTACGGCAATTTTATTGGAAGCTGTTGAAATAACCCGACCTTTACCTATAGAAATATAATCCGAAAGCGTAATCTTAGACAATTCATCGTCCGCTAAAACACCAGAAGCCATTTTTAATTTGGCATCATATTCATCCATATAAACGGCACCATCCACAATATTATTTTCTATTGCCAATGTTGCGTTTCGTGCCCATAAATTATCGGCAACAACATTGAGTTCTTCAATTGTTTTATTTCTGCTTTTTGAGATATCTACCAACAATTCATCCCAAATGGACTGCAAAAATGTGGTAATTTGCTCTCTATTCTCATCGCTCATTTTATTGTATAAAAATGGCTCGACGGCACTTTTGTATTTACCATGTCTGATTACTTCCAATTTCACACCAGTTTTATCCTGTAAATCTTTAAAAAATAAAACCTCGGAAGACAAACCCTTAAATTCAACTCCCCCTAAAGGATTCATAAAAATAGAGTCGGCCACAGAACTTAAATAGTATGATTTCTGATTGAAAACATCTCCATAGGACATAATAAATTTACCGGATTCCTTGAATTCTTCCAGTTTATTTCTGATGGCCTGAGTTTGTGAAATCCCGGCATTTACATCGAGCGTATTGATGCTTATTCCCTTAATATTGTCATCATTCTTTGCGTTTTCAATGGCATTGATAATTTCATTCAACCCCATCTTTTCATCTCTAAATGCTAAAAATTCATCAAGAAAATCAGTGCCTTTTGGCGCATAATCTTTCACTGAACCATCCAATTTAATTTCCAAAACCGAATTGCTTTTTACCACCACTTTTTCCGTTTCGCCGAATGCCATCGCAATCACTATAAATAAAACGAACAGAATACCCAATGCAATCAGCGTCCCTAAAATTGACGCTATTAAATTTCTCAAAAATCTCATGTTAACCTTGAATTTAGAATAAGAAAAAAGTTTATAAATATTTATAAATTGAAGGGCAAAGATATGTATTTATCTGATACTTTTCTTTTCTTTGCATTCACTTTATGCAAATATTAAGACCTACATATTTATCGTTGGGAAGTAACCAAGGAAACAAGCTTGAAAATTTACAGCAGGCTATCGATTTAATTGCGGAAAAAATAGGCGCCGTAGTGAAAATTTCCGCTGTATACAAAACGGAATCCTGGGGTTTTATAAGTGATGATTTTCTAAATATCTGCATCCAGATTACAACAGGTTTAAATCCCGAAAACCTATTAAAGTCAATTCAAGAAATTGAACATTCCCTTGGCAGAACTCGCACTTCTGAAATAGGCTATATAGCACGAAATATTGATATTGACGTATTGCTTTTTGATACTGAAATTATTATTTCAAAGGCGTTGATTGTGCCGCATAAAGACATGCTAAACAGAAAGTTTGTTCTGGTTCCTTTGTCAGAAATTGCCCCCAATTTGATACATCCCATCACAAAACAGCGCATACAAACTTGTTTGGAAAATTGCACCGACAATAATCATATTGAAAAAACTTCTTTAACGCTTAAAAGACCTGTTTCTCTCACCGAAAAATTCAATTATATTGCTATTGAAGGAAATATAGGCTCAGGTAAAACGACGCTCGCCAATATGATTGCCGAAGATTTTAATGCGAAAATTATATTGGAACGCTTTGCCGACAATCCTTTTTTACCCAAATTTTATGAAGATCACGACCGTTACGCATTTCCGCTGGAAATGAGCTTCTTGGCCGACCGATATCAGCAACTTTCAGATGATTTGGCGCAGTTTGATTTGTTTAAAAACTTTATTGTTTCGGATTATTACATTTTTAAGTCGCTTATTTTTGCACAAATCACTTTGCAGAAAGATGAATTTTATTTGTACAGAAAAATGTTCGACATTATGTACAAAGAAATTTCAAAACCCGATTTGTACATTTATCTTTATCAGGATACCCAGCAATTACTTCAAAATATCAAAAAAAGAGGCCGGGATTATGAACAGAATATCGCTCCGGAATATTTAGATAAAATTCATCAGGGTTATTCGAGTTTTATTAAAACTGAAGAAAATCTGAAAACGCTCATTATTGATGTTTCCAAAAAAGACTTTTTGAACAATTCGGAAGAATACAAAGAAATTATAGCGTTAATAAAAAGGCAATAGGCATTAGTTGTAAGTTGTAAGATTATGGTTTCTGGTTTCAAGTTTCAAGTTTCAAGTTTGTAAAAAAACCAAACGTTTCAACAAATAAACGATTCAACCTATAACCTTTTTAACTGCAAACTGCAACTGCTTACTTACAATTACTTTTTCTTCAACTCCAGCTTTTCCGCAAAATAATCACAAAAATCAAGCATCGTGGCGCTCATTTTATGGTCATCTGTGGCTCGGTCAAATGAAGTTGCCATCGAAATCAATGTTTCATGAAAAAACTGTTTCATTTCATCAATAGGCATATCTTTTGTCCACAAATCCATTCGAAGTGTTTCCTTTTTTTCAGGATTCCATACAGAGATCATCAATGCTTTTGCTTTTTCATCTTTAATTTCGCCGTCATCGGCTGTCCAGTTTATTGTTTCAGGCACTTTATTTTCGTCTAAGCCTATAACAAATTCCATTTTTGATTTTTTTATTACTGCCATTATTTTTTGGGTTTATATTTTGAATTTTTAAATATTTCTTCAGCATCAGTTCGTAAAAGTTGCTGCAAAGTTACGTTATTGTTATTCATATATGACCTCACGATTTGCCAGCCCAACCAAACCCCAATTCTGCCCGGAGACTCTTTATCAATGTCGATATAAAATTTTGAAAAGGGACCTTCCGCCATAAAACGATCATATAATCCTGAATCCGTACTGAACAACACTTTATTTTCAATAAAATACTTCCATATTTGGGATTCATTGGCCATTGCCCATTCATACTCAGCTTCACTATATCCAATTTTCTGCGCATCGGAAATTGAAGGTAAATAGCGGTCGATCAAATACATTTTTTTACCGGCGCCAATTACCATATCCAAAAACTGCCGACTTTTATCTGCTGTAAAATAACGGTCACTTATGGCACTGGCTATATCAACAACCAATTGTGATTTATTGAAGTTTTGCGATAAATATACTGGAAAGTCCTGATACACTTCACTGTTTTTACCCAAATACATGTCTAATGAAACAAACAACAAACTATCAGCATAAACAATTTTGTTTTGGTAATCCAGATTTGTGATTAAGGTAATTATTTTAGGAGGGTCAAAATTTGGATGCTCATATTTTACGTGCTTAAACAAATCTTCTATTTGCACTTTTTCATTCTCAAAATCCCCAAAAACTGCTTGCGACTTTTTATACAATTC
>JAENXD010000171.1 GCA_016649745.1 Flavobacteriaceae bacterium | reverse complement strand
ATAATCCTAATGGAATTTAATAAACCCTCTAAAAATAAGAATAAAGTAATACCAATACACCAAACATTTCTAAACAATTCCGAAAGGGATTGTTATAGAAAGCATTATGAAAATAATGAGAAAAAAATTGTGACATATTTAAGTTGTTTGTTATAGAGTGTCTCTGTTTTTGCGAAAAAAGCTGCCTCCACCAGCGAATAGTTCCTGTTCAGATTAATGCTGGAAGATTACAACTTATTTTTGAAAAATCCACCAGTCATTTTTCAGTACATTGCCGTTTTTGAAATGAGATTTTAAACCATGCTAAAAATCAAAATACCAATTGAACACATCAGTTTTTAATCCGAAGGAAACCCAAGTTGAGTTTGATTTTAGAAAACCATCGGCTGGAGCTATCGGATCAAACTTTCGATAAGTTAAACCACCAAATAATTTTAAATTGGTAGCTGGATTAACCAAATAACCCAATTGAAAATCTCCTATAAAAACATTGGCAGTATTTCCCTGGCCAATCTTATTTCCGTAATCTGAACCTCTGTTATCATTGTCTGCAAAAACATCCCCGCCGTAACTTTTAGAATCTGTTCCGTCAGCGAAATCAAATCCTTTTTTACCAATCACTATTTTTGTGTTTGCAAACCAGCGATTTTTAGTGTAATTCAAAATCCCGATGGCTTCTCTAAAATTGGCGCCCCATAAATGCGCCAACGGTTGGTTGTTATGTCCGAAATTAAGATTTAATTCATCGTGGGAATAAGTATAGGGACGTACCGCATTAAATTCGGCCTGTAAAAATAAATTTTCAATATGAAAAGCATTGTAATATTTTGCGCCAAACTGAAATCCAAATTTATTGGCCCACCATCCGTTGCTATTGGTCATTTCACCAACTCTAAAATCGTCCAACAGCAATTGGGAATATAAGGTAATCGCTTTCATCTTGTATTTTAAGCTTAATCCGAGCGTTGTATTACCTGCTCTGGAACCCGTTGCAAACTCCACAGCAGAATAAAAAATAAGCGGATTTATATAATTGATGTCGAAACCTCTGTTATTTGCATCATCCCAAATAACGGTTTCAAACAATCCGATATTAAACTTTTTTGTAACATTCCAGTCCAAATAATGCATCGCCATATATTTTTGCTTGTAAGCACCATCAATTGTCAATTCCGGTCTTACATCTTGCATCCACATAAAAAAATTGGTGTATTTTATTTTCCAAAAATTGGTTGAGATTTTAAAATAAGGATAAGGTGAAGCTACATCAGATAAAAATAAGGAACGATAACCGTCACCAATAAAATTTTTGCCTCTTCCAAACTGAAAATTAAAATGTTTGCTTGGTGCGTAGGAAATATAAGCCTCTGCCACAGGATAGTCGTAAGCATCTTCCTGAAATCGTTTGGCAATGCCACGCCCAGGAATAATGGCCGGATTTCCTCCGGCAGGTTTTATGGATTCGGCATAATCATTTACGTAAGTTGCAAATCGGCCCTGACTTTCATAAAAACTTGTCGAAAAACTAAAATTTTTGCCAATTCCTCCATTTACCTGAATGGCGCGTGTATTGTTATACGTTTTTAGTCCTTCACTGTCTTTTCCCAGTTGTAAATCAACCATCGGATTTATAGTAAACCAAAAATCTTTTCCCTGAACATATGCCATATGTTCATTGAACAATTTCCTGCCAAACCAGGTTGATTTTGGCGTGATTAATTTATTTTTCAAAGCATCCAAATCAACATATTCACTCACTTCATTATATAAATATGGTTTTACTGCAGTGTGAGAATTGCTTGCATTATTTAAATAAGCATCGTATGCGTTGTAAGTTGCATGCGTGAAAGGAATGTTCAGTTCACTTTTGTGTTCGGGAAATAAAGTGGTTTTGGGCTCATTAAAAGTTAGTTCTTCCTTTGGCTCAGGCATGGCTTCCGCAACTTCTTTTTGGGTAATTACCTCTTCATTATCTTCCAAAGGAATTTTTAAAGGAAGTACAAACTGCATTTCAATAGCATGATTGTTATATTTTGCAGGCGTTATTTTTGGCAGCGTATCAAAAACGCGTTCAACTTCTTCTTTCAATTCCTTGTAAGGGGAATTCACATAGATGACTTTAAAATTTCCCGAAGTATCCACTAAAAAAATAATATTGGTTGTTGATTTAAAATTATCCTTTTTTAAGTTTTCAGGAACCTTTAATTCCGATATCACCGCAGTTTTAACCTGATTTCTAAAGCAAGTCGGTAATTCAGAAATGTCAACAGTCTCGCATTCTTTAAAAACTGGGTACTTTTCTATTTGAGAAAATACAGAAATGGATGAAAAAACCAGTAGAAAACTTAAAATTATTTTATTCATTCTTAATTATTTCAAGATTTTTATAACTTTATTGTTTAATAGTTGGTACCTCTCGCCACTTTCAACACAAGTTGCGAATCCATTTTCGTCAAAATTTAAACGATGTCCATATTCACTGATCCAGCCAATTTTTTTTGAAGGATTTCCAACAACTAAGGCGTAAGGTAATACCGGTTTTGCAACAACGGATCCAGCGCCAATTAAAGCGTATTCCCCAATTTCGTTGCCGCAAATAATGGTGGCATTTGCACCAATGCTCGCACCTTTTTTTACCAGGGTTTCCTGATATTCATCTTTTCGAATAATAGCACTTCTCGGATTTATGATGTTGGTAAATACCATACTCGGTCCTAAAAAAACATCATCCTCGCAAATAACGCCTGAATAAATGGAAACATTGTTTTGGACTTTTACATTATTACCTAAAACTACATTTGGTGAAACAACAACATTCTGACCAATATTGCAATTTTCACCAATTTTTGAATTGGGCATAATATGACTGAAATGCCAAATTTTAGTTCCTTCTCCAATTTCACAACCTTCATCAATGACGGCTGTTTCATGTGCGAAGAATTTTTTAGTATTCATGGGATAAATTTCAGTTATCTATTAAAATAGTTCAATGAATTAATATAAATAAGTTATATTTCAGTAGGATGCCACGTTGTTTTTACTTCCAAGGTTTTTCCAATTAAATAAGGAGATTCACATTCATCGCTTGACCAATCAGCCTTTTTATAAAAAACAGTTCTTTTAACATTATTACTTGCCAATTCGCTAATTAATTTCATCACATTTTCATCTTTTCCGCAATAAACAATTGAATTCACATCCATATGCGATGCCATTTGACCATACAATTCGTCCTTTTTTCCCGTCAAAATATTAACAACACCACTAGGTACATCGGAAGAGTTTATAACTTCAGCAAATGAAATTGCCGTTAAAGGTTTATTTTCAGAAGCTAAAACAATTACTGTATTTCCGCCAACTATTGCAGGTGCAACTATTGAAACCAAACCTAATAAACTTTGTTCTTCAGGAGCAATGATTGCCACCACACCAACAGGTTCAACCATAGAGAAATTAAAATGAGAACTTGAAACCGGATTTACAGAGCTAAATATTTGCTGAAATTTATCGCTCCATCCTGCATAATACACCAGCCTGTCTATGGTAAGTTCCACTTCCTTTTGAGCTTCTTTTGCTGTTTCACCTTGAAGGATTAATTCCGCAATAAATTGCTCTTTTCTTCCCTCAAGCATTTCAGCTATTCGATATAAAATTTGCCCTTTGTTCAAGGCAGTCACACTTGACCATGAATCTTGCGATTTACGGGCGATAACAACTGCATTTCTAAAATCTTTGCGTGAAGCCAAACACATATTGGCTACAAATTTTCCAGATTTGTCATTGACAGAATAATACCTTCCCGACTCAGTTCTTGGAAATTTACCGCCTATATATAATTTGTATGTTTTATGAATGTCTAATCTACTCATCTTCTTTAATTAAAATAATTATTCAAATTTCACATAGGAACTTAGGCCATGAAGCCCGCCTTCTCTGCCAAATCCACTTTCTTTATAACCTCCAAAAGGTGAGGTTGGATCAAATTTATTAAATGTATTTGCCCAAATTACGCCCGCATTTAATTTTTGGGTTATATGAAATATTTTAGAGCCTGTTTGCGTCCAAACACCTGCAGATAAACCATACGGAGTATTATTGGCTTTTTCTATGACTTCATCAATGGTTCTAAATGTTTGAATAGCCAATACCGGTCCAAATATTTCTTCTTGAACAATTCTATGAGATTGTGAAACATTTAAAAATAATGTTGGAGCACACCAATTTCCTTCTTTAGGTAAAGTACATTTAGTTTGGTAAATTTCACCACCTTCATTCAATCCAATTTTGATATAATTTTCAATGGTTTGCAATTGCTTTTTAGAATTTATGGCACCAATATCTGTGTTTTTATCTAATGGATTTCCCACAATTAAAGTCTCCATCCTGTTTTTCAATTTTTGAATCACCAAATCGGCAACTGATTCTTGCACGAACAGTCGGGAACCAGCACAGCAAACATGACCTTGATTAAAAAATATAGCATTCACAATACCTTCAACGGCCTGATCAATTGCTGCATCTTCAAATATAATATTAGCTCCTTTCCCCCCTAATTCTAAAGTTAATTTTTTAGGGGTTCCCGCAATTGCTTTTTGGATGTATTTGCCCACACCTGTAGAACCTGTAAAAGCAATTTTATCAATGTCGGGATGATTTACAATACTCGCTCCTGTTTCTCCCGCTCCCGTAACAATATTTATCACTCCTTTTGGCAATCCGCTTTCTTGGATTATTTCAGCTAGTTTTAACGCTGTTAAAGGCGTTGTTTCTGCTGGCTTAAGTACAATAGTGTTTCCTGCCGAAAGTGCCGGAGCAAGTTTCCAGGAAGCCATTAATAGTGGAAAATTCCAAGGAATTATTTGTCCAACAACCCCTAAAGGTTTTGCTGTTCTATTTGGAAAAGCATAGGCTAATTTATCAGCCCAGCCTGCATAGTAAAAAAAATGATTTGCCGCTAAGGGAATATCAATATCTCTTGATTCTCTTATTGGTTTTCCTCCATCTAAACTTTCAATAACCGCAAATTCCCTTGCGCGTTCTTGAATCAATCTTGCAATTCTAAAAATATATTTACCTCTTTCTTTTCCCGATAAATTTGACCACCCTAAAAAAGCTTCACGAGCAGCTTTTACCGCTTTGTCAACATCTTCATCTGAAGCTTCTGCAACGCTTGCAATTTTTTGATTATTTGAAGGATTAATGGTATCAAAATAATTCCCTTTTACAGGTTTGGTAAACTTGCCGTCAATGAACAATTCATATTTTTTTTTGATTTGAATATGATCAATACTTTCAGGCGCTTCATCATAAATCCAAGAAGCTTTAAACACATTGCTATTTTCGTTTTTCTGCATAATTAATCTTTTGAAAAATAATTTGGCGATTGGTATATCCCCATTTCTGTTTTAACCAATTGCATAAGAATATCATTTAATAAACTACTGGCTCCAAAACGAAAATAGGTTTTATTCATCCATTTTTCGCCAAGCACTTCATTAAGCATTACCAAATATTGTAAGGCAATTTTTGAGGTTGAAATACCTCCTGCAGGTTTCATGCCTACCATTTTCCCTGTTTTTAAGTAGAAATCTTTTATGGCATCAAGCATCACATAAGTAACTGGCAAAGTTGCTGTAGGCTGAATTTTGCCTGTTGAAGTCTTGATGAAATCTGCTCCTGCATACATGGCAATTTCACTGGCTTTTCTAACATTGTTAAGGGTGTCTAATTCCCCGGTTTCTAAAATAACTTTTAAATGTGCTTTACCGCAGGCTTCTTTAATGGTCGCTATTTCATCAAATACAAATTGATAATTGCCTGCAAGAAATTGTCCTCTGGATATGACCATATCTATTTCATCGGCACCTTGATCCACAGCGTATCTTACATCGAGTAATTTTACTTCTAAACTGGATTGCCCGCTTGGGAATGCTGTAGCTACGGAAGCCACTTGAATATCACTTCCTTGCAGTGCTTTTTTTGCAATCCCAACAAATGATGGATAAACGCAAATTGCCGCAACAGTTGGAAGGTTATTTAATGACTCATGAGGATGCATTCCTTTGTAGCAAAGTTGCTGCACTTTCCCTCTTGTGTCTTTTCCCTCAAGCGTGGTTAAATCAATCATGCTTAAAGCTAACTTTAAGCCTTTCTCTTTGGAAGAATTTTTAATACTGCGTGTACAAAACCGCTGTACACGCTCATTAACACCTGTGGTGTCATAAACGGGTAAATTATTTAAATTTGGAAACATGCATTATAATTAGATATACAAATTTACAAATTATTTCTTTCAATTTATGCAATACCGTTCTTTCAAAAGGCAAACGCCATAAAAAAATATTTTTCTGTATCCCATTGAGATTATATTGTATAGCTATTATACGAGTATTTATAGGTCAAGACTTCCTTTTTCCATTATATTTAGTCTCTAGCAAGACAAAAAACAAGATATTTATTTTGATATTTCTAAAAAAACCTTTCTCTAATTTATTAT
>JAENXD010000028.1 GCA_016649745.1 Flavobacteriaceae bacterium | reverse complement strand
GAAAAAGAAGGCCTACAATTATTTATAGACAAAGGATGTATTGCTTGCCATTCAGGTAATGTATTGGGAGGAAATATTTACCAAAAATTTGGTATTTACGATGATTATTGGAAATACACAAAAAGCAGCAAAATTGATGAAGGAAGATTTCTAGTCACTAAAAACGAGGCTGATAAATATTTTTTTAAAGCACCTTCATTGAGAAATGTTGAAAAAACATATCCATATTTCCATGACGGAAGTGTAAAGGATTTAAAAGAAGCCGTTAAAATTATGGGTAAAATTCAACTCAACAAAGACTTAAATGATACAGAAGTAACTGCAATTGTTTCTTTTTTAAATTCATTAACCGGCAAAATGCCTGAAACTATTTAGTTTTTGATGATTTCATTTTTTTAATTTTAATAGGTTATATGCCCAATTTTATTGGGCATATTTTTTTGGCACGTTGTTTGTAATTATGATATGGAATACTGCTAACCGGCAAATTTAGTTTAACCTTTAAAATAATTTATCATGAAAACAAAACTCTTATTTTTAGCCACTTTTTTATTTGTTGGGTTTGGCATTCAGGCTTCGACTTTTGAAACTGATAATTCTTCAACAAATAATTATTATAATGATGATTATGGTAATTCATTCACTTTTGTTGAAAGAGATGTAACATTTGCCATTTTTCAAAATGGAGAATTTGATTTCTATATCAACCAAAGAAACGCTTTAGGCGTAAATTATCAGGGTAATGGCGTTAACATTAGTTTTAACTCTGGTTATAACTACGACCCATATGTACAATATGATGATTACGGTGCTATTATTCAGATAGAAGATATCCCTATTTATTATGATTATTATGGACGTGTAAACCGGGTTGGAAATACTGTTATATATTATGATTCAGGAAGGTTGGTACGTATTGGAGGAATGCATGTCTACTATAACAGACAGGGTTATTACAGCCACTATTCAGGATATATTAACAATTACAATAGACATTATGTATTTCATCCATATCATAATTATTTTGCTAGACCCTTATTTGATTTCAGAATTGTAAGTCGTGATCCATATAGAAATCATTATCATCCAACACGTTATACTTATTACACGGATCATTCCAGAAATAAATATTACAAAAATTATGATAAACATTATAGAAATGATGGTAAACGATCTGGAGACAACTATACCAGACAAAGAGTAGCTGTAAAAAATGTTCCTAACAGATATGATGACAAAAAGAATCATAACGAAAGAACAAGTCAAAATAGTCGCAGCAACCAGGTTTATAATGATGCTCGAAGAACAAATACAAATGAGAGAAAAGTTCAAGACAATCGTAGCAATACTCAGAGATCAAATACGGTTAACAGACCAAGTTCCAATGCTAGCATAAATCAAAATAGCCGTAGCAATACTCAGAGGTCAAATACGGTTAACAGACCAAGTTCAAATGACAGAATAAATCAAGATAGCCGTAGCAATACTCAGAGGTCAAATACGGTTAACAGACCAAGTTCAAATGCTAGCGTAAATCAAAATAGTCGTAGCAATACTTCTACTCAGAGATCAAATACTGTTACAAGGTCAAATGGAAATAGGGCACAAAGTAACACGAAAAGCACAAGAATGGCTGAAAATCGTGCTCCAGAAAGAACGGCTCAAAAACCTGAAAGCACACAACGAAGTAACAATACGGTAAAAACTCAGAGGGGCAAAACTGTTAGAGAAACAAAAAATAATGGAAAATCAGGTGAAAAAAAAGAAAGTTCGAGAGGTAATTCTTCAAGAAGAAATTAAGAATTAGTTTATTGAATAAATACTAAAAAGCGTTGTATTATTGCAACGCTTTTTTTGCTTTTTTACTGCCTTCATACATATCATAACGAACAAATAAACAGTCCAAATCACCGTTTTTCATAGGAATTCTTCTTGAAGTACGCAGACCAACATGCTTTATTGCTTCCATATTAGAAGTAATAAACCAAACGGTAGAATCTGAATAGCCACTTTTTAAGGTATCACCAATTTTTTTATAGAATTCTTGCATATCAATGTCGAGTCGTTCACCATATGGCGGATTAAATAAAATAAAGGTGCGGCCAAATACTTCTTTTACAGAATTGAAAAAATTCACATGGTGCACACCAATAAACTCACTTAAATTAGCATTATTAATATTTTCTTTTGCCTTTACCACAGCCGAAGGCGCTTTGTCAAATCCCATTATTTTAAAATGAGAATTGTGTATTTTTTTTATCAGTGAATCCTGAATGGTGAAAAACAAATCTTCATCATAGTCTTCCCACTTTTCAAATCCAAATTCATTTCTGTTTATGTTTGCCGGAATATTGTTGGCAATCATCGCAGCTTCAATCAAAATTGTTCCTGAACCGCACATTGGATCAATAAAATTACAATCGCCAGTATATCCTGAAAGCAAAACCAATCCGGCCGCCAACACTTCATTTATGGGTGCAATATTTGTTGCGCTTCTATATCCGCGCTTGTGCAATGAATCGCCGGAACTGTCTAGTGAAATTGAACAGAAATTATTATGAATATGCACGTGAATCTTTAAATCTTGGTGCTTTGTGTCAACATTTGGTCTTTCATTATATTTATTTCTGAAGTAATCAGCTATAGCATCTTTCGATTTTAAAGTAATATAATGAGAGTTTGTGGTAAAACCTTGAGAATTTACCACAGCACCAATAGAAAACGTACTTGATATGCTCATATATTTTTCCCACTGAATTTGTTGTATTTTTTTGTACAAGTCATCTTCATCCGCAACTTTAAAGGTTTTAATTGGTTTTAAAATTCTAATGGCCGTACGCAAAGCCATATTTGCTTTGTACATAAACCCTTTATCACCTAAAAAAGAAACACTTCTTACGCCTGACTCAACATCCTGCGCACCTAAATTTTTAAGTTCTGTTGCCAATACTTCCTCCAGTCCAAACATGGTGGTGGCAACCATTTTAAAATTCCGCTCCATACTATGTAATTATTTTGCAAAAGTACTCAAATATTAAGTTAAATGCATAAAGTAAAAAAGTTAAAAGTTTTTTGCTCAATAATAAAACAGCGAGTTTCCTAAACATTTAACCAAACAAATCCTTATTTTTGCAGTCATTTCGATATTATGGCTAAAAACAAAGACTGGTTCGCTTCGTGGTTCGACACAAGCTATTACCATATTTTATATAAACATAGAGATTATTCTGAAGGTCAGGCATTTTTGGAAAATTTAATCACCTTTTTAAATTTAAAAAAAGAAGATTCGGTACTGGATTTAGGATGTGGAAAAGGACGCCATTCCATTTATTTAAATTCATTGGGATTTAAGGTTATCGGTGCAGATTTGTCTAAAAACAGTATAGAATATGCCAAACAATTTGAAACTGAGACACTGCAATTTGTCGAACATGATATGCGGGATTCATTTAAAACTAAGTTTGATGTAATTTTTAATCTGTTCACCAGTTTTGGTTTTTTTGAAGACGACGCAGAAGATATTGCCATTCTGCAAAATATTAAGAATGGATTAAATCCGAACGGAATTGCTATTATCGACTTTATGAATGCGAAAAAAGTGATTTCTTCGCTTGTTTCTGAAGAGGTTCTAATTATTGATGACATTACCTTTAAACTAAATCGCTACGTAAAAAATGGATTTATTGTTAAAGAAATAAATCTTGATGCTGATGGTGAGCATCATACCTATTTTGAAAAAGTGAAAAGTTTAGATTTGACCAAAATAAATACTTATGTAAACGCTGTGGGCTTTAAAATTAAATATACTTTTGGTAATTATCAGTTAGAAAAGTTCAATGAAGACACTTCCGACCGTTTAATTTTAGTTTTAGAATGACCTATATTGCACTTATAGCATCCGTTTTAGTTGGCATTGGCATTGTTTTCGGATTAAAGCCAAGTTTTAAAACCATACAATTATTATTGGCTTTTAGTGGCGCCTACTTATTGTCTATCACTATTTTACATTTGTTTCCTGAAGTTTATGCCGTAAAAACCACAAACATTGGTCTGTTTATTCTTTTAGGATTGTTATTGCAACTTATCTTGGATTTTTTCTCAAAAGGTGCCGAACATGGTCATATTCATGTTGAAGAAAATGTTGTATTTCCATGGGCATTATTAATTAGTTTAAATATTCACGCTTTTATGGAAGGAATTCCATTGGCACATAACCTTAATCATGAACATTTACTTTGGGCAATAGTTATCCACAAAATTCCAATTTCAATCATATTGGGAACATTTTTTGTAAGTTCGAAAATTTCTAAAACAAAAGCTGTTTTATTTTTGTTGTTATTTTCTTTTATGTCACCTTTAGGAAGTCTAGCAGGCGAAAATATTCGATTTTTAACCACCTATAAAACTGAAATTACAGCAATTATTATCGGTGTGTTTTTACATATTTCAACAATTATCTTGTTTGAAACATCAAAAGATCATAAGTTTAATCTGTTAAAATTTATTGCTATTTTGTTTGGGATGTTAGTGGCTTATATGGCTTAGATTAATTTGCAACCTGGCTCATAAATTTTATGCGCATTAAACGCAATTCTTCTTCTTCGTATTCGCCTGCAAACTCATCTAAAGCATCTTGAATTCTATCGTTTTTAGATTCCATAAAGTAAGCGAAAATATCTTCTTGCTGGTCTTCATCCAATAATTCATCAATATGGTAATCGATATTTAACTTCGTGCCGCTGTAAACAATACCCTGCATTTCTTCAATAAGATCGTTAAAACTTAAACCTTTTGATTTTGCGATATCTTCAAGCGGGATTTTTCGGTCTGTATTTTGAATAATATAAAGTTTTAATCCGGAATTTACACCTGTGCTCCTCACTACAAAATCATCCGGACGAATGATGTCATTTTCTTCTACATATTTAGCAATCAGTTCAATAAATGGTTTTCCATATTTGTTTGCTTTGCCTTCACCAATGCCATAAATGTTTTTTAATTCATCCATAGTCATTGGATATTTAAGCGCCATATCTTCCAATGATGGTTCTAACAATACCGCATATGGCGGCACACCATTTTTCTTGGCTACGGCTTTTTGCAATTCTTTAAGCATTTTAAGCAACACTTCGTCGGCAGAAGTTCCGCTTCCGTTGCCATTTGTTAAAATTGTTGCATCGGCACTTTCATCATAAACATGGTCTTCTGTCATCATAAATGAAGATGGATTCCCAATAAAATCAGTTCCTTTTTGAGTGATTTTTATCACGCCGTATTGCTCAATCTCTTTGTTGATGTAGCGGGCAACCAAGGCCTGTCTAATCAATGCCATCCAATATTTATCGTCATATTCCTTACCGCAACCAAAAAATGGCTGTTCATCCGTTTTATGCGATTTCAACAAGGCATTTACTTTTCCTGTTAAAGTATTTACCAATTCTTTTGCTTTATATTTTTGGTAGGTTTTTACAACAACTTCCAACAATATTTTTAATTCAGTTTCAGCTTCATGTTTTTTCTTAGGATTAATGGCGTTGTCATCCATCAGGGCGCCTAAACCATTTACTTCATCAAAATCTTCCCCAAAATAATGTAACAAATATTTTCTGCGTGACATGGAGGTTTCTGCATAGCCAACAACTTCTTGTAGCAAAGCATTGCCAATTTCCTGTTCTGCCACCGGTTTTCCCGATAAAAATTTCTCCAATTTTTCAATATCCTTATAAGAATAATAGGCCAAACAAAATCCTTCTCCTCCATCTCTCCCTGCCCTTCCGGTTTCTTGGTAATAGCTTTCCAAACTTTTCGGAATATCATGATGAACCACAAAGCGTACATCTGGTTTGTCAATTCCCATTCCAAAAGCGATGGTAGCCACAACCACATCTACATCTTCCATTAAAAACATATCTTGGTGTTTAGATCTCGTTTTCCCGTCTAATCCCGCGTGATACGGAACAGCTTTTATGCCGTTCACTTGCAATACTTGTGCAATTTCTTCAACTTTTTTTCGACTTAAACAATAAATAATACCCGATTTGCCTGAAAATTGACGAACAAACCGAATGATATCAGAATTTATGTTTTTTGTTTTTGGCCGAACTTCATAAAATAAATTCGGTCGGTTAAAAGAGGCTTTAAAAGTATTGGCATTTGACATGCCCAATGTTTTTATAATGTCTTCCTGTACCTTCTGCGTTGCTGTTGCTGTTAATCCAATTAAGGGAACATTATCTATTTTTTGAATAATGGTTCGAAGATTTCTATATTCCGGTCTAAAATCATGTCCCCATTCTGAAATACAATGCGCTTCATCAATGGCGACAAAAGATATCTTTTGATTTTTTAAAAAGTCGATATACTCTTCTTTCATAAGTGATTCCGGAGCCACATACAATAATTTTGTAATTCCCTGCTCAATATCACTTTTAACTTGGGTCACTTCTGTTTTATTTAATGAAGAATTCAGCACATGGGCAATGCCATGTTCGGCTGAAATGCCTCGAATGGCATCAACCTGATTTTTCATTAATGCAATTAACGGTGAAACAACAATGGCGGTTCCTTCTTTAACCAAAGCAGGCAGCTGATAACATAACGACTTCCCTCCGCCAGTTGGCATAATCACAAAAGTGTCATTCCCTTCTATGATACTTTTTATGACGGGTTCTTGAAGTCCTTTGAATTTAGTAAAACCAAAATATTTTTTTAAAGCCTCGTGTAAGTCAATCTCTTTACTGTTCATTATCACTTCTAAATTATTAATATCTTTTTAAACCACCACCACACGAATGCATTTGATAATTTAAGAATTTTTATAAATTTGACTTTTACTTTTTATTAGCAGTTTATTCAATTTCTAATTAAATAAATATATTTTTGTTTAAAATTAAAGGTAGAACTTTTTTTTGTTAAAAAAATAAAAATCTTTTGAAAAATAAAAATACAATTATCGAAAATGCGAAGCAGACAATTTTAATTGAAAGCAAAGTGATTGCGAATTTAGTGAATTTTCTAAATGAAGATTTCGAAAATGCCGTAAATTTTATTCATCACTCTAATGGAAGGGTTATTGTGACCGGAATTGGCAAAAGTGCCAACATCGCAACTAAGATTGTTGCGACATTAAATTCAACTGGAACCCCTGCTATCTTTATGCATGCGGCTGATGCCATTCACGGCGACTTAGGAATTATTCAAAAAAATGATGTTGTTGTTTGCATTTCAAAAAGCGGAAACACACCCGAAATAAAAGTTTTGGTGCCATTAATTAAAAATTATGGAAACAAAGTAATTGCAATTACGGGAAATCCGGAATCCTTTTTAGGTATAAATGCCAATTTTACGTTGAATTCTTTTGTAGAAAGAGAAGCCTGCCCAAACAATTTAGCACCTACATCTAGCACAACTGCACAATTGGTTATAGGTGACGCTTTGGCGATTTGTTTGTTAGAACTCAATAATTTTTCAAGCAAAGATTTTGCAAAATACCATCCGGGAGGTGCCTTGGGAAAAAAATTGTATTTGCGGGTGAGTGATTTAATTATCAATAATGAATTGCCGCAAGTTGCGCCAACTACAGAAATTAAAGACGTTATTATTGAAATATCAAAAAAACGTTTGGGAACGACTGCAGTTATTGAAAACAACAAAATAGTGGGCATTATTACCGATGGGGATTTAAGACGAATGCTAAGCGTTTCGCCTGATATAAGTAAAATTGTCGCCAAAGACATCATGAGCAAAAATCCGAAAACAATTCAGGCCGAAGCCATGGCAATTGAAGCTTTAGAAACAATGGAAAATAATAAAATTTCCCAAATTTTGGTTGAAGACAATTCGGTATACGTAGGTGTTGTACATTTGCATGATTTATTAAAAGAAGGAATTTTCTAAAATGACAAAAAAAATAGCCGAACCCGAAAAAGACATGTCTTTTCTAGACCATGTAGAAGAATTAAGATGGCATTTGGTACGTTCAAGTGCTGCTATATTTATTTTTGGAATCATTGCATTTTTAATGAAGGATTTCATATTCAATAAAATAATATTTGCGCCAAAAGATCCTGATTTTATTACCTATCGTACTTTTTGCACCATATCAAGATTCTTTGGTACAGATGGATTATGTATCGATAAGATCCCTTTCACTTTGCAAAGTTTGGAAATGGGAGAACAATTTAGCGTTCATATTTGGATATCCATTACTGTCGGATTTATTATGGCATTTCCATTTATTATATGGGAATTCTGGAAATTTATTAGTCCAGGTTTGTATGAAAAAGAACGTAAGGGTGCAGTCGCTTTTATCATTGTCTCTTCCTTTTTATTTTTTGTGGGTGTTTTGTTTGGATACTATGTGATAACACCGCTTTCCGTAAACTTTTTAGGGAATTATTCTGTAAGTGATTTGGTGGAACGAAACATTAAAATTGATTCATACATCTCATTGTTGAGATCATCGGTATTGGCTTCCGGATTGATTTTTGAATTGCCTATAGTGATGTATTTCCTAACAAAAATGGGATTAATCACTCCCGATTTTTTAAAACAATACAGGAAACATGCCTTGGTTTTGGTTTTAATTTTATCCGCAGTTATTACACCGCCTGATATAGTTAGCCAAGTCATTGTGGCCGTTCCAATACTTATTTTATATGAAGTGAGTATTATTATATCAAAAGTAGTATTGAAAAACGAACTTAAAAAAGAACTTAAAAATGGCTAATCCGGTTGAAGAATTTAATGTTTACCGCACAAAAATGAATGCTAAGATTTTGGCTGACGACAATAAAATCATCAAAAGAATTTTTAATATTGATACCAATGCCTATAAAAGCGGACATTTGGACGTTCAAACAAAAGAGCTGTTAGGATTGGTGGCTTCAGCAGTATTGCGATGCGATGATTGCATTAAATACCATTTAGAAGGATGTTTTAAAGCGGGAGTTACCAAAGAACAAGTGATGGAATCGCTTTCAATAGCAACTTTGGTTGGCGGCACTATTGTAATTCCGCATTTAAGAAGGGCTTATGAATATTGGGAAGAACTAAGCCCCCTAACCCCCGAAGGGGGAATTGATAATTAAAAATGAATAATTGAAAAGTTTAAAGTTTAAATTAAAAAAATCAATTACATAAATAAACCATTCAACGATTACACAGTTAAACAAATAAACAACAATGATCTTAAGAGCAGATAATATAAAAAAGAAATACGGAAACAAATATGTGGTAAACGGAATTTCATTGCAAGTGGAACAGGGAGAAATTATCGGACTTTTAGGTCCAAATGGTGCCGGTAAAACCACTTCATTTTATATGATTGTTGGAATGATTCAGCCAAATGAGGGGAAAATTTATTTAGATAACCACGAAATTACGAAATATCCAATGTATAAAAGAGCGCAAGAAGGCGTTGGCTATTTGTCTCAGGAAGCTTCTATTTTCAGAAAATTATCTGTGGAAGACAATATTTTATCTGTATTACAATTTTCCAATTTATCAAGAGCAGATCAAAAAGAAAAAATGGAGTCCTTATTAAGTGAGTTCGGGTTGAATCATGTACGTAAAAACAGAGGAGATTTACTTTCGGGCGGTGAGCGCAGAAGAACAGAAATTGCTCGGGCTTTGGCCTCAGACCCTAAATTTATTTTATTGGATGAGCCTTTTGCTGGCGTTGACCCCATTGCCGTTGAGGACATTCAAAATATTGTTGCACATTTGAAAGATAGAAATATCGGTATCTTAATAACTGACCACAATGTTCAGGAAACACTCGCCATTACTGATAAAACCTATTTAATGTTTGAAGGCGGTATTTTAAAAGAAGGAACACCTCAAGAACTTGCCGAAGACGAAACTGTTAGGCGTGTGTATTTAGGAAAAGATTTTGAATTAAAAAGAAGGAAGTTCTAATCTAAATTTTTAATGATCTTATTTTCAATGGTTGCCATTAATACGTACAGCAATATTACTATTGGAATGGCAATAAATTGAAATAAGATGCTCAAAATAGCGGTAAAAAAAATGAACAAATACTTTATTTTATTTTTCTCCCACTTATAATCCTTAAATTTTAATGAAAATAAAGGTATTTCCGCATTCATTAAATAACAAAGAAGTATTGCCAATCCTATTAAAAACCATACATTTTGGATAATGCCTGACACCAATTCATTTCCGCTATATTCTAAAATTAAAGGCAATGATAAAACAACCAAAGCTGCAGCTGGCGTTGGCAACCCAATAAATGAGCTCGTCTGGCGTTTGTCAATATTAAATTTTGCCAATCTGTATGCCGCTCCCATTGTAACCAACAAACCAATTAAGGAGATAAAAAAAGTGCTGGTAAAGTAATTTTCATGGCCAGTTTTTAAAATTGAATTAACAGCATTTTCCCAGGTTTTATCCTCTACCGATTTAGAAATCAGCTGAAATAAGACAATTCCCGGAACCACCCCACTTGTGACAACATCCGCTAAAGAGTCCAATTGTTTCCCCAATTCTCCCTGAACTTTCAATATTCTAGCTGCAAATCCATCGAAAAAATCAAAAAATATTCCTAAAAACACAAAACAAGCCGCTATAACCAACTCTTCTTTAACGGCAAAATACACAGCAATAGTTCCTGACAGTAAGTTAAGTAAGGTCAATAAATTGGGAATGTATTTTTTCAGCATCATTGTGTTTATTTTCAGTAAATTTAACAATTGTTTTTAAGTAAAATTTAATTCAATTAAAAAATTTCTATAATGCTGTTACTGCGCCCTTATCCGACTATAAAAATGCAGGTGATTATTGGGAGAGAAACAGCAGTAAACAGTTTATTTTCGAAATTTACAGACCAACTTTACGCATTAATACTATGGATGACAACTTTTATCAGAAAGTTGTTTTACTTTCTTCGAAACTAAAAATCATAAAACTGTTTATTTTGAAGCCCTTAAATACGGTGGGTCATGTAAGATTTAATGCCACTTTATTCGGTAAAGATTTATTGTGGAGCGAAAAACGTATTTTTAAGTTTCTAAAACATCATATTTCCTAAATTAGAAAGTTAAACTTAAAAAGTTTTTTTTACATTCGCTTCTTTATATAATGCTTTAGAAATATAACCTTAAAATTGATGACATTTAAATCCATTAAGGTAAAAAAGTTAAAACAATATCCAATGAATTTCTAACTCTTGGTTTTTTAAGTACGATGAACAAAAAATTTCACTTTATTTTCATGATTCTTTTTAGTTGCCTTCAACTGGCGGCACAACAAAAATTAACATCAAAAGCATCTGTGAGCGTTGTCACTGGCGGTCCAGGAAACGAATTGTATTCCGCTTTTGGTCACAGTGCATTTCGAGTTTACGATCCGCTTTTAAAATTGGATAAAATATATAACTACGGTACTTTCGACTTTAATAAACCCAATTTTTATTTAAATTTTGCAAAAGGAAAATTAACCTACCAGCTTTCAACTACCCGATTTGGATATTTTTTGCAAGAATTTAACTATGAAAATCGTTGGGTAAAAACCCAGCAATTGGATTTAGAGGAAATTGATGTTCAGGCTGTTTATGACTTTTTGGAAAATAACGCAAAACCTGAAAACCGGTCCTATCAATATGATTTCTTTTACGACAATTGTTCCACAAAAATGGAAGAAGTTATTAGAGCTGTTTTGAAAAACAAGGTCACTTTTAACAACAGTCATATTAGCAGCCATAAATCTCACCGTGATTTAATTGCGGATTATACCGCTGAAAAATTTAAATGGGGAAAATTTGGAATTGATTTGGCTTTAGGTTCTGTGATTGACAAAGAAGCAACCCCGGAAGAATATAAGTTTTTACCTGATTATATTTACCTGGGTTTTAACAATGCCACCATAAATATTGATGGTAAAAATAAAACATTAGTAAAAGCTGATAATATTGTTTTAATTGAACAAAAACGACCTCAGTCCAATTCCATCCTAAATCCGTTCAATATTTTTTTAATCATATCCCTATTTTTTATTTTTAAAACATATCAAAATTATACGGCAGACAAAAGAAGCAAATGGATTGATTTTTCACTGTACTTTGTTACCGGATTAGTAGGCGTTGCGGTATTATTGCTGTGGTTTGCCACTAGTCATACCGCGACCTATAAAAATCTCAATTTTTTATGGGCTTTTGCACCCAATTTGGTGGTCGCTTTTTTAATGTTTAAATCTGTTTTGCCGAAATGGCTGCCAAATTATAATAAATTATTGCTCGTTTTATTGGCGGTACAAACAGTTTTATGGATTCTTGAAGTACAGGTTTTCAATATTGCCATCATTCCAATTATGGCAATGCTTTTTATTCGTTACAGTTTTTTAATTTTGAAACAAAAATAAGGTTTTGTTTTCTCTGTATTCGCTTATCTGCCTAAGGCTTAAAGGTTTGACAGAACATTAGTAAGAATTTGTTTAAAAATCCTGCTCATTATTGTGTAAAAACTTTTGTTTCGCTAATAATTGTTCTTCTGTTTCAACAATATCATCATCTGGTACACAACAATCTACCGGGCAAACAGCGGCACATTGCGGTTCATTAAAGAAACCTTTGCATTCCGTACATTTATCGGCGACAATAAAGTAATATTCATCACTAACAGGTTCCTGGGCTTCTTCCGCATTAACTTCATTGCCATTCGCTAAAATTATTTTTCCTGAAAGTTTTGTTCCATCAGAAAATTTCCAATTTTCTGCAGCTTCATATATAGCATTATTAGGGCATTCCGGTTCACAAGCACCACAATTAATACATTCGTCCGTTATTTTTATTGCCATAATTTTATTTAGATTAATTTTGCACAAATTTACATAATTTTTTTATTTTTTATTTTGAAAAATAATAAATTATAAAGTTAGTTCCCTCTGATTTATTTGATAAAATCATTTTTTCGCCAGAGGAAAAATAAAATTTAATTTTAAAATACCATACCATGAATTTAGGGCAACGAATAGAAGCTTTTGCAAAACTCGGGGAATTTTTTACACAATTTTCAACTTCAAAAATGGAGAAAAATGAGACCGACGAATTTAATCCCATTCTTTTCGATGCTCTTAAAATGCAAATTAACAGGGCACATGAATTTAATGGCTGGTTCACCAAAGAAAATGTTTTAAAAGCTTTTGAAAGCTGGAGCGAAGCACTTAATGTCGAAAATTTAAAAAAGTGGACTTCAACCTATCAAATTGATGAAAATGCTGTTCCTAAAAATATAGCCATTGTTATGGCTGGAAACATTCCTTTGGTTGGTTTTCACGATTTTTTATCTGTTTTGCTCAGCGGCAATCATGCATTGGTGAAACTTTCTTCAAACGACAAACATTTTCTGCCCTTAATTGCTAAGTTTTTAGAATATTACCACCCGTATTTTAAAAATAAAATCACTTTTACGGAAGAAAAATTAATAGGATTTGATGCCGTAATTGCAACCGGAAGCAACAATACAACTCGGTATTTCGACTATTATTTTGGGAAATACCCCTCTATTATTCGAAGCAGTAGAAATTCGGTTGCCATAATTACCGGCAAAGAAACCAAGCAGGAATTAGAAGCTTTAGGCGAAGACATTTTTCAATATTTCGGTTTGGGATGCAGAAGTGTTTCTAAAATTTTTGTTCCTAAAAACTACAATTTCGATCTCCTGTTTAATGCATTGTTTAAATTCAATGATATCATAAACATTAAAAAATACGAAAACAACTACGATTATAATAAAGCCATCTATTTAATGAGTTTGTTTAAAATTAAAGACAATGGTTTTGTGATGTTAAAAGAAGATCCCAGTTACGCATCTCCAATTGCGACAGTCTTTTACGAATTTTACGACGAATTAGAAAATCTATTGCTAAAATTAGAAGCAGAAAAAGAAGTCATTCAATGTATTGTCTGCAACGAAAACGATTTAAATTTCGTGAAATTCGGTCAAACCCAACATCCAAAATTATGGGACTATGCCGATGGCATTGACACTTTCCGATTTTTGTTAAATATATAACACATTTTTCTGTTTTTAGTAGGTCTCCTCCGTCTTTTTTTCCGAAATTTGCGCAAAATAAATTCATATTTAAAGCCAAATGAAAAAACATAATTTTAGTGCAGGCCCATCAATTTTACCTCAAGAAGTTATTAAAAAAGCAGCAGATGCTTTATTAAATTTTAATGGCCTTGATTTATCATTAATTGAAGTTTCACACAGAAGCAAAGATTTTGTTGATGTGATGGATAACGCTTGCAACTTAGTGAAAGAATTATTAAACCTACCGAAAGGATACTCTGTCCTGTTTTTGCAAGGTGGTGCAAGTCTGGAATTTTTAAGGGTTCCTTACAATCTGTTAAAAGTTGATGGAAAAGCCGCTTATTTAGATACCGGTACATGGAGTGCCAATGCCATAAAAGAAGCCAAAAAGCTAGGTAATATTGAAGTAGTCGCCTCCTCAAAAGACAAAGGCTGTAACTATGTTCCAAAAAATTATGCAATTCCATCAAATATAGATTATTTCCATTGCACTTCAAACAATACCATTTTTGGAACGCAATTAAAAGAATTTCCAAAAACTGACTGCCCGTTGGTTTGCGATATGAGTTCCGATATTTTCTCTCGTCAGTTAGACTTTAGCAAGTTCGATATCATTTATGCGGGAGCCCAAAAAAATATGGGTCCGGCAGGTACAACAGTGATTATTGTAAAAGATGAAATTTTAGGAAAATCGGGACGCGTAATTCCTTCAATCTTGGATTATCAAGTTCATATTGCAAAAGAAAGTATGTTTAATACGCCTTCTGTATTCGCTGTTTATGTATCTATGTTAACGTTGGAATGGTTAAAAAATTTAGGAGGAATTTCTGCTGTCGAAAAATTAAATGAAGCCAAAGCAGCATTAATATACGCGGAAATTGACAGAAATCCGCTATTTAAAGGTTATGCTGAAATGGAGGATCGTTCTTTGATGAACGTTACGTTCAATCTTACCAATGAAGCGAACAAAGAAACTTTCGACAAACTTTGGAATGCCGCAGGAATTAGCGGACTTAAAGGTCACAGATCTGTTGGCGGTTACCGTGCAAGTATTTACAATGCCTTGCCAATTGAGAGCGTGCAAGTTTTGGTTGATACCATGAAACAACTTGAAAAACAACTATCATAACTTAAATAAAATTCTATAAAATGAAGGTATTAGCGAATGACGGACTGGCAAAAAGCGGAATTACAGGGCTTGAAAATGCTGGTTTTGACGTAGATTTAACCACCGTAGCGCAAGAACAACTTGCAGATTATATCAATAAAAATAAAGTTACCGTGTTGCTTGTAAGAAGCGCTACAAAAGTTAGAAAAGATATTATTGACAACTGCCCTACCCTGAAAATTATTGGGAGAGGCGGTGTTGGAATGGACAATATTGATGTTGAATATGCACGTGAGAAAGGAATAACAGTAATAAATACACCTGCTGCATCTTCACATTCTGTGGCTGAACTTGTTTTTGCGCATTTATTTGGATTGGTTCGTTTTTTACCTGAATCGAACAGAAATATGCCTTTAGTTGGTGATTCTAAATTTGGTGATTTAAAAAAATCGTTTGCAAAAGGTATTGAATTAAAAGGAAAAACGATTGGTATACTTGGTTTTGGTCGAATTGGGCAAGCCACTGCTAAAGTTGCCTTGGGATTGGGAATGAAAGTGGTTGCTTTTGACCCGTTTCTTGAGGCTGCAACCTTAGAACTTGAATTCTTCGACCATCAAACATTATTCTTCACCATAAAAACCTTATCTAAAGAAGAAGTATTAAAACAGTCTGATTTTATTTCAATCCATGTTCCGGCTCAAAAAGATTATGTTCTTTCCTCAAAGGAATTTGACATGATGAAAAATGGCGCTTTTATTGTGAATGCGGCACGAGGCGGTGTTCTTGATGAAGTTGCTTTGGTGAAAGCTATTGAAAGTGGAAAAATTTCCGGCGCGGCTCTAGATGTGTTTGAAAACGAACCAACTCCTGAAATTCAATTG
Organism: Flavobacteriaceae bacterium; assembly: GCA_016649745.1. Taxonomy (GTDB): domain Bacteria; phylum Bacteroidota; class Bacteroidia; order Flavobacteriales; family Flavobacteriaceae; genus Lutibacter. Next base: position 7,272 of record JAENXD010000028.1, on the reverse strand, counting down.
TTAATGAATACAAGCATTTCATTTACGCCTCATATTGGAGCCGCAACTGGTGAAGCTCAAGACAGAATTGGCTCGGAATTGGCTTCACAAATTATTGAATATTTTAATACTAAAAAATAACGAATGGCAATTATAAAACCCTTTAAAGGACTTCGTCCACCCAAAAATATGGTAGAAGAAGTAGCTAGTTTACCTTATGATGTAATGAATTCCGAAGAAGCAACTAAAATGGTTGTTGGTAAAAATGCATCCTTATTGCATATCACCCGTGCTGAAATTGAATTTATCAGCGGCACAGATCCTCACGATGAAAAAGTTTACACTAGGGCTAAAGATAATTTTGAGTCTTTTCAGGAAAAAGGCTTTTTAGTGCAGGATATTGAGAACCATTATTACATTTACGCCCAAACAATGAACGGAAAAACCCAATATGGTATTGTTGGCGATGCGGCTTGTGAAGATTATTTGAACGGAAAGATAAAAAAACATGAATTAACCCGTCCTGATAAAGAAGAGGACCGTAAAGTTCTTACCAGACATTTAAAAGCCAATATTGAGCCCGTATTTTTTACCTACAGGGCTGTTCCAGAAATTGATGCAATAGTTACAGATATTATCACAAATAACAAGCCTATCTACGATTTTACTGCTGAAGATGGCTTCGGACATCATTTTTGGGTCATTGAAAATGCTGAAACCAACAAAACGTTAGAAGCACTCTTTAATGAAAAAGTTCCTTGCACCTATGTGGCTGATGGACATCACAGAACCGCAGCGGCGGCAGGAATGAGCGCTGAATTTGCTTCGCAAAATCCAAATCATACCGGAAATGAACCTTACAATTATTTTATGGCGGTGCATTTCCCTGATAATCAATTGCAAATCATTGATTACAACCGGGTTGTTAAAGATTTAAACGGCTTAAACCCTGCTGAATTTTTGGAAAAAATAGATGTCAATTTTGGTGTTACACAAATTAGTGGTTCAATTGTAAAACCGGAAAAGCTGCATGATTTCTCTATGTATTTAGACGGAAAATGGTATGGCTTAACTGCAAAAAAACCTACCTACAACGATGATAATCCCATTGACAGCTTGGATGTGAGCGTCTTGTCAAAATTTATTTTAGAACCCATTTTAAATATCATCAACTTAAGAACTGATACTCGAATTGATTTTGTTGGAGGAATTAGAGGTTTGTCGGAATTGAGCAAACGCGTTGACAGTGGTGAAATGGCGGTTGCTTTTGCATTATTTCCCGTAAGTATGAATCAATTAATGAATATTGCAGATACCGGCAATATTATGCCTCCAAAAGTAACTTGGTTTGAACCAAAATTACGCTCAGGATTGATCATAAATAAATTAAATTAGTGAGTATAAAAAACAATTTAAATAACATTACATCCTCAATATCTGAAAATGTGACGCTAATTGCAGTTTCTAAAACGCATCCTGTTGGTGATATTTTGGAAGCCTATCAGGCTGGACAAAGGGCTTTTGGAGAAAATAAAATTCAGGAAATGGTTGAAAAATTTGATATCTTACCTAAAGATATCAAATGGCACATGATTGGTCATTTACAAAGCAACAAAGTGAAATATATGGCTCATTTTGTGCATTTAATTCATGGAGTCGACAGTTTTAAAACGCTAAAAGAAATAAACAAACAAGCACTTAAACACAACCGAATTATTAATTGCCTGCTTGAAGTTAAAATAGCAAGTGAAGAAACTAAATTCGGATTGTCATTTGCTGAAGTTGCACAATTATTAAAATCCGATGAGTTAAAAACCCTGAAAAACATAAACATTCTAGGATTGATGGGAATGGCCAGTTTTACAGAAAATACTTCGATTATCAGAAATGAATTTAAGGTCCTAAAAGTCTTTTTTGATTCACTTCAAAAATATAAATCGTTTAATGTTGATCCATCCGTCTTATCCATGGGAATGAGTGGCGATTACAAAATGGCCATGGAAGAAGGAAGTACCATGATTAGGGTTGGAAGCGCCATTTTTGGATCACGAAATTATAATTAATTTGTACGCAATATTAGATATAGAAACCACAGGCGGTAAATTTAATGAGGAAGGCATTACAGAAATTGCCATTTATAAATTTGACGGACATGAGATTGTTGATCAATTTATAAGTTTGGTGAATCCTGAAATAGCAATTCAGCCTTTTGTGGTCAACTTAACTGGCATCAACTCGGGCATGTTAAAAAATGCACCTAAATTTTATGAGGTTGCAAAACGAATTGTAGAAATTACTACGGATTGTGTTTTAGTGGCCCACAATGCAAGTTTTGACAACAGAATTTTAACCACTGAATTTAGGCGGTTGGGTTTTAAGTTTGAAAGGAAAACTCTTTGTACCGTAGAATTAAGCAAAAAATTAATACCAAACCTCAATTCCTATAAACTGGGAAATCTATGCAGGGCTTTGGGAATTCCTTTAAATGGCAGGCACAGAGCAGATGGCGATGCCATTGCGACCGTACAGCTTTTTAAACTTTTGTTGAACAAGGACTCATATAAAGAAATTGTAAAGGAGGCCGCAATTACAGAAAATAGCAGAACTCTAGCGCCTAAATTACTTTCTATGATAGAGGAATTGCCTTCAAAAACAGGGGTGTTTTATATTCATAGCAGCAGTGCTATACTTTATATCGGGAAAGGTAAAAGCATTAAAAAAGCGGTAAATCAATTATTTTTAAGAACTTCAAAAAAAGCCATTCTTTTGCAGTCTAATGTTGTTTCCGTGAGCTATGAAGAAACCGGGAATCAATTGATTGCAGAACTTAAATATGCTGAAGAATTAAAAATCAACCAGCCCAAATTTAATTTATCGACCAATTCAAAATTTACGTCAATTAATTTTAGCAATGCCAATTTGGTGGTGGTTGACAAAGGAAGAAATCTGGGCGAAAAATCGGTAGTATTGATTGAGGACAATGAACTTAAAGGATTTTGTTTCACCAATTTAGGTCATCAGCTAAACAATATTGAAATCCTGAGGTGCATGATTTCACCTATGGAAAACTCAATCCATAACAGGGCAATTGTCAAACAATATCTGCAAAAAAATAACGTAGAAAAACTAATCCGCTTTTAATTAAGATAAAAGTTTTATTTTAGTCTTACTTTTAATAAAAATTTTATTTTGAAACAGCCACCGCACAAATCAGATTGGAAGACAAAACTTTATCAAATTATTTATGAAGCAGATACCCCAGCAGGAAAATGGTTTGATATTGTATTAATAATTGCTATTTTATCGAGCATTTTATTTGTAATGCTTGAAAGTGTTGAAAGTTTTAATGCTAGATATCATAATTTTTTAAATATTTCAGAATGGGTAATTACCATATTATTTACACTGGAATATTTTACACGGATAATTGTCATTAAAAAACCAACTAAATATATTTTTAGTTTTTATGGAATTATTGATTTATTGGCTACAATTCCAAAATATTTATCCTTAATTTTTATTGGAACCCATTTTTTGGTGGCACTTCGTGCACTAAGATTGCTCAGGGTATTCAGAATTTTGAAATTAACCAGATATTTAGGTGCTTCTTTTAATTTAATGACCGCTTTAAAAGCCAGCAAAATTAAAATTGCGGTGTTTCTGTTCAGCGTATTTATAATTACCATTATTTTAGGCACCATTATGTATTTGGTTGAAGATCCTGAAAATGGTTTTACAAGCATTCCCCACAGCATGTATTGGGCAATAGTGACACTAACCACCGTTGGTTATGGTGATTTAGCTCCACATACGCCGTTTGGACAATTTATTGCGAGTATCGTCATGATTTTAGGGTACGGAATTATTGCGGTACCAACAGGTATAGTAACATCCGCAATTACAGTACAAGATTTAAAAACGCATACACATACACAAACCTGTCCGCATTGTTTGGCTGACAACCATATGACTAATGCAGAATTTTGCCATAAATGCGGACAAAAATTAAATGATGAAACGAGCATTACAAATTTTGACATTCAAAGGAATGATTAATGGCGAACCTGCCTGCGCAGGTAGGCAGCATCTGTTACCGCTAAAAAATAAAATTTAAACAGATGAATAACTATTTAATTACGGTAATTGGCGCTACTGCCATTGGCAAAACGGCTCTGGGTATTCAGTTGGCGAAACATTTTAAAACGGAAATTATTTCGAGTGATTCTCGTCAGTTTTATAGAGAATTGAAAATTGGCACAGCTGTTCCTTCTGCTGAAGAATTAATAGCTACCCCACATTATTTTATTCAAAATAAATCAATCTTTGATGCATATAATGTTGGACAATTCGAAAAAGATGCCCTGAAGAAATTAGAAGGATTATTTTCAAAAAATAATATCGTTATTATGGTTGGCGGAAGCGGTTTATACACAAATGCGGTACTTGAAGGTTTTGATGATTTTCCTGAAGTTAATCCAGAAATAAGACTGAAATTGAACAAACAAATTGAAAATGGCGAGATTGAAATACTACAAAAACAGTTAAAAGATTTAGATTCAGACTCTTACAATACCATAGAAATTGAAAATCCGCACCGGTTAATCAGGGCCTTGGAAATTTGTATTGGAACCGGAAAACCTTATTCTTCCTTCAAAAATAAAAATAAGGTGAAACGAAATTTTATTCCGATAAAAATAGGATTAACCGCCGATAGAGAATTAATGTACGAAAGAATAAACAAACGTGTTGATTTAATGCTGGAAGAAGGTTTGCTTGAAGAAGCCAAAAAATTGTATCCACATAAGGAACTGAATGCTTTACAAACGGTTGGTTATCGTGAACTTTTTGACTATTTTGATGGAAAATACAGCTTAGAAATCGCTGTGGATGAAATTAAAAAAAATACACGGCGATTTGCAAAACGGCAAGTGACCTGGAATAAAAAGGATCCAACAATTCATTGGTTCGATTTTGAAACTGCTCCTTCAGAAATAATTAAGAAAATTAAAACCATAATTCACCTTGACTAAAGTAGAACTCAAAGAATTTTTGAATGAAAAAGTAATCCAATACAACAATCCGAAGTTTATTGAGAGCGATCCCATTCAAATTCCGCATCGGTTTTCTTTAAAAGAAGATATAGAAGTTGCTGCATTTTTAACTGCAACCATCGCTTGGGGGAACAGAAAATCAATAATTAAAAATGGGGGAAATATGATGGATTTGTTAGGGAATTCTCCTTATGATTTTGTTATAAACCATAAACCGCATCATTTGGAAAGCATAGAACATTTTGTTCATAGAACTTTTAATATTGGTGATTTTAAGTATTTTATAACTGCATTGCAGCATATTTATTTAAATCATGGCGGCATGGAAAACGTATTTTCAAAAAATGCGATTACCAATTCCACACAAGTGGCTATTCACGAGTTTAAAACTATTTTTTTTGAAATTCCACATGTGAAAAGAACGCAAAAACATATTTCTGATCCGTTAAACGGTTCGGCAGCAAAACGAATTAATATGTTTTTAAGATGGATGGTCAGAAACGATAAAACCGGTGTGGATTTTGGAATTTGGAAAAGCCTCACTCCTGCCCAACTGTCCTGTCCGCTCGATGTGCATTCAGGGAATGTTGCCCGTAAATTGGGTTTATTAACCCGCAAACAAAATGATGCAAAAGCATTGGCTGAATTGGATGAAAACTTAAGAAAAATGGACAAAAATGATCCGGTAAAATATGATTTTGCCTTGTTTGGTTTGGGTGTTTTTGAAGGATTTTAAAATTTGTTAATATTCAAATGAAAAATTTACATCTCACTGAATAAATAATTAGTGACTCGCCAATGCCAATCCCTCTAATGCAGAAGCATCCTTTGGTTTATTCAATAATACTTTTTGGAACAGTATTTTGGCATCTTTTTTCTTTCCCAATTGAAGGTTGCTCCAAGCATACATCAATAATCCGTCATAATCAAATGGATAAAGGTCAACAATTTGCTTAAAATTCTGAATTGCTTTGTCGAATTGTCCTCTATTATAGTAAATTGTACCCAAATAATACATTGCCTTGGTGTTATGAGGCGAGTTTACTAAAATTTCATTATAAACACTTATCACTTTATCCCAACTTCCCAATGCAGACAATGGAAAAATATATCCAAATTTCGGCTCATCGGCATAAGGCATTAAAGCCATCGATTTTTCATAAAAGGAAATTGATTCAATGAACTACCTCGACCCAAGGGTACGAGGTAGTTCATTACTACATTTAGCTATAAATCAATTAAATATCCTAGAGAAAAATTAAAAAATCCAGTATTTTTAAGGTTAGATTCATCGCCAATTGCATTGGGAAAATTGATGTTATATCCAGCTTCAAAGTCAAATGAATTGGTGCTGTATAACAATGGCAGGTTTATTTGGGTATTTATTAAATCAAATACGTCATTTTGCACATACTCAGTTAATAATTGTCCGCTTTGGTTCACAATTCTGGCAAGTTCAATCGTTTGTTTTCCGGCAATAATATTTAATTGTGGCTTAAACTTTAAGCTTGAATTAGGTCTTTGCAGTAAATTAAAATCCACAAAACTTCTGGAAGCTATTTCAAAGGATTGATCCTCTCCAAATAAGTATGAACCAGAAAGTTGCGTACCCATATTTCTCTTTTTATTTCTAATTCCTAATCCAATATTAAAAGTATTGGTGTAAATATTATTAATATTATCCGCATAAAAATACTTTGAATAGGATACTGCATATTTAAATAACTTCTTTTTTCCAATATTTTTACCAAAGCCAACAGTTGCGACAGTCACGTCCCATTTTGGCACAAATTCACTGTAATAAATTCCTGATAAACCGGCAAATATTCCGTTGGTATGTGCATAAGTAATTTGAGGGGTTATATTGTATTGTTCAATGCCAATATCACGTCCTGAAAAATAGGTGTCACTGTTAAAAGTTGTGGAAATATATAAAAATTGAGAATTGTTAAGTGACGCTGTTAATTCATTTATAGCCTCATCTTCCATAAAAATTTCATCTATTAAATCATCTATTTCTTTTTCTTTTGTAAGTTCTTGTGCATGTACAAAAAACAAGCCTGAAAGCCATAATAAGAGTGTGAGGTAATTTTTCATTGGTGAATACAAATTAAAAAGTGGTTGAGTTTGCCTCAACCACTTATGGTTTAAATAATTATTTATTAGTTTCCTCCGTCGTTATGCATACGTTGTCTTCTTTGCTCTCTAACAGATTCGCGCAATTCTGTACCGCCTTGTGTTT
>JAENXD010000197.1 GCA_016649745.1 Flavobacteriaceae bacterium | reverse complement strand
TTTGCCGGGATAATATTAGAAGGTGGTGTTGTGTCTTATGATTCGAATATTATAACAGGAGGATTTGGTGCTCGGTATTTTGGAGCAGGAGGATCAACAGAGTACAGAGAAGACAGAATTACTGTTTATTTAAGAGCAGTTTCAACTTCAAGTGGTCAAATATTAAAAAATATTTACGTTTCAAAAACAATATTATCACAGGGAATATCTGCCAATTTATTCAGGTATGTTAGTTTAAGGAGATTGCTGGAAGTAGAAATTGGCGTTACTAAAAATGAACCTGCACAATTGGCTGTTAAAGAAGCCATTGATAAAGCTGTTGAAAACCTTATTATTGAAGGGATTATTGATGGATTGTGGATGCCGATAGGAGGACAGCCTGTCGCTGATTTGCTAAAAGAAAAATATTTAAAAGAAGAAGCAGAGGCTGAATCGACAGAATTACTTGATAGAAAACTTGAGGGCAGAAGAGGAAGAAGTGCATTTAGTTTTTCTGGTGGCACTGCACATATGGATGGCGATTATCCAAATCCAAAAGCAAGTATTGCAATCAACTCATCTATAAAGATGTTTTTTTTTAAAAGGCCAAACTTTAATGTAAATATTGGAATGGGATATTTAAAATTAGAAAATGAGCAAGTATTTAAGGATGAATTTATAACTGCGGATATGAATTTGGAATACAACGTTTTGCCTTATGATAATTTTACACCATTTATTTATGGAGGTGTAGGCGGAATTCTTTCAGGCAGGAATATTGGGAAAACACTTGCTAAATTTCAATATGGTGTTGGTTTGGAATATTTACCGGTAAATAATTTGGGAATTAAAATTTTTGGAGAACAAAATTTGATGTTTACCGATAAATTAGATGGTTTAGAGAACGGAAAAAGAGATGATTATTTCTGGAGAATTGGTATTGGGTTAAATTTATATTTAGGGAAGCCACAGAAAAGAGTAAAATCTGTAATTTTTGAATAGCTAAAAAAGGAAAAATGAAAAGAATATTTAATATAATAATGGCACTTGTATTTAGTCTATTTATGAGTTGTGGTGAAGATACTATAGATATAGTTGGGCTTGGAACCGTTACTGGTAGGGTTATAGAAGCAACTAGTTTTATTCCTATTGAAAATGCTAAAGTAACTTTGAGTCCATCAAATAATACTGTTTTTTCTGATGCAGATGGTTATTTTATCATGGAAGATGTAGAGGCGGGAGATTATTCTGTAGGTGTAACGAAAGAGGGATATTTAACAAATTTTGAACCAGCAACGGTTACTAAAGGCTTATCCATAAATGTTATTTTTGAAATGGAAGATGAAACTGCATTGAACAGACCTCCATTAACTCCAAGTTTGCTTTCACCTTCTGACGGCGCTGAAGAACAAGAACTTTCTGTACAATTAATTTGGTCTTCAAAAGATCCGGATGCGGATCAAATTACCTATAGACTTGAAATTAAAAATGACTATAATAATGATATTATTAAGGTTGAAGCTTTATTAGATACTTCATATGTAGTTTCGAATTTAAAGTATGGCACAAAATATTTTTGGCAAATTGCAGCAACAGACAGTATAAATTCAGAAGTTCTAAGCTTGGTAAGTGCTTTTAAAACCAAAGTAAACCCTGAAAACAGATATTTCTATGTTAGAAAATTTTCCAATGGCAATAATGGAATTTATTCGTCAAATTATAATGATGCAACTAGTGAACCTGAAAATGAGGTACAATTAACAGCAGATAATAAAAATAGTTGGAGACCCAGAAAAAATCAGGCTTCAAATTTAGTGGCTTTTCTTAGAACTCAAAATAACGAAGCCCATTTATTTACAATGAAACAGGATGGTTCAAATATTACTCAAGTAACATCTGCTGTTTCTGTTGCCGGTTATAATTTAAATGAAATAGATTATTCATGGTCATCTAATGGAGAGAAATTAATTTACCCTAGCTACAATAAATTGTATAGTATAAATAAAGATGGAAGTGGATTGAAACTGATATATCAAACTACCGACGGAAGTTTTATTACTGAATGTGATTGGAGCAACGATGGAAGTATGATTGCCCTAAAAACAAATGATGTAACAGGATACAGGGCATCAATATATACTATTGATATGACCGGAACAATTTTGACTACCGTTTTGACAGGAGTTAATGGCGCCGTTGGAGGGCTTAATATTTCTGTGGATAATAAATTATTATTGTACTCTCAAGATGTTTCTGAATTTGAAAGTCCTAACAATAGACAATTGGATACGCGAATTTTTGTTTATAATTTTGTAACAGGTACCACCAATGATTTATCCATTAATAAAGCAGCAGGAACCTTAGATTTAGATCCAAGATTCTCACCAAATGAGGCTGAAATTATTTTTGTAAATACTTCTAATGATGGATTATCTTTAAAATCAATTTACAAGGTGGATTTAGATTTTATAATTTCTATTGATAGTAGAACTTTACTATTTTCAAATGCGACAATGCCAGATTGGGAATAAATTTAAAAAAAATCATAAAAAAACCGAATAAAACTTTATTCGGTTTTTTTATGCCTCCATATTTAAAAAAGAAAAATTACTTTTGCACAACAACATAATTAGTACCAATGAGTTCAGAAAATAGTAAAAGATATAGTCAAAGAGGTGTTTCGGCTTCGAAAGAAGATGTTCATAATGCCATTAAAAATGTAGATAAAGGTTTGTTTCCGAAGGCGTTTTGTAAAATTGTGCCGGATTATTTAACAAATGATGAGGATTGTTGTTTAATCATGCATGCAGATGGCGCTGGAACAAAATCGTCTTTGGCTTATACTTATTGGAAAGAAACTGGTGATATTTCAGTATGGAAAGGTATTGCGCAAGATGCCTTGATTATGAATATTGATGATTTGATTTGCATTGGAGCAACAACCAATATTATGCTGTCTTCAACCATCGGGCGCAATAAAAATTTAATTCCGGGTGAAGTGATCTCGGCAATTATTAATGGAACCGAGGAAATATTACAGGATTTAAAAAAGCATGGCATTGAAATTCATGCTACAGGTGGCGAAACTGCCGATGTTGGTGATTTGGTTAGAACCATCATTGTGGATTCCACAGTTACCGCACGAATGAAAAGAGCCAATGTTATTGACAATGCAAACATTAAACCCGGCGATGTTATTGTGGGTTTGGCTTCTTTCGGACAAGCTTCTTACGAAAAGGAATATAATGGGGGAATGGGTTCTAACGGGTTAACATCTGCCCGCCATGATGTTTTTCATAAATATTTGGCCGAAAAATATCCTGAAAGTTTTGATGCCTCAGTTCCAAATGAATTGGTGTATTCTGGAAATATGAAATTAACTGACGACGTTGAAAACGCTCCAATAAATGCCGGAAAATTGGTACTTTCTCCAACCAGAACTTACGCACCTATCATCAAAAAAATATTGGATAAATATACTTCAGAAGAAATTCACGGAATGGTGCATTGCAGTGGGGGTGCACAAACAAAGATTCTCCATTTTATTGATAATCTACATATTGTAAAAGACAATATGTTTGCAGTTCCACCATTATTTAAATTAATTCAAGATCAAAGTAAAACAGATTGGAAGGAAATGTACCAGGTGTTCAACTGCGGTCACAGAATGGAATTGTACGTTTCTCCTGAAATTGCCCAAAACATCATCGCTATTTCTAAAAGTTTTCATGTTGATGCGCAAATTGTGGGCAGGGTAGAAGCTTCTGAAATTAAAAAGTTAACGATTAAAAGTGAATTTGGGGTTTTTGAGTATTAAATTTATACTCATTTTTATCTCAAATTTGTTTTTGCTTCATTCATTATAGATTTTAAAATTATTCATCATTCAATTTTTATTCAATGCGTTAGGGACTGGAGCAGAAATCCTGACATTGCGATTTCGTGAACTGAGTTAAAGATTGCTTCGTTCCTCGCAATGACAGATTGAAGCGGAAAGCCCGACCGCTTTTTCAGCGGGAACGCCCAAGATATTCTATGAATTAGATGACAGTTGTTTATGGAATTAATATGGAATAGTAGGTAATAATTCAAAAAAACATAAAAAGGCATCCCAGTTAAATATCAAGAATTTGTTGTAAATTTGCAAACTTATAAAATATAAATGTTAGATAAATTAAGAATAATAAAACAACGATTTGATGAGATTTCTGATTTAATAATTCAACCGAATATTATTTCAGACCAAAAACGCTACGTGAAAATCAGTAAAGAATATAAGGATTTAAGCGCGGTGATGAAAGTGGGTGATGAATATCGTGGGTTGTTAAAAAATATTGAAGAAGCCAAAGAAATAATTGCCGACGGGTCTGACGATGATATGACAGAAATGGCTAAAATGGAGATTCAGGAAGCTGAGGCGCGTTTGCCGCAATTGGAGGAAGACATTAAGTTTATGTTAATCCCAAAAGATCCCGATGATGCCAAAAATGTGATGGTTGAAATTAGAGCTGGAACAGGCGGTGATGAAGCAAGTATTTTTGCAGGTGATTTGTATAGGATGTACACGAAATACTGTGCCGATAAAGGCTGGAGGACCAGCATTGTTGACATGAGTGAAGGCACTTCAGGAGGATTCAAAGAAATCATTTTTAGTGTTGAAGGAGAAGATGTTTACGGGAACTTAAAATTTGAAGCAGGTGTGCACCGTGTACAGCGAGTTCCACAAACTGAAACACAAGGACGGGTTCACACATCGGCAGCCACAGTGATGGTTTTACCTGAAGCGGAAGAATTTGATGTGCAAATTGACATGAACGATGTTAGAGTAGATTTTTTCTGTTCATCTGGGCCAGGTGGGCAATCAGTAAACACAACTTATTCTGCTGTACGTTTAACACATATTCCTACTGGGCTTGTGGCGCAATGCCAAGACCAGAAATCGCAGCATAAGAACAAGGACAAAGCTATGCAGGTTTTACGCTCGAGGTTGTATGAAATGGAGTTGGCCAAAAAACAGGAGGCGGATTCTCTTAAACGAAAAACAATGGTGAGCTCTGGTGACAGATCGGCTAAGATTAGAACCTATAATTATCCACAAGGTCGCGTTACGGAGCATAGAATAGGTTTAACCATGTACGATTTGCAGAATATTATTAATGGTGATATTCATAGAATAATAGATGGTTTAAGATTGGCTGAAAATACAGAAAAGCTTAAAGAATTAGGAGAAGTTTTTTAAAGGAAAAATAGATCTCAACAAAAATAAAAGAGGCTGTCTAAAAAGTCTTGGAATCCGTCATGCTGAACCTGTCTGTCCGGTAGGCAGGCTTGTTTCAGCATCTCATCATACTGATAATCAATCACTATGAGAACCTGTATTTCGACTCCGCTCAATAACCGGTTGCTGAGCGGAGTCGAAGCGCAGGTTGACGAAAATTTCACTTTTTAGACAGCCTTTTGTTTACGATACTTTATTTCTAAACACAATTTTATCGTCAAAAGCATCCAATAAAATATGACTATCAGCCGTTATTTTACCCGATAAAATTTCTTTGGACAATTCATTTAAGACTTCTTTTTGAATCACACGTTTTACAGGTCTTGCA
>JAENXD010000108.1 GCA_016649745.1 Flavobacteriaceae bacterium | reverse complement strand
GTTAAAAATCTTCAAACCCTATCAAAGTATGAAATTCTTAAGGAAATCTATTTTTTAGATAAATTTATTGAAACAGAAACAGGTAAAGTCAACAGAACAGAAACTTTAAATAGAATCCTGAAAACATCAAAATAATTATTTAACTAATGCTTAGACTCATATATTTTTTCAGCGTGTTTTAGAGCATTATTAAAGGAATCAAAAATATTTCCCTCGTCAATAATAGAAATAATTCCATGTTTTTCTAAATCTTTAAGTACAACTGGTTTCACACCAGATAATACAATAGTCACTTTAGACGTTTCCCTTAAAATTTTCAAAACTTCTAGAAAATTATGGATAGCAGTTGCGTCAACAAATGGCACATGCCTCATACGAATTATTAATACTTTACTGGTGAAACCTAAATCTTTTATAACTTCGGCATATTGCTTGGCAGAAGCAAAAAATAATGGGCCACTAATTTCATAAATTGAAAAGTCCTTTGGTAAACCTGAATAATCTTCAAATAGGTCTGTGTCAAGGTCTTCAGGTAAATCAGCCCCGATTTTAGACATACGTCGCATAAATAATAGCGCCGATAATACAACCCCAACTTCAATTGCAACAGTTAAATCAACCAAAACTGTTAATAAAAAAGTGCTGATTAAAATGATAATATCAAATGGAGAGCTGTGTAAAATGGAACGAAAGGAGCGCCATTCGCTCATATTATAAGCAACAATAATTAGAACGCCTACCAGACAAGACATGGGAATTAGTTTTGCCCATTGACCGAAAAACAGCATAATTAATAATAAGGTAATTGCATGAACCATACCCGAAATTGGTGTCCTGCCTCCATTTTTCACATTGGTGGCAGTTCTTGCTATTGCTCCTGTAGCTGGGGATTCCCTCAAAAAATGGTGTAACAATGTTGGCAACTCCTTGAGCAATTAATTCTGTGTTCGAACGGTGGTTCCCTCCAATCATACCATCAGATACCACAGCAGAAAGTAAGGATTCAATGGCTCCTAAAATTGCAATAGTAATGGCAGGAGCTATGTACACCGAAAATTTATCCAATTCAAATGCAGGAATAACGAAATCAAATTTAGCAGGAATATCTCCAAAAAAAGATTCAATAGTTGTTACTGGAAGATGAAGTACTTGAACCGTAACGGTTATAAAAATAATGGCAATAAATGAACCGGGAATTTTAGTTTTTAACTTAGTGAATATTAAAATAATAAAAATTGTTATTGAGGTAATTGCTAAAGCATGGTAATTTATATGGTCTAAATGAGCATAAAATAATCTCCATTTATCAATAAAATCGGATGGTACTTTATCAATTTCTAAACCAAATGCATCTCTGATTTGGGTTGAAAAAATAACCACAGCAATACCACTTGTAAATCCTACAACCAGTGAATGCGGAAAATATTTCAGTAAGGAACCAAGTTTTAATAATCCAAACAAGATTAAAATAAAACCTGCCATAACAGATGATATAATCAGGCCGTCAATACCGTATTTTTCAACAATTCCATATACTATAACAATTAAAGCACCGGTTGGACCACCAATCTACACCCTGCTGCCTCCTAAAATGAAATTAAAAATCCTGCAATAACAGCAGTAATTAATCCCTTTTCTGGTGAAACACCAGAAGCTACAGCAAAGGCAATTGCAAGAGGTAATGCTACAATACCAACAACAATCCCTGCGAAAATATCAGAAGAAATTTGTTTTTTAGAGATGCCTGTTTTTAAAATACTGAAAAATTTGGGTTTAAATATCTTTTCCATATGTATTCTGAAGAATTAGAAATGCAAATGTAATTTTATAATAATGGAATTCTTTGAATTTGAATATTTAGTTTTAATATTCTCTGCTATTTCTGTTACATTAAGCAATATTATTGGAGTTTAAAATATGAAATAACGGGTAATTATTTTATGAGTTAATAAATTGAAAAATGTTTAAATGAGGTTTATAAATTAATTATTAAAGATACCGACTGAATATTTTAATCAGAACTAGCACTTTAATCCCTATTAAACCAGAATAAAACCATAAAGGAGCTTTTGCGGATTCTTTCAATTCGTAATACGCTAATTTAATGGAATTTGGCATATTCTGAAGACTAAAGGTTTCGTTGCAATTGGTGCAAATTGATGCTCCGGACTTTCCTTGTGATAAATAAGGAATGTGAATGAAGTGTTTATAAATCCCTATCACAGAGACTTTTGTTGAGTTTGCTGAATTACATTTTGGACAAATAATTTCCTTTGGCGTTTTATGCTTTAATAGATGCTGCTTTTTGCCAAATAAAATCATAATAACTACATTTCCATGGAATGATATACGTTCTGGACATCTTCGTCTTCATCCAAACGGTCTAATAATTTTTCAACATCTGCTTGTTCTTCCTCATTAAGTTTGGTGGTTGTGGTAGGGATTCTTTCAAAACCAGAGGAAATAATTTCTAAATTATTTTCTTCTAAATACTTTTGGATATCTCCAAATTGTTCAAAAGGTGCATAAATAAGAATTCCGTCTTCATCTTCAAAAACTTCTTCCACATTAAAGTCAATTAATTCCAATTCAAATTCTTCCAAATCCATTTTAAGATCATCAGTTTTTATAAGGAAATTACAAGTATGATCAAACATAAAAACAACAGATCCTGAAGTTCCAAAGTTTCCGTTGCATTTATTAAAAGCCGCTCTAACATTGGCAACTGTTCTGTTATTGTTATCGGTTGCTGTTTCAATCACAATGGCAATTCCATGTGGTGCATAACCTTCAAACAAGACTTCTTTATAGTTTTCAGTATCTTTATCAGTTGCTTTTTTAATGGCGCGCTCAACATTTTCTTTAGGCATATTGGCAGCTTTGGCATTCTGGATTACCGCTCTTAAGCGTGCATTGCTTTCTGGATTTACTCCTCCCTCTTTTACCGCCATCACAATATCCTTACCAATTCTGGTAAAGGTTTTTGCCATAGCAGCCCATCTTTTCAATTTTCTTCCTTTTCTAAACTCGAAAGCTCTTCCCATAATATTTTCTATATTTTTATGTGCTGCAAATGTAATTATTACAAAAGGTATTTACAATCATTTTAAACCTGAATTATTCCTAAATTAAATTGTTTTTCAATGGGCGCGTGATTTGCGGCTTCAATCCCCATGCCAATCCATTTTCTGGTGTCTAACGGATTGATAATGCCATCTGTCCATAAACGCGCGGCGGCATAATAAGGGGATGTTTGGGTATCATATTTTTGCTGAATAGATTCCAGTATTTTTTGTTCTTTTTCATTGGTTATTTCTTCTCCTTTATTTTTAAGAGAAGCTGTTTCAATTTGCAACAATACTTTTGAAGCCTGTTCGCCGCCCATCACCGCGAGTCGGGCAGAAGGCCATGCAAAAATAAGTCTGGGATCATAAGCTTTGCCGCACATGGCGTAATTTCCAGCGCCATATGAATTCCCTATCACTACTGTAAATTTTGGAACTACAGAATTGCTCACCGCATTTACCATTTTGGCGCCGTCTTTTATAATACCGCCGTGTTCGCTTTTACTACCTACCATAAATCCTGTAACGTCTTGTAAAAACACCAATGGAATTTTTTTCTGATTGCAGTTGGCTATAAATCTCGTTGCTTTATCTGCTGAATCAGAATAAATTACGCCGCCAAATTGCATTTCTTTATTGGCATTTTTAACAACTTTTCGTTGGTTGGCGACAATGCCAACAGCCCAACCTTCAATTCTTGCGTAGCCGCAGATGATGGTTTTTCCGTAGTCTTTTTTATATTCTTCAATTTCTGAATTGTCAACCAAACGTTTTATGATTTCAAGCATATCATATTGATCAGTTCTTGAGGCAGGTAAAATTCCAAAGATGTCTTCAGGATTCTTAACCGGATTTACAGTTTCTATTCTGTTAAAACCGGCTTTGTCGTAATCTCCAATTTTATCAATGATATTTTTTATTTTATCCAAGGCATCATAGTCATCAGTGGCTTTATAATCTGCCACGCCACTTATTTCGCTGTGAGCTGTTGCGCCTCCCAACGTTTCATTGTCCACATTTTCTCCTATAGCAGCTTTCACCAAATAACTTCCGGCTAAAAAAATACTTCCGGTTTTATCAACAATAATAGTTTCGTCGCTCATAATTGGCAAATAAGCGCCACCGGCAACACAACTTCCCATAACCGCGGCAATTTGTGTAATTCCCATGCTGCTCATGACTGCATTATTCCTAAAGATTCTTCCAAAGTGTTCTTTATCGGGAAAAATTTCATCTTGCATAGGTAAATAAACCCCTGCGCTGTCAACCAAATAAATGATAGGCAATTTGTTTTCCATGGAAATTTCCTGGGCGCGCAAATTCTTTTTTCCGGTAATGGGAAACCATGCGCCGGCTTTTACTGTTGCATCATTGGCAACAACAATGCATTGTTTTCCTTTGACGTATCCAATTTTTACAATGACGCCGCCCGACGGGCATCCACCGTGTTCTTCATACATTTCTTCTCCGGCCAAAGCCCCAATTTCAATTGATTTGTTCTTGGCGTCAAAAAGATAATCGATGCGTTCTCTTGCCGTTAACTTCCCATTGTCTGTGTGTTTTTCAGTTCTTTTTTCACCGCCGCCTTTATAAACTTTCACAAGTTTTCTTTTTAGTGCCGATAATTGTAGTTTATTGAAATCTTCGTTTTTATTGAAGTTGATATCCATTTTAGTTGTGCTTTTCAAGAGGTGCTAAAGTACAAAATGAATGTGAAATAGCATCAAATAAATACCGTGTAAATATATACCTAGGTAAATAAAAATAATTCATGTATATTTGCACAAGAAATTAATTTTAAGACAAAAAATATGATAAAAAATATTGTCACCATAGGTGGAAGTTCAAGTAAAAATTCCATCAATAAAATATTGGCTGAATATGCAGGTGGATTGTTAAAAAATGCAAAATTGACAAAAGTAGATTTAAATGATTTTGACATTCCTTTATTTTCGGTTGATGTTGAATTTGAAAAAGGATATTCAAAAGGGGTGTTAAATTTGAATGAAATTATTGAAAATGCTGATGGATTTATAATCTCGTTGGCTGAGCACAATGGCGCTTATTCAACCGCTTTTAAAAATGCTTATGACTGGCTTTCAAGAATTGAGGGTAAGGTTTGGAGAAACAAGCCCATGTTGTTATTGAGCACTTCTCCTGGTATTCGTGGAGGGAAATCTGTTTTAGAAATTGCCTTAGGTAAATTTCCATATATGGGTGCAAATATTGTTGGCAGTATGTCATTTCCTTTATTTGATGAAAATTTTAAAGAGGGGAAAATAGTGAATTCCGACTTAAAAGAAAATCTTCTAAATCTTGTTGATGAATTTGAAAACGCACTGTAATTATGGGAGATATTTCAAAAGACATCAATTCAAAGTTTCCAAATGAGCATGTAAAAGCGCTTATTAATATTAAATATACGGCAAATTGGCTAAATACTGTTGGAAATGAATTTTTAAAACCATTTAAAATTTCCAATCAGCAATACAATATTTTAAGAATTTTAAAAGGAGCCAATGAAAGAGTAACAGTTAATATGGTGAAAGAAAGAATGATTGAAAAGTCACCAAATGCAACCAGACTCATGGATAAATTATGCGATAAAGGTTTAATTGAAAGAACGCGTTGCGAGAACGACAGAAGAGTGGTTTACGTGAAGATTTCAGAAAAAGGCCTGAAATTATTGGATAAAATTAAAATGCAGAAATTTGATAACCATATGAATTCAATTACAGAAGAAGAAGCAAAGATATTGAATGAAATACTTGATAAAATTCGATAACCAGATAAAAATTATAAAAATGAAAAAAATAATTTATAAATCAACTGATAGAGGCCAAGCTAATTACGGATGGCTAAACGCAAATTATTCCTTTAGTTTTGCAAATTATTACAATCCTGAAAAGGTAAATTTTGGCGCATTAAGAGTATTAAACGATGATGTAATTCAAGGCGGAATGGGTTTTGGAACGCATCCTCATGACAATATGGAAATAATTACAATTCCCTTAAAAGGAGCGTTAAAACATAAGGATTCGATGGGAAATAAATGGATTGCCATTGAAACTGGGGAAGTGCAGGTGATGTCTGCCGGAAGCGGGTTGCAACATTCTGAAATGAACAATTCACCAAGTGAAGAAATTAATTTATTTCAAATTTGGATTATTCCCAATAAAAGTGATGTAGAACCAAGATATGATCAACAAAAATTTGACGCTTCAAAAAGAAAAAACAAGCTTCAAATATTAGTTTCTTCTATTGATGAGGATTTAAAAGACAGCTTGAAAATACATCAGGATGCGCTTATTTCAAGAATTGATTTAGGTGAAAATTCGGTATTTAATTACACGCTGAAATCCGAAAATAACGGACTTTATATGATGGTGATAGCAGGTGAAATCGATATTGAAAATGAAATTTTAGGAAAAAGAGACGCCATCGGAATTTCTGAAACCAAAAGTATCAATTTAAAAGCCAAAAGCGCATCTGAATTGATTTTTATTGAAGTGCCGATGCTGTTTTAGGAATAATCTGTTAGAATTTGTTGAACAGTTTTGGAAATTTCTTCGTTTTTGGCTATTTTTTGCAGTTCGATAGCTTCAACAACCCTAACATCACAATCGGAAATTGGGCAGCGTTCGCAAGTAACGCCAACGTTTTTAGATTTAATGTTGGCATCGTTTAAAAAGTTAATTTTACTTGTTAAAAGTGGGGAAATAAGTAAACCAATGCTAATGCTCCGATTGTGATTTTCTTTAAAAGGATCCTTTGTGGCGCTTGAAATCATCAAATAACTTAATTCATTTCCCGGATAATTGGAAATTTGAATGTCTGAAATAATGTCATTTTTATCAACGTTGTTTAAAATATCAATGGAGACCCACCTTCTGCAATAACGTTCATGAGTTTCGTTGGCTGTTGGAGGCTGTTGCTGGGTAATATGTAGTTCTTTTGAAAGTTTGTACCTGTTTTCGCCATTTTTATTGGTGAAACGCAAAAAGAATAAATTTTTGAAATGAAATACTTTGGGTAATATGTTTGTTAAGCGCTGATAATAGGTTTCTGGTGAATCTGTAAAATGCCCAATCATTTTATTAAAGATATGGCTATCCCAAACTTTTTCATCAAAAAATGTTTTTAGCTGATTCTCAATTGTCTTTCTTGGAATGATGAGGGCGCCAGCAAAATACGATGCCATAAAATTATTTAAAACCTGATCAAAAGTTTCAAATTTAATCCATGAAAAGGTATAGAGTCTTTCTTTTAAATTGAGATAATTGTAAGCCAGTTCTTTTGCGAAAATAAAAGTTTTTTGAGAATCATCTATAGTGTCGCTTAACAATAAAGTATTTGTTTTTGGAATAAACACACATCTTAGTTCCGTAAGATTTGTGTAAGAAGAAAGTCCGTTCTTGATTATTTTATAATTAAATTCTTCAACTAAAATTTCTTCTAAATCGCTCGATTTTATTTTTTCTTCTAAATTTATTTGATACGCTTTGGCAAATTTTTCGACACTGAGTTCTATGTCTTCAAAATAATTGTTATGCGCTTCCTGATAAGAACGCAAAGCCGCTAAAAAGAAACTTTCACGCGACAAATTATAGTTTTGGGCAATCTTAATTAAGGTACTTATAAATGCATTAACTTTTGCCGGGGCGTTTGAAATAATGTCAATTAAATCCGCTTCTTGTATGCCAAATAAATCCAAAGGAATTTCTTTTAATATTTTAGATTGCAATATTTCGCCCAGTGGCGCTAAGTTTTTGTCGAGTTTTAAGGAAACCATATTGTCATACGGAACATCCAAAACTTGCGACAAAAGCGCAATTTTATCCGTTTTGGGATATTTTTTTCCTTTTTCAATTTCATTTAGGTACGATTTTGAAATTTTTGTAAGTTTCGAAAGTCCAAATAAAGACAGATTTTTCTCTGTTCTGATTTGCTTCAATTTCAATCCAAAGATTAAACGGATGTATTCTTCTTCGATATTCATAAAACAAAGGTATGTTTTTTAGCGAAATAATAAAAATTTATACAAAATGAATATTTAGCGAACGTTCGCTTGTTTTATAAAAAACTTTATTTTATGTTTGTCGTCATAAAAATAAACCAATATGAAAAAATTTAATGAAACAACAATTCACCCGGTATCTTTTTCTGCGGAGGTAAAAAATGCTTACCCAGCTATTTTAACCAATGAAGCGATGGATTTTTTAGTGCAACTGCATGAAAAATTTAACAGCGAACGATTAGAGTTGTTGGAGAGGAGGGTTGCACAGCAAAATTATTTTGACAAAGGAAAATTTCCGGAATTCCCAAGGGAAACAAGAGCTATAAGAGAAGGTGATTGGGCTGCAGCGCCATTGCCAAAAGATTTGTTGGACAGAAGGGTTGAAATTACGGGGCCGGTTGACAGAAAAATGATTATCAATGCGCTGAATTCCGGTGCAAAAGTTTTTATGGCCGATTTTGAAGACAGCAATTCCCCAACCTGGAGCAATTTAATGGAAGGGCAACAAAACTTAAAGGACGCAGTGAATAAAACGATTTCATTTTCTAATGAAAATGGAAAGGAATATAAATTAAATGCTACTGTAGCAACCATTTTGGTTAGGCCAAGAGGATTGCATTTGAATGAGAAACACCTCCTTATTAATGAAGAGCAAATGTCAGGTTCTTTGGTTGATTTCGGTTTGTACTTTTTTCACAATGTGAAACAATTGTTCTTAAATGAATCCGGTCCTTATTTTTATTTGCCAAAATTGGAACATTATTTAGAAGCACGTTGGTGGAATGAAGTTTTTATATTTTCACAGGAATACTTCGGAATAAAACAAGGAACCATTAAAGCCACAGTTTTAATTGAAACAATTACCGCAAGTTTTCAGATTGATGAAATTATTTACGAATTAAAAGACCATATGGCAGGATTGAATTGTGGCCGTTGGGATTATATTTTTTCTTATATCAAAAAATTCAGGAATCACAAAAATTTTACGGTGCCGGATAGAGGTCAGGTAACTATGGCAACACCTTTTATGGAAGCATATTCATTGTTGGTTATTCAACGTTGCCACAAGCGAAATGTCCATGCAATGGGAGGAATGGCGGCTCAAATTCCTGTAAAAAATAATGAAGAGGCAAACAGCATTGCTTATGAGAAAGTGAGAATAGACAAGGAGCGTGAAGCAAAAAATGGACACGACGGGACTTGGGTAGCACACCCTGGATTGGTCCCTATTGCTTTGGAAGTTTTTAATAAATATATGCCTGAAAGCAATCAGATTGAGAATAAACGAACGGATTTGAAGATTACCGAATCCCAATTGCTTGAACAGCCAAAAGGAACCATTACAGAAGATGGGATTCGTAAAAATATCAATGTCGGAATTTTATATCTGGAATCCTGGTTGTCTGGAAATGGAGCGGCAGCGTTGTACAATTTGATGGAAGATGCTGCAACGGCAGAAATTTCAAGAACACAATTGTGGCAATGGCTTCATAACAAGTCGATACTTGAAGACGGAAGAAAATTTACTGTTGAATTGTATATTGAATTATTGGAATCTGAAATTCATCAAATTAAAAATATGGTAGGGGAAGATTCATTCAAAAACGGAAAATTTACACCGGCCATCGAACTCTTTGATTCACTGATCATTTCAGAGAAATTTGAAGAATTTTTGACCCTAAAAGCTTATAAATACCTATAAAAAAACCACCAAAAAACCACGAAATTAAAGGGTGATTCATATAAATAACCATAAAAATTAAAAACAAAATTATGAAAAATTTAGCACAAAGTAATTATAGTTCTGCTTTACAAACTGTAAGAGATCTTAAAGCTAAGTATGGAAATACTTGGAATGCAATAAATCCTGAAATCGCAGCCAGAATGGTTGCTCAAAATCGTTTTAGAACAGGTTTAGATATCGCTAAATATACTGCTGCCATTATGAGAAAAGACATGGCAGCATATGATGCAGATGCTTCTAATTATACACAATCATTAGGTTGTTGGCATGGTTTTGTTGCGCAACAAAATATGATAGCCGTTAAAAAGCATCATAAAACGACGAGTAAAAGATATTTATATCTATCTGGTTGGATGGTAGCTGCATTACGCTCAGAATTTGGACCATTGCCAGATCAATC
>JAENXD010000224.1 GCA_016649745.1 Flavobacteriaceae bacterium | reverse complement strand
GAAAGTGTGGGAAAAGCAGCAAATGCCGCAGTGGTGTTGTCTTCTTTACTTATAATTATTGTTGATATGATTGCTGTACAAATAACGGATATGTTGTTATGAAAAATTTACAAGAAACCAGTTCAGACACTATTTCAGAAGAAAAAATAACTGCTGATATATTGATAGAAATAAAAAACCTGAAGAAGAATTTCGGAAAACTGGAAGTCTTAAAAGACATTTCCCTAAAACTTCGCAATGGGGAAAACTTAGTGGTTCTCGGCAAATCAGGATCGGGAAAATCGGTATTGATAAAATGTATTGTTCGTTTGTTAAATCCCGATGGCGGCACCATTGACCTTCTCGGCAAAAAAGTGAATTCAACAAAAGGCAAAGAACTGTCAGAAGTAAGAAAAAAAATCGGCTTTCTTTTCCAAAGTGGCGCTTTGTATGATTCTATGACAGTAAAACAAAATTTAGAATTTCCGCTTCGCAGAATCAAAAGAAATTTGAACGAACTGGAAATAGGCGAAAAAGTAAAAGAAGTGTTGGAAAATGTCGGACTTTCAGATGTGTTGGAAAAAATGCCTTCAGAACTGTCGGGCGGCATGCGAAAACGAATAAGTTTGGCGCGTTCCATTATTTTAGATCCGGTAATTATGTTGTATGATGAACCCACAACTGGGCTCGACCCGGTAACTTCGGATGAAATAAGCGAATTGATCAATTCAATTCAAAAAAAATACAAAACTTCTTCCATCATTATTACGCACGATATTGCGTGCGTGCGCCTAACCGCCGACCGCATTATTATGTTGCACGAAGGCTATGTTTATGCAGAAGGAAAACTCGAAGAATTTGAAAAATCCGATGATCCATTGATTATGTCCTTCTTTAAATAAAAAAATTCAACAACAACAAAAATAAAATAATAACAATATTTAAAAAAAAATAATATGAATACACACTCAACAAAATTTAAAGTACGGTTAGGTTTGTTCGTGGCCGCAGGATTTGTGCTTTTTGGTATTGCCATATTTTTAATTGGCCGACAAAAAAATCTGTTTAATCCAGTTTTTAGCCTTTCCACAACTTTCTATAATGTAAGCGGATTGCAGGTTGGAAACAACATCCGGTTTTCAGGAATCAATGTTGGAACAGTTGACAATATTAGAATTATCAATGATACAACAGTTCTTGTGAATATGGTAGTTCAAAAAGACGTACAGCGATTTATTAAAACGGATGGTATGGTGCTTATTGGTTCAGAAGGAATTATAGGCGACCGGGTTTTAATTATTACCCAGGGAAGTTCCGAAACAAAATCGGTTAAAAGCGGACAATTTCTTTCATCAGTTGAACCTGTTGAAACTGATGCAATTATGGAAAGTTTGGATATTACCGCGCAAAATGCGGAAATTATTTCAGGACAAATCATAGAGATTTTGTATGACATCAATCAGGGAAAAGGTACACTTGGGATGTTGATACAGGATTCCACTATGGCAAAAAGTTTGAACAAAACAATGAGCAACCTACAAAAAAGCAGCAAAGGATTGAATGAAAATATGGAAGCCGCCAAAAGTAATTTTCTTTTGAGAGGTTATTTTAGAAAGAAAGCAAAAGCAGCTGAGAAAAAAAAGGAAGAAGCAACTGAAGCGAAAAAACAATAAAAACATTCCTATATATTACTTGAGGTTTTGGAATAATTATTTTTTCCATTTTGAAAAAAATTAGCAAATCTTATTTTAAAACCATTAAAAATTATTGAACGTGTGAATTATGTAACTTTTATAAAAAGTTATGTAATACCCTAAATTATAATGAGGCATACCTTTACCAAATATGGATTAATGAATATTTAGAGCCAGAAAACAAATGAAAAGTTCAACAGAATTAAGAAATAACTGGTATGAAATAAGGGCAAATCTTAAAAAGAAATTCGCCAAGCTCTCAGACAATGATTTATTGTTTGTAGAAGGAAGGCAATCTGAAATGATTGAAAAGCTTCAGAAAAAATTGGGGCTTACAAAAGAAGATATTCATAAAATTATTTCCGACTTATAATTTACGACCAGTTAAACAGAAACAAAAAATAGAAAAATATGAAAAAATTAATTTTTATCCTTACCGGCGCAGCATTGCTTACCGGAACTGTTTTTACAAGTTGTGATACCATAACTGAAAAGGCGGGAATCGTAAAAATCAACGCTGAAGAAGTTAAAGAAGATCTCAATAAAGCAAATGAGGATTTCAAGGTTGATATTGAAAATTTTAAGAAAGAAACAGCAGCCAAGATTGACTCGAACAAACAAAAAATTGCAGAACTTAATGTAAAAATTGAATATGCAAAAAAAGATGCAAAAGCCTACTCACAAGAACAAGTAGCCATACTGGAACAAAAAAATAAGGAGATGAAATTAAAAATGGATACCTATAAAGAAGACGGAAAAGAAAATTGGGAAAGATTTAAGTCCGAATTTAGTCGCGATATGGATAATTTAGGAGAGGCATTTAAAAACTTTACCGTTAAAAGCAAGTAAACAATTTTGCCCTTCGAATACACTTAGGGTGACAAATTTTAAATAAATATAAATCATATAAACTAAAAAAACAAATTATGGGAAATCTACTTTACACTATTGCAGTTATTTTAATTATTCTTTGGGCCATTGGATTCCTTGGCTACAGTATGGGCGGCCTAATCCACATTTTATTGGTAATTGCAGTAATTGCAATTATTTTTAGGCTTATTTCAGGAAGAAGGGTTCTTTAAAAAATTAACTAATTTGAGTTAGTATAAAATATCGTTGTTTTTTTAAAGCTTCGATATTTTTTTGCCAAAAAATTGAGATAAATCATTTCTTATTTAATCATTATCAATCCATAACATCAAAATTCTTGCTAATTTTAACATAATGAGATCATTATAAGATTGAAGATTTTAATGGTTATACAATTTATCTGCCAAAGCTTGGCTTCATTAAAACAAATAAACAAACCTGCCAACCGTTGGCGGGTGAACAATAAACAACAAACAACAAACAAATTATGGGAAATCTACTTTACACAGTTGCAGTCATTTTAGTGATTCTTTGGGCCATCGGATTCTTAGGATATAATATGGGAGGTTTAATACACATATTGTTGGTGATTGCAGTCATCGCAGTTATTTTAAGAATTATTAGAGGATAATACCTTTTAAATAATTGTTTTTTTTAACAATTTACCTCAAAATATCGGTCTCAAAAACGTCGATATTTTTATGTTTACGAATGTCAATCACTGTTAAATTAATCACATTATTTACCAATAAATTGCCTAAAAAGTTAAAACTTTAGGAGAATTTTAGGAATTGTTTTCGCCTATAATGGCGTCAAAACAAAGTAAAATAATGAAATTCAATAAATAATCCACCCGCTTAATCAGTTAATTATCAATATACAAGATTGTTTATTTGCCGCTATTTCACAAAAACAAAATGTGTGAATTATACAACTCTTTGTAAAAATTGTGTAATGCTTCCACTCTATTAAGTACCCATCTTTGTATTATGAAAAAAATTTTCACCCCAAAAACAAAAATTATGAACTTTAAAATCCAAAAATTATGATCACGAAAAAATTACTTACAACAATTGCATTTGCATTTGTTCTCCTATTTTCGGGCTGCGCAAAAGACGATTTCGTAGAAGTCGATGGCGTTTGCCCACTTGTTATTTCAACTATTCCAACGTCAGACGCTGTTGGCGTGCCTTTAAACCAAGTAATTACAGCCACTTTCAATGAAGTGATGAATCCATCAACAATTACAACGGCATCGTTCCTTGTAAGTGCTAATGGTGCTCAAATAGGAGGAATAGTAACTTATGCAGGTACTACCGCTACATTTACCCCAAATGCTCCACTGCTTCCTAACACGGAATATACTGGCACAATTACAACATTGGCTGCAGATCCTAGAGGAAACTTCTTACAGGAAAATTATGTGTGGACATTTAATACCATAAAAACCTTTACGGTAGCCGTTTCATCTAACCCACTTATTGGTGGCGTGACTGTTGGTGCAGGTACTTTTAATGAAGGCACAAATGTAACAGTAACTGCAACACCAAATCCATTATATACTTTTGACAACTGGACAGAAGGTGGCGTCATTGTTCCTGGAGCAACTGCAACTTACCAATTTGTATTGGCAGGAAACAGAACTTTGGTTGCAAATTACAGTTTGATACCTCCAACCCAATTTGCGATAATTGTATCATCAAACCCCGTTTTAGGTGGCCTAACTGCAGGAGCAGGATTATTTGATGAAGGATCGTCAGTCACTGTAACGGCAACACCAAATGCAGGATTTACTTTTGACAACTGGACAGAAAACGGACTTGAGGTTTCTACAGCTGCAAATTATCAATTTGTGATTGCAGCAGACAGAACTTTGGTTGCAAATTACAGTTTGATACCTACAACCCAATTTGCGGTAATTGTATCATCAAACCCCGTTTTAGGTGGCCTAACT